>NZ_JBBPCC010000012.1:0-227702 GCF_038070315.1 Paenibacillus filicis | reverse complement strand
TCCTGCCACCGGCTCCACCAGAAAATAATGTCATCCTTACATGACTTCTCCAGCTCTCAAAAAGTCCATGGTTGAAAGTCTAAGAAAGAGTGAGAAAACAAGAGAATTTATTAATTTATAGTGGGAGGTTATAGGTATGATTAAACACATTGAATTCACTCAAGCGGGATCTTGCTGTGCGACGGCGATTGGAGAGGAAGAGACGGTGGCTGTTCAACGAGTCAATAATCACTTGCCCGTTGTTATTATTGGCGCTGGACCCGTAGGTTTAGCAGCCGCAGCTCATCTAGCGGAGAGAGGGGTGAAGTTCCTGCTTCTGGAATCGGGAGAAGAGGCCGGACATCATATTTCAAAGTGGGGCCATGTTCGTCTATTCTCTCCATGGCAGTACAATGTGGACAAAGCTGCCGAAAGACTATTAGCCGCTGATGGCTGGTTAGCTCCTGCGCCAGATGAACTTCCTACGGGACAAGAATTCTTGGAGCGCTACTTACGGCCCCTTTCGGAATTACCGGCTATCCGCTCTCAGCTTATCCTCGGAGCTCGTGTCGTAGCCATAAGCAGACAAGATAAGGATAAAATGAAATCTGCTGGTCGCGACGAGCTTCCTTTCGAGATCTATGCGGATGTTAACGGAAAGCTTCAGATTTACGAGGCTAAGGCCGTCATCGACGCCTCTGGAACTTGGGGACATTCCAACCCGATAGCTGCTAGCGGAGTGTGGACACAGGAAGAACGCTCTCTGAGCAGCCAGATCTCCTATGGGATTCCCGATATCCAAGGCAAAGAAGCCGCTAAGTATGCCGGCAAGCGTGTTGCCGTTGTCGGCGGCGGACATTCCGCTTTAAATACGATATTGGATCTAGCCGAATTGAAGAAATCTCATCCGCAAACGGAAATCCTATGGCTGATGCGCAAACATAAAGTGGAGGAAGCCTATGGCGGAGAAGAGAACGATCAGCTTGCCGCGCGCGGCGAGCTGGGATCACGTATCCACCGGCTGGTGGATGCTCAGCAAATCCAGGTCATGACTCCATTCCATATTCGGCAGGTAACATCCAAAGACGGGAAACTAACCATTGGCGGAGTCCACAATCAGATCTTGATGGAGTTGACCGGCGTGGACGAAATGATCGGAAACACCGGAAACCGGCCGGACTTCTCTTTCCTAAGGGAACTGCGACTAAGCATAGACCCCGTTACAGAAAGTACAGAAGCGCTAGCGCCGCTTATCGATCCCAATGTGCATAGCTGCGGTACGGTTCGCCCTCATGGTGAAAAAGAGCTGCGTCATCTAGAGAAGGGGTTTTACATCGTGGGCATGAAAAGCTATGGCCGCGCTCCAACCTTCCTGATGGCAACTGGTTATGAGCAAGTCAGATCAATTGCAGCTTATCTGGCAGGCGACTTGGAAGCAGCCTTGAGGGTTGAGCTGGATTTACCGGAGACAGGAGTCTGCAGCCTCAATCCTTCGCCAGCAAGGAGCTCTGAGAGCTGCTGCACATGAATTGATTAAATCCATGGATTGATTTATGATTGTTATTTGATCCATAGATTACGGGCGGAGCGGTGATTAGGATGTCAGCGACCAGGAAGAAGCGGGGAACGAATTTGGAGGATGTTCAGGACATGAACCGTTCTCTGATCATCAAGCTGCTGCGAAAAAAACAAATTTGTTCACGTGCGGAGCTGACTCAGGAATCCGGACTCAACCAATCGACAATCACCCATATCATCAATGAATTCATTCAATGGGGGTTAGTTGTCGAGACAGGCAGTATTGAGGGCCGAAAAGGCCGGCGATCCATCGGCATCAGGCTGAATAGCGAGCTCTATAAAATCATCGGGGTACGACTGACTCGTAAATCGATTTTTGTAGCCCTATACGATATCGAAGGGCAGGAGTATGAGTATAGACATATCGCGATAGACAACGATGACGACCCTCTAGCCGCATTCGGCAAGATCAAAGACTTGATTAGCATGATGATCCGCATGAATGCTTCCGGCCATGTATATGCGATCGGGGTAGCATTGCCGGGGCCGTTATTTCGTCAGGAAGGCCGGATTGCACTGATGTCCAGCTTTCCAGGATGGGACAAAATCAATATTGAGCAAGAGCTCATGCAGGAGTACGGGATCCCTGTCTACATCGAGCATGACGCCAAGGCCGGAGGCTTGGCTCAGTGGTGGTTCGGTGACCATCAATTGGACCCGAGTCACGGCGTGCTTATGTATGTCACCGCAGGCCAAGGGATCGGCGCCGGCATCATCGTGAATGGCAAGGTCTACCATGGTGCCATAGGCATGGCCGGGGAAATGGGGCATATGAGCATTGATTATAACGGACCTGTCTGTGAATGCGGACATCGGGGCTGCCTGGAGCTGTACTGCACCACTTCCGTCCTGCTGAAGGAATTGAACCGGCCTTATTCTGCACTGAGCGGGGTATGGGAATCGCTCAGGGAAGGGCATCCAGCGACTGTACAGGCCGTCAAGAAAGTCGCTTGGTTTCTAGGATTCGGACTGGCGAACATGGTCAATGTATATAATCCCGATCATATCGTGCTGGGGGATGAATTGTCTGGTGCCGGCGAGCTGTTGCGGGATACGGTAGCTGAGGTGATCCGGGAGCATGTGCTGATCGAGCTGTGGCAGAATCTGCGGATCGAGCTCGCTTCCCCGGATAAGGATGATATGCTTATCGGTGCCGCAGCCCATGCCATTGATCAATTGTTAATGGCTCCCTCGAGCCTGAGGATGAACCTATAATGCTTCACCGAACAGAGCCGGACAGTCCGGTTCTGTTTTTTTTGTACGCACGAAGTGTACTAATTGTGATATTGAATCTATTAATTGATTAAATCAAGTGATAAGGATATAATGACTACAAGAAAATCAACGACCTATTCACGGAGGGAACGTCATGAAAGCATTGGTCATTGAAAATCCGTTTCAAGCTACGATTCAAGAGGTCCCGTATCCGCAGCCCGGCCCGGGCGAAGTGACGATTAAGGTTGAAAACGTAGGCATATGCGGCACGGATATCCATATCTACGAAGGAAAATTTATCGCCTCGTACCCTCTTATACCTGGACATGAGTTCTCCGGCGTCATTCATGAGCTGGGAGAAGGGGTTAACGGCTTTCAAGTGGGCGACCGGGTCAGCGCGGAGCCTAATATTTTTTGTGGTCAGTGTGAGTACTGCTTGACTCATCGGGGAAATCAATGCAAGAACTGGGAGGCCGTCGGGGTAAGCCTGAATGGCAGTATGGCAGAATTCGTACGCGTTCCTATCTGCAACGTGATCAAACTGCCGGATTCGATGTCATTCGAAGAAGGGGCA
Organism: Paenibacillus filicis; assembly: GCF_038070315.1. Classification (NCBI taxonomy): domain Bacteria; kingdom Bacillati; phylum Bacillota; class Bacilli; order Caryophanales; family Paenibacillaceae; genus Paenibacillus; species Paenibacillus filicis. The sequence continues at coordinate 224,356 of NZ_JBBPCC010000012.1, read as the reverse complement.
TTCATCGAGCCGGTAGCATGTGTGGTCCACGGCATGAACCGCTTGCAGCTGCAGGTAGGCAACCGGGTTATCTTGTTCGGCGCAGGCGCTATGGGTCAGCAATTGGTGCAAGCGTTATCAAAGGCTGGAGCATCGGAGCTGGTGGTCGTGGACGTCTCGCAGAATAAGCTGGATATGGCTCTGGCCTATGGGGCGACCAAGGGCGTACTTAGTCACGATCTGACGCCGGAGGCGTATCCCGATGGATTTGATGTCGTGGTCGATGTGACCGGAATTCCGTCCGTGATCGAATCAGCCCTTGCCTATATGGGTGCAACGGCGAAGTTTCTGCAATTCGGCGTGACGAATAACGACGCGAAGATTCAGATCAGCCCGTTTGATCTATTTAACAAGGATTGGACGATTATCGGTTCCAAGGCAACCAATCATACCTTCTACCCGGCATTTCACTGGTTGAAGGAAGGGCGGATCGACGTGAAGCCGTTAATTTCCAAAGTCATCACGCTGGAGGAAACGCTCGAATTTTTCCGCGGGCACAAAGATCCAAGCCTCTTGAAGGTGCAGATCAAGGTATAACTAACACCAAGTCAATCAGAAGTGAACAGACAACCGAAAGTATGAGAGCCTTACACTCATGCTTTCGGTTTTTTTGATGGGTTACTTTTGTGCAGGCGGGCCAACTTCTATCCAATAGAAACACAAGTTGACCTAAAGGCAGCGTATTGTCCACCACAGGGCTGACACCTATAATTTGATTTTGTAAGCCCTTACATAATAGAAGGAAAGGGGAAGTTTACAACATGAAGACAAGGCAGTCCCTATTCAGCAGGATAAACGGTTTGCTGGCGATTCTGCTGCTCATCTCGGTGTGGGTGCCGGCATTCGGAACCCGTCAAGCCGCAGTAGCAGCTTCCGCGAATTTGGCAAGCGGAGCGACGGTAGCCGGTTACAGCACGCAGTCGGGAGTTAATGTTGTCGCCAATGTGTATGACGGACAACCGGGGACCTATTGGCAAAGCACGGCGATTGACCGGTCGCAGAACCCATGGTTTGCGCTCAATCTGGGATCGGCCCAAGCTTTTAACAAAGTCGAGCTCGATTTTATCTTGAACAACAGCCTAAGCTCGTACAAGATCCAGTATTCGCTCGATGGTACGAGTTGGAACGATGCCTACAGCGGGCAGGTACGCAACAAGGATAATAACAAGGACAATCCCAAGAAGGATGCGGTGACGTTTCCGGCTGTAACCGGACAATATGTGAAGGTTATTTTTCAGTTTAGCCAACTGGTCGAATCGCAAGGTCCAGTGTGGACCGCCAATGGAAGCACGAAAATTTATAACGATCCCACCTGTGGCGGGGCTTCGCCATGCTACATCTATACGAATAACTTTCAGCTAGCAGAGATCGGCTTGTACCAGGAGGGCTCCACTTCGCCGTCAAATCCCGAGCCGGACGCTAACCTGGCCCTAGGCGCAGCAGTGAGCAGCTATAGCACCCAAGGGGCTAGCAATACGGCAGCCAATATGGTAGACGGCAGAAGCGAGACGTTCTGGCAGCCGCTCTCCGGGGACCGGGCGGTATCCGGCAACGGCGCATGGGTCGTGCTGGACCTCGGTTCTGCGAAGTCATTCAATAAAGCGGTGATCCAGATGCCGCTCAGCAATGGCGTGGATAAGGCCAGGCTGGAATACTCCAGCAATGGGGCGGACTGGACGAAGATTTATGAAAGCGCTATCCAGAATAAGGGCACGTCTGCCAAGACAGAGACGCTAAGCTTTGACGCGGTTAGCGGGCGGTATGTGAAGCTGACGATTACCTTTGCCAATGCCACGCCTAATTTCCAGCTAAGCGAGTTCCAGCTGTACCACGATATTCCGCAAGTTCCTGAGCTTACAGAGCCGGCTCCGGTGACTTCGGCCTTCACGATCAGTGCTGACGGCCAGGCGTCTGTCTATTGGACAGATCCCGTCACATCGGCCGTGTATCTGCCCTTCGATCATGTGCAGATATCGGATGGAAATAGGGTACAGACGGTGGCGAAGGGGCAGCAATCCGTTACGTTCACTTCCCTGACGAATGGGCGGCCTTATCCATTTGCGATCCAGACCGTGACAGCGGATGGTAAAAAAAGCGCAAGGACGTTCATCTCCGCCGTGCCTACCGCCGGTCCGGGTACACTGCTATATGACCCTAATCAGCTGCTCAATGTGAAGAGCAAGCTGAAGACCGGCGAAGCTGCATGGTATGCCGAGGCTTTGCAAACTCTGCAGGCGGATGCCGAGCTCGCTATGTCAAACGGCCCTTATGCGGTGACCTTTAAAACAGGAATCGCTCCAAGCGGCAACAAGCACGACTATTGGAGCTCTGCCCCCTACTGGTGGCCAGATCCTACATCACCGAGCGGCCTTCCTTATATCAACAGGGACGGGGTCACGAATCCCGAAGGGATGACCGAGAAGTACGATAAGATGAGCTTCACCTTGCTCAGAACGACCGTATCTACGCTAGCACTTGCTTATTACTATACGGAGGATGAGAAATATGCGGCGCGGGCTGCGTATCTGCTGAGAACCTGGTTTCTGGATGAAGCTACCCGTATGAATCCGAATATGAACTATGCTCAGGGGATTCCAGGAGCCGAGGACGGGCGGAAGGAAGGCGTGCTGGAGACGGATAAGCTGTTCGAGATTATCGACTCCATTCAGTTGATTTCCCGCTCCGGCAGCTGGACCACAGAGGATACGCGGGGCTTCAAGAGCTGGCTGTCCGCTTACACCGACTGGCTCCAGACCAATAAGCTGGCCCTCGCCGAGAAGGCCACACTGAACAATCATGGCACCTGGTATGATGCGCAGCTTGTTACTTACAGGCTGTATCTCGGGCATCGGGATGAGGTGAAGGCTTACTTGCAGGAGACCTCGGCGCCGCGCATCGTGTCGCAAATCTTACCGGACGGTACGATGCCCGAGGAGCTGAGAAGAACAAGGCCGTTTCACTATTTTCTGTACAACCTGATTCCGTTCTCCATGCTCAGCATCATCGGCGATCATGTGGATCTGGATATGTGGCAGGCAGGTGGAGGGGGCATACGTCATGCCTATCAGTTTATTACGCCTTACATTGTGGACTTCTCACAGTGGCCCTATGATGAGCTGAAGGACGAGGATGAGCGGGCATTTTCCCGGTATCTGCGTGAAGCGGCTGTCCGCTTCGGAGAGGACTCGCTATGGAGTGCTGCCGATATGATGCTGGCCGACCAGTTGCACACACATCGCGCCAGCCTGATAGCGCCCAATCTGAATAAGGCTGCTCCGCGCAAAGAAATCGTCGACTTCCAGTTCCAAGGCTTATATACGCCTGTGAGGGGGAAGATTCAAGACAGTCTGATCGAATTGAATGTACCGCGGGATACGGATGTGACGGGCTTGATCGCTACGTTCAAGACGACAGGCTCCAGCGTAACCGTGAACGGGGTGCCTCAGATTTCTGGTGTCACGCCGATTGATTTCACGAACACGGTGACGTACTCCGTTATGTCTCCGGAAGGTACGGTTCGTGCTTATACGGTGAAGGTCCGTGTGCTGCCGGAGCGGCTGCCGGTGACGGTCTTTGAAACGGCGTTCACCGAGTATCGGAACAACCCGAAGGTGGAGGAAGGCCTCGCTCAGAGCAGCAGCAATAATTTGTACGACATTATCACCCCCATCCCGGAAGATCCGAATCAGATGGAGTCCGGCCAATGGTATAAGGGCTTCCTGGACCAAGGCGTGCTCAAGGCTCCTGCCCATGTGTTCGTCAAGGATGGCAATTCAGCGCATACGAGGTCGATGCCAGCCGCACTGCGGCTGCTGAAGGATGCTGCCGATGGCTCGGCGGTGACGCTCAGGACCAGCACGAAGGACTTTAAGAACCTGTCCGTGTCCTTCGCGGCAAGAACTCAAAACACGCAGATGCCATATACGGTATATGGTGAATGGTCGGTGGATGGCGGAGCTAGCTGGCAGGTTGCTCATGTGTTGAAACGCGACAGCGCGAATACCTCCTTTACCGAAACCTACGGAAATAACCGGATATCCTTTGCGATTAGCGATCCGAGGGCTAACGACCGTGAAGCCTTCCTGTTCAGGCTGAGGCTGGACGCATCCAGCGCAGGGTATGTGAATATGGATGATTTCCGGATAACGGGTGAGCCGCTGTACGACCTGACGGCCAGAGAGCTGGTATCGTTCCAATTCCAAGGCATCCAGCCGCCGGTGGACGGCGTGCGGAACGGAACCGATCTCGTCTTCACACTTCCAGCGGGAACCGATGTATCGGACCTGGTGGCTTCCTTCCAGACGACAGGGACGCGGGTGAAGGTGGGTGCCGTCCAGCAGGTGAGCTGCGTGACGGCCAACGATTTCGCTTCGCCTGTCGTGTATAGAGTCGAAGCCGCGGATGGCTCCTGGCGGAACTATACCGTCAAGGTCCAGCTCGCATCCAAGCCGGGAACGGAGAACCCTGATAACGGCGGGGGCTCATCCAGTGATGGAGACAGCGGCACGAACGGCGGCTCGGGAAGCGGACCGGCGAATGGAACCGGTAATCCTTCAGATACCGGCCGTGAAGCTGTTGTTACGGCTGTCATCGAGAAGGAAAGCAGCGGAGATGTTGTCCTCGCGAGCATCGAAGATAGCGCCATGACCCGCGCCTTCTCCGCGGCGGCCGTTCGTACGGACGGTACCCGGTCCGTGGCGGTGAAGATCCCGGAGGTTCAAGGGGCTAGAACTATTACGGTTCGTATCCCGTATGACTTTATCTCATCCACACGCAGCACGGATCGCACAACCCTCGTCACCCAGTTGGGCAGTCTTACGATTCCGTCCAATATGCTGCAGTTAGCCAAGGGGGACACGGCTCCGGTTATCCAGCTGTCGCTGGGGATTGTCGACCCGGCGGCTATACCGGCTACAGCCGCGGCAAGTCTGGGTGATCGGCCTGTCTACACATTCAAGGTTATTGTGAATGGCAAGGAAACAGCGTGGGAGCATGCAGGCGCTCCGGTAACCATCAGTCTCCCTTACAAGCCGACGGCCGAGGAATTGCGTGATTCCGAGCACTTGGTGGTCGGGTATATCGCGGATCATGGCGAGGTGACGCCAGTTTCCAATTCCCGCTACAACGCGGCGACCGGTACGATGACGTTCACGACGCATCATTTCAGCCAATATGCCATTCAGTTTGTACGCAAGACCTTCGAGGATCTGGAGGACTATGGCTGGGCGGCGAAGCAGATCGGGGTGCTGGCATCCAAGGGCATCATCCAGGGCACGTCGGATACGGCCTTCCAGCCGGGAGTAACGATCACCCGGGCGGACTTCCTGATGCTGCTCATCCGTACGCTTGGACTGAACGGTCAGGCAGAGGAAGTCTTTGACGATGTACTTCCCTCGGATTATTACTACGAGGCAACTGCCGTAGCTAAGAAGCTGGGGATTACGGACGGTGTAGGAGATAACAAGTTCCATCCAAGCGCTCCGATTACACGGCAAGAGATGATGGCCCTGACGGCCAGAGCTATGCAGATTACAGGGAAAATCAACCTTGACGGATCTTCCCGGGATCTGGCTCCGTTCCAGGATGCAGACCGCGTGGCTCCCTATGCGGCGGACAGCATTGCTACGATGATCAAGCAGGGCCTGATCGAGGGAACGGCTGAGCGTCTCCATCCGGAAGCGAACGCTACGCGGGCTGAGACCGCGGTGTTGATGTACCGGATTTATAACAAGTAAAGAACCGGAAAGGTCCATACGGATGAGGCTGCCAAGCTGAACTTGGCGGCCTCATTTTTTGCATACATGTAGCCTCCCGATGCTCTTCAGGTATCGCTTGCCTATCCCGTGGAGAAGATAAACAAACCATGCGGCAGCTATGTTCGTCAGGAAAGAGGATTGACAATTTGTACGCCTCTTACTTACAATTGGTAAGCTATTAAGTTAGGATGACCGCGAATGAATCTGTTACAATAGCCATGCACTCATATTGATTCAAGGGCGGAATTTGTGATGACCTTACAAACAATCAAGAAGCTGACCCAGCATGTTCTGTCGCCATTTAACAAGAGTCTGCGCTACAAGTTGATGCTGATCATGGTCGTGATCGCCGTGCTGCCGCTCAGTCTGGTCACGTTCTTCGCTACCAAGACGACGAAGCAATCGCTCAGTCTCGAGGTCATTCGGTCCAATGAGTCCAGAATGGAATGGGCGAGGCAATATTTCGATGAGAAATTCGCTCAGCTTCAGGCGATTACGTATTCGGTGCTGCTGGATAAAAATTTATTTCCGGGCACGAGCTCATCCAATGCAGGCATCGGCGGCCAGGAGAATGTACTGGACAGCTATATCAATGAAAAGCTCAGAGCCTTATATACGGCGAACAATACCCAGATTGCTCAAATTTCCCTATTTATGAAATCCAAGCATCTGCTGTATGTCGTGGATAAGGACGCGGTTCGTTCTACCGCCCAGCTCCGTACGCCCAGCATCGATTGGCAAAGTATTGAGAAGGGCAATGAAAGCGTTAACATCGTGAGTAATATTAACCGTAATCAATTCTCTCTCGTCAGGAGCATGAACCGGTTTGAAGACCGGGAGGTTCTGGGCGGGGTATCGCTCGATGTTCGGTGGAAAACGATGAACAGCGTGCTGGACATGCTGCACTCGGAATCCAGCAGCCAGGTCTTCATCGTGGATGCCAAGGGCAACCGGGTGTATGAGCCCTACTCAGGTACCCAACAGAACACGGTAGATCCGGTCCTGCTGGGGGAGATCGCAGCTAGTCCCGCTGAGTCCGGCTATCGGCAGCTGAATGAAGGTTTCATCTTCTACCAGCCGGTCGCGGGCGATCAATTGTGGCTGATCAAGTTCATCCCGATGAGCTATGTGTCTTCGAGCGCGTCCTCGACGTTGAATTTCAGCTTCGTTACGGCGGTCATTTTTATTCTGTTCGCGATCGCGGCCTCGGTGCTGACGGCCTACTATATGACCCGGCCGATCGTCCGGCTGACCAAGTCCATGAGAGCTGTCGAATTTAAAAACTTTGACGTAGGAGTCAGCCAGGTAAGAAGCGATGAGATCGGGACACTGGAGCGGCGGTTCAACTCGATGCTTTATACGATCAAGGAACTGATTCAGACGGAGTATAAGACCAAGATCGAGAAGCGGACGGCACAGCTCAAGGCGATGCAGGCCCAGATCAATCCGCACTTTCTCTACAATGCGCTGCAAGCGATCGGCGGAATCGCTCTGGAGCGCAAGGTTCCCGAGATTTATGAGCATGTGCGCGCCATTAGCGATTTGTTCCGGTATACGATCCGCATGAAATCGGACCTGGTGACCGTCGCTGACGAGATGGACCATGTCAGCAATTATTTGCAAATCCAGAAGCTTCGCTTTCACGATATGCTGAGCATTCATATGGATGTGGATGAAGAATGCCGGTCCTGCCAGATTCCGAAATTCTCCCTGCAGCCGATTGTGGAGAACTGCTTCATTCACGGGCTGGAGGGCAAGATGGGCTTGTGGTCGATAACGATCCGCGCCCAGATGATCTTGGATGAAGTCGAGATCAGCATCGAGGATAACGGCATCGGAGTTGCGGAGGAACGGCTGGAGCAGATCCGCAAGCGGCTTACGCATGAATGGGAGGACCAAGAGCTGGGCGAAAGCATGGGCATGAGTAATATTAACTCGCGTATCAAGCTTATATATGGCGCAGAATACGGTTTATATGTCACAAGCAGTCAAGGGGAAGGAACGACGGTCAAGCTGATTATCCCGTCCTGGACCGAGCATAGAGAGGAGATCGAAGCATGAAGGCGGTCATTATCGACGATGAATTTTGGACCCGTAATAGCATACGCAGGCTGGCGGATTGGGAGCGCTTCGGGATCGAGCAAATCGAAGAGGCTGAGGAAGGTCTCAGCGGACTCCAGATGATCCGGCATATACAGCCGGACATCGTCATTACGGATATGAAGATGCGCGGTATGGATGGCGTCGAGCTGCTGCAGAAGTTGTCGGAGGATTACCCGTTCATCCGCAAGATCGTGATCAGCGGGTATGATGATTTTTCTTACACGAAGTCAGCTATTCAATCCAAGGTCGATGAATATATCCTGAAGCCGATCAACCCGGATGAGCTGAACCGCGCGCTGGAGAAAGCGGTCCGGGAGCTGCGTATTGCCCGCGGGCTTCATGGAGCGCAGCCGCTGGACAAGGACATTCTGAAGGTGCTCTCCGAGGCTAGGCCCTTCATCATCCGTCATGTTCACGAGCTCCAGATCGAAGCCGTGCGCGGCAAATTCACAGAGCTCGAGCACCTGCTGACCGAACAAGCTCCGCTGCAATCCGGCAGCAACAACTCGCTGTACAAGCAGTTTATGTTTCTGCTGGAGGAGGAAGCGGCACGGATGATGGCTGATTACGTGTCCTTCATCCCGCACGCCGCGAGCACACTGCTGGTTACGGACCATACGCCGATCAGTCAGTGGATCCAGATATTGTCCGATGCGTATGCATCCGTGATGGAGGAATTGATCCATAGACGAAGGAACAAGAACCGGATCAATATTGCGGAAATCCGGCAGTATATCGACCGGTCCTTTGCCGAACCGATTACGCTGGAGTCCATCGCCGGGCAGTTTTTCGTCAGCAAGGAGCATCTGTCCAGAACCTTCAAGCAGGAGATAGGCTCAACGGTGATGGACTATATTATTACGCTGCGAATGGAAAAGGCCAAGCAGCTGCTGCATGACCCGATGGTCTCAATTAAGAATGCGGCAGAAGCCGTTGGATACTCCGATCTGACCTACTTCCACCGGATTTTTAAGAAGATTACCGGATTGACACCTGGACAGGTCCGACAAGATATAAGCGGGGATGCATAATTTTTATTAGTATGTCACAAGCTATATCAGCGGCCATATCAATGCCAGGAGGGATATCAATATAGTCCAGTGAACCATGCAAATCCAGTCCAATGTGCTCGAAAGCGCTCCCATGTATACTAAGTACGTAAGCGTTACCACCAAAGGGAGGCAAAAATAAGATGAAGAAAGCACTTACAACTACGGTCGCTTTGATGATGTTGGGATCGACGATCGCTTGCTCATCGGGTACCCCGGATAAGGGCAGCTCGAACAATGGGGCGGGGGCTCCGCAGAAGGTTGAACTGAAATTGTTTCTTGGCGGCCTTGACCGCTTCCGCGATCAGTTCGATAAATACTTCGCTCAGTTCGCAGAGAAAGAGAAGAAAGAAAAGAACATCGAGGTTACGTTCAACTCCGAATACCCAGGCTCTGAGAACTCCGCTCAAATCCTGAAGACGCGGCTGGCAACGGGTGATGTACCGGATATCTTCAGTCTCCATGCAGTCAATGATATCCCGGATTATTACAGAGCGGGTTACCTGGCCGACTTGTCCAGCCAGCCTTTCGCGGCGAAGCTGCAAGAGGGCATTAAGCCGATCGTTTCCATTGACAACAAGGTCGTTGCCTTGCCGATGGAAAGCGTTCAGTGGGGCTACCTGTACAACAAGAAAATTTTCAATGACCTGGGTCTGAAACCGCCTACAACTTTAACGGAAATGAAAGCGGTTGTACAAAAGCTGAACGACAACAAGGTCAAGCCTTTCCTGCTGAGCTACAAGGAAAGCTGGATTCCGCAGCTATTCCTGCCGCTGACGGTAGGATCGCTCGTCAACACTTCGCATAAGGACTTCATCGACAAGATGAACAAGAACGAAGGCAGCTTCGCGGACATCAAAGAAATGTTCGATATCATCGACCTGGTGAACGCGAACGGTACGGACCGCGCGTTTGAAATCGGCAACGATGACGGCTCCGCAGATTTCGCCAACGGCAAAGCGGCGATGTGGGTACAAGGCCCATGGAATGCCGACAGCATCCTGAAGGTTAACGACAAGATGGAATTCGGCGTAGCACCGCTACCGATCAATGACGATCCGAAATCTTCGCTGATCAATGTCTCGGTTTCCACGTCTCTGGCGCTCGCTTCGAGCGCGAAGAACAAGGAAGTCGCCCAAGACCTGCTGAATTTCATTCTCGACGATCAGGCTTCCAATGATCTGTACCAAAGCTTGAAGTTCAACCCAGTTTCCAAAAACCATACCTTCAAGCCGTATCCTTGGGTCGAAGAAGCGGCAACCTATGCAAATAAGGGACTGTTCTACAAAGAATCGACGATTCCGACTGCCGTGAAGGACGAGTCCGGTAAAGCGCTGCAAGCTTACTACAACAAGAAGCTCTCCAAAGAAGATGTAATCAAGGACCTGGATAAGACCTGGAAGGATGCAAATGCAGCGGCGAGTAAAAAATAACATATAAAACAACCGCCGTCATGCCCTGCGGTCGTCATGAGGACGAACGCAGGGTGTGAGGTTCAAAGGAGTGGAACCATGCTGAAACAATCTCATAGAGCTACCTTGTCCTTGCTCCTCTTCGTACTGCCGGCTTTTATCCTGTATTTACTGTTCCTGGTCATTCCTATGCTGCAGGGCTCTTACTACAGCTTCACCAACTGGGACGGCTTGAACAAATCGTACAGCTTTGTCGGCATCAGCAACTTCATCGAAGCGATTCGCGACGATGCGAACTTTAGGAATTCCATCTTGTTCACGGGCAAATACGTGGTGTTTGCTGTGGTGCTGCAAAACGGGCTTGCACTTCTGCTCGCGATGCTGATCGAATCCCAGCGAAGAGCCAAAGGGTTCTTCCGGACCATCTTCTTCATGCCGAATATGCTCAGTATTATCATCAGTACGTTCATGTGGGTGTTCGTGTTCTCCAAGGTCATGCCGGCTTTGTCCGAATATGCCGCGCTGAAATTTCTAGGCATCTCCTGGCTCGGCGACCCGAATGTGTCGTTCTGGACCATCATGCTCGTCTCGGTCTGGGGCGGTGTTGGTACGCTGATGCTGATCTATATGGCTGCGATCCAAGGGATTCCGCAGCATCTGAAGGAAGCCGCGATTATTGACGGAGCCAATCCGTTTCACATGCTCCGTTACATTACGATGCCGCTGATCGCACACGCGCTGACCATCTGCATCTTCCTGACGCTGAACAACTCGTTCAAGGTGTACGATCTGATCTTTGCGCTGACCGGCGGTGGACCTGGTCGTGATACGCAGGTCATAACCATGAATATTCTAGAGGAAGCCTACCAGCGTAATTTCCGTTACGGCTATGCCAGCGCCAAGGCGCTCATCCTCTTCGCCATTATTTTCATCATCACCATGATTCAAGTGACGGTCATGAAGAAGCGGGAGGTGGAAGCGTGAATCGTCGACTTTATTCCGTCCTGTCGCTTCTGGTGCTCGCCGTCCTGTCGGTTTACTTCCTGTTTCCAATCTATATGGCTGTGATCAATTCCTTCAAGACGCAGAACGAGATGTTCCGTTCCGTACTAAGCTTGCCGGGCAGTCTGAATTTCGATAACTATGTGCAGGCGTTCAAGAAGGCCAACATGCTGAGAAGCGCCTGGAATACAGTGATCGTGACCGTAACGGGCATCGCTGGTATCGTACTGTTCAGCTCCATGGCCGGCTACAAGCTGTCCCGTACGCCGGGCAAGCTGAGCCAGACGATCTTCATGCTGTTCGTCGCTTCCATGCTTATTCCGTTCCAGACGATCATGGTCACGCTGACCAAAATGGCCAAGGACCTGGGTCTCCAGGGCTCGCCTTTCGGTCTCGGGGTCGTGTGTGCGGGACTCGGCGTCAGCATGGCAATCTTCCTGTACCACGGCTTTGTGAAGGGCATTCCGCGCGAGCTGGACGAATCGGCCAAAATCGACGGCTGCGGCGAGTTCAAGATGTTCTATACGATCATCTTCCCGCTGCTGCTTCCGATTACATTCACGATCATCATCCTGAACCTGCTGTGGCTGTGGAATGACTTCCTGCTGCCGGTGCTGCTGCTGACGGACTACCGCAAGTATACGCTCGTCCTGACCATCAACATGTTCTTCGGCAAGTACAGCCGCGAATGGTCCTTGATTCTCGCTTCGCTGATCCTGTCGTCGATTCCGATCGTAGTGATCTTCGCTATCTTCCAGCGCTGGATTATCCAAGGGATTACGGATGGCGCGGTAAAAGGTTAATAATGAAGTCAACAAAAGTCGTGGGGCGTCTGCCTCGCGGCTGTTTGTCGTTCAGCAAAATTTCATGAAACGAATAATTTTATCTTGACGGTTACAAGCAAAAGTGGGTATGATTACCACATCAATGATGAATAGGGGATACTCTATGCTGATCCGAAGTCCAGAACGAATTCAAGTTCAAACTTAGCGTTAACACATTTCCTTGTGAAAAATTAGGGGATGGGTTAACGCTCTTCGCGCTTCCTCCCCTGCGATAGATCGACGCGCAGGACCAGAGGGTCCAGCGCGTTTTTTTATTTACCCAAAAAGTAGAGGAGCTGGGGAACGTGTATTTCAAATCGCGGTTGGCATCATGGAAGTATCCACTTATTTTGCTATTCGGCATTGGCATTTCTAATGTAAGCGGATGGATTTATTTTATTGCTCTAAATTTAATCGTATGGGAGAACACCCAGTCTGCGCTTGCTGTATCGGCTCTGTATATGATTAGACCGTTGTCTACTCTGATGACGAATGTATGGGCAGGAAGTTGGATAGATCGGCTGAATAAACGAAATCTTATGGTTGTTCTGGATCTTCTAAGGTCCGTATTGATTGTGCTTCTTCCGTTGTCCTCGTCTATGGGGTATACCTATTCGGTAGTCTTTTGTATTCATATGGCGGGTTCCATATTTGGACCGGCATCCGGCACTTATATCACCAGATTGATCCCTGTGGAGCAAAGGCAGCGTTTCAATTCCTTGAACGGGTTGATCGGATCGGGGGCCTTCTTAGTAGGTCCGGCCATCGCCGGGATGCTGTTCATGGTCGGCTCGCCGACAGCCGCTATGTATACGAATGCGGCAGCACTCTTCTTGTCCGGGCTTATTACGCTATTCATGCCGAACCTTGAGCAGGACAGCCGCGATGCCAAGATGGAGAGGATCACCTGGAAGACTATCAAGCAAGACTGGGCCCTTGTTTTTCATTTTTATCGCCGATACCTCTTTATTTTCGTGATATGTATAGGGTTCAGCAGCGTGGCGGTCGTGATGGCTTCAGCCATTGATTCTTTGGAGGTCACGTTTGCCAAGGTGGTACTTGGATTGTCTGAGGGTGCCTACGGCATGTTGGTGAGTGTGGCTGGAGCAGGCATTATTGTAGGAGCAAGCATCAATACGCTAATCGTTAAGAAAGTGCCTATTTCGTGGATGATCGCTTTGGGAACCATGGGGGTATGCGCGGGGTATCTCATCTACGCATTTTCGACTTCTTTTTATACCGCGGCTGCCGGGTTTTTCATACTTGCCTTCTTCCTTGCGTTTGCCAATACAGGCTTCACGACCTTTTATCAGAACCATATACCAGTAGAGATGATGGGGCGAGTGGGGAGTGTGAACGGGTTCATAGAGGCGCTACTGATCCTGGTTACGACTGGTGCAATAGGCATTGCCACTGAACTATTCTCAGTTAGGGTGGTTGTGATGGCAGGTGTTCTTGGAATGGTACTATTGGGAGGCTTATTAAGTACATTCATTATCTCGCAGCGCTTGAGAGATGAACCGATCGAGACCAAATCATTTCAAAAACCTGATGATTTTAGAGAAAGTGCTGATGAGCTTGGATGTTAAAGCACTTCGAATTCCTCTACACTGAGTCTATAACGTAAAACTATCCCCTATAAATAGATGAGGATGCGGAAGGAGAACGAGTTCATGACGATCAGTAATCTCAATAACCAGCTTAACCAAGCGAAGCAGGCGTTCATAGCAAGTACCCCAGCCGAGGTGCACGAGGAGATGTTCCGCTCGATCCGGGAGCTTCAACAGTTGGGACTGGCGAGCGGGCAGCCGGTTGGCACCAAGGTGAAGGATTTCAAGCTGAAGAACGCACTCGGCCAGAACATTTCCTTGTACGAGGAGCTGGCCAAGGGTCCGGTGGTACTGACCTTTTACCGCGGGGCTTGGTGCCCTTACTGCAATCTTCAGCTTCGCGCGTATGAGCAGATGTTGCCCGAGATTCATGCGCTGGGCGGACAATTGCTGGCAGTCAGCGCACAAACCCCTGACCATTCCTTGAGTCAGGTGGAGAAGGAGCAGCTTAGCTTTCAGGTGCTGAGCGACACGAATGGGCTGCTGGCCGCGAGATACAACCTGCTCTATGATGTGCCGGACACTCTCCGCGAGATCTATCTGAGCTTCGGGATCGATCTGGCCGAGTATCACGCCACGGAGCGGTGGATATTGCCGGTTCCGGCGACCTTTATGATCGATGAGAGTGCCGTCATCCGCTCCGCTTACGTCAATCCGGACTTCATGCAGCGGTGGGAGCCCGAAGATATTCTTCACGAGCTGAGAAAGCTATAGCTTGAATCAGACGAATAAGCATCCCTTGATGCATGAACCCAAGAACTATCCGGAGGTGAACCGTTCATGACCGAATCGATCTATGCCGGCAGCGTCTTCGCGGCAGGCGTGCTGTCTTTCTTCTCTCCGTGCATTCTGCCGTTGCTGCCTGTCTACTTGGCCTATCTCGGCAGCGCAGAGCAGGGAGGCTGCACGGGAAGCCGTACATTCGGCGGGATGAAGCTCTCGCCGGTGCTGGTTGGCCGGACACTGATCTTCATGCTGGGCTTGTCCACGGTGTTCGTCCTGCTCGGCTTCGGCGCCGGCTCGCTGGGCGGCGTCGTAAGCAGTTCGCTGTTCATGACCGTGTGCGGCGGCATCGTGGTTCTGTTCGGTCTATATCAGACCGGCCTGTTCAAGCTTCAGGCGCTGGAGCGCGAGAAGCGGGTGACGGTTGACCTGCAGCACAGACGCGGACTGTGGGGAGCATTCCTGCTCGGTTTTACGTTCAGTTTCGGCTGGACGCCCTGTATCGGTCCGGTGCTGGCCGCCGTTATCAGCTTATCGGCTACCGGAGGCTCGGCTGCCCAGGGAGCCTCATACATGCTGATCTATACGCTGGGCCTGGCGATTCCGTTCCTGGTGATGGCCTTGTTCTCCGAGGCGCTGCTGACACGGGTCCGCCATATGTATAAGTATATGAAGACACTGAAGATCGTCTCCGGCGCCGTGTTGATCCTGATGGGCCTCTTGCTCATCACCAATAAGCTCAATATGATTACGGCCTATTTTCAATTCTAATCTTGTTTGAAGGAGGACGACTGAATGAAAATGAACAAGCTGACGTGGCTGGGAGGCGCTGTTGTCGTCGTGCTGCTGGGAGCTTTGCTGCTGGGAACCCAGGGCGGCAGGGAAGGGGCGAAGGCCGCAGAGAACGCTACGGCGAAAAATGCCGGGCAGCCCGCTCCGCAATTTCAACTGAAGGATCTGAAGGGCAGCCCGGTATCGCTGGCGGACTTCAAGGGGCAGAAGGTGTATGTGAAGTTCTGGGCATCCTGGTGCCCGATCTGCCTGGCAGGGCTCGATGAGCTGAACCAGCTGTCCGGTCAGCAGCATGATTACAAGGTGCTCACCATTGTCAGTCCGGATTTTAACGGCGAGCAGTCGGAAGCGGAGTTCGTCAAGTGGTTCACCAAGCGCGGCTTTGACAATATTCCCGTCCTGCTGGATACAGGAGGAGCGTGGACCAAGCAGTTCGGTGTCAGAGGGTACCCATCCTCCTATTATATCGGCTCCGACGGGATTCTCGTGAAAGCAGTCCCGGGGCATAATACCAATGAAGTGATCGACCAGACCTTTCAATCTATTCATTAACTAAATATAGGTTATCAAGGAGGCTCTATATGAAACAAATAGGCTTGTTATTCTCTCTGCTGCTTCTACTGGTCGTCACGGCATGCTCCTCCTATAATGGAATAAACGGGAGCGTAGGGGCTCTTGCCGCTCTAGGCAGCGAACCCAAAGCTACCACCGCATCGCTGCCCAATCCGAATAAAGCATTAGATTTTTCCGCCAGCCAGTTGCAGACGATTTATTTGGCCGGAGGCTGCTTCTGGGGAGTGGAGGCATATATGTCGCGTATCTACGGGGTTAGCGATGTGGTCTCCGGCTATGCCAACGGAACCGGTGCGAACCCGACCTATGAAGATGTGGTGCGCGGGGATCGGGGCTTCGCTGAGACGGTGAAGGTTTCCTACGATCCGGCACGTGTTTCTCTGGCTGACCTGCTGACCGACTATTTCAAGGTCATCGATCCGACGAGTGTCAACAAGCAGGGCAATGACCGGGGGATTCAGTACCGGACCGGCATCTATTATGACCGGGAGCAGGACCTGCCGGTGATCAAGGCCGCCGTAGAGGCCGTGCAGAAGCAATATGACAAACCGGTTGTGACCGAGGTGAAGACACTTGACAATTATTACCTCGCCGAGGAATATCACCAGGATTATCTGGAGAAAAATCCATACGGGTACTGCCACATCGATCTGAATATATTGAAGGATCAGGTGGTTCATATCGATCCTGCGAAGTATCCGAAGCCAAGCGAGGAGGAGCTTAAGCAGAAGCTCACCAAGGAGCAGTACCAGGTCGCCGTCAAGAACGATACGGAGCATGCCTTCTCCAATGCCTACTGGGATAACTTTGATCCTGGTCTCTATGTGGATGTCGCGACCGGTGAGCCGCTGTTCTCCAGCGCCGACAAGTATGATGCAGGCTGCGGCTGGCCCAGCTTCACGAAGCCGATCGTGCCTGAGGTGGTGAAGGAGAAAGAGGATAACAGCTACGGGCTGAAGCGCACCGAGGTTCGCAGCCGGGCCGGCGACATTCACCTGGGCCATGTGTTCGATGACGGACCTGCCGATAAGGGCGGAAAAAGATATTGCATCAACAGCGCCTCCATCCGTTTCGTTCCTTTGGCGGATATGGATAAAGCGGGTTATGGGGATTTGATTCAAACGGTAAAATGAGCCTAGAGGGAGTTATCGCGCTATGTATAAGCTGCTGCTCGTGGAAGATGAGGACTTGATCCGCAAGGGCATCAGGCGTTTCGTACCGTTTACGGAGCTGCATATTCATGAGATCTATGAGGCAACCAATGGGGAGGAAGGGCTGCGGATTTTCGGCGAGCAGCTGCCCGATCTGGTCCTGCTGGACATCAATATGCCGCGGATGAACGGACTGGATTTTGCAGCCCAAATCAAAGCTCTGAAGCCCGGGGTCAAGATCGCCGTCATTACGGGCTATGATTATTACGATTACGCGGTAGCCGCGCTGAAAATAGGTATCGACGATTACGTGCTCAAGCCGGTCTCGCGCAGCGATGTGTTCGAGGTGCTGAACAAGCTGGTGCAGAAGCTGAAGGACGAGAATCAGCAGACGGAGCTGCTGGCCCTGCTAAAAAACATGCAGACGCATGCGGCAGGCGCCGGAGTACCGGGCGAGCCGGATCACGAGAAGAAGCTGGTCCAGCAGGTGATCGAGGCCCATCTGGCAAACCCGGCATTCTCGCTGGTGCTGCTGGCTGAGCAGATGGGCTTTAGTCCGGGCTACATGAGCACCTTGTTCAAGAAGCTGTTCAATGCCCCCTTCCAGGACTATATCGCCTCGATCCGGCTGGAGCGCGCCAAGCTGCAGCTGCTCGCGTCAGACAAGAAGGTCTATGAAATCTCGGCGGAGGTGGGCTTCGACAACCCGAATTATTTCAGCTCTTCCTTCAAGAAGAAATTCGGCTTGTCCCCGCTGCAATACCGTGAAAGGATCAAAGAGTGATGAGGCCGTTCTTCCGCTCACTGCAGTTCCGCATCTCCTGGATTTACTTCGCGATCAGCGTTCTGCTGCTGGGCGTCACCGGAAGTGTGCTCTATGCAGGCATCTCCCGGGTCGTCATGAGCGAATCCGTCGAATCGAGCCAGATGGCGATCGCCAAGGGCGGTACCTATGTGGAGATGTACATCGACAGGCTGAAGGTGCTGTCCACGATGCTGGCCCGCAATCCCCAGACGATCCGGACACTGGAGGCCAAGGACCAGGCCGGGGAAAAGGATGTGCTGCAGATGATCGACAGCGTATTGGTCTCCGATCCGTTCATTCAGTCGGTCATCGTCATCGGCAAGGACGGGTACATGCTGTCCAACGAGCGGAAGCTGAACATGACGCGCTCCTCGGACATGATGCGGGAGCCATGGTGCGCCGCGGCGGTCCGCAGCAGCAACCCGGTGCTGACCTCGGCGCGGATGCAGAAGTTCTCAATGGATAAGAACAATTGGGTCATTTCGATGAGCCAGGAGATCCGGGACAGCCAAGGCCGCAATCTCGGCGTCGTGCTTCTTGATATCAAGTACAAGGGGCTTGAGGATTATCTGAACGACCTGGACCTGGGCAGCAGCGGGTACGTATACATCATCAACAGCCAAAATGAGCTGGTCTATCATAAGGACGTCTCTTACTTTGTCGACAGTGCCAAAAAAGAACAGCTGATTGCCATGAGCCGGCAGTCCGAAGGCTATAATCCGAAGCAGAACCGGCTGGTGTACCAGATGCCGCTCAAGGGCTCGGACTGGACGCTGGTCGGGGTCAGCTCCCTGGACGGTCTGCAGCAGATCCGCGCTCAGCTGCTAAGGTCCTTCATCATGGTCGGAGCGGCAGTCCTGCTGCTGATTCTGCTGGCCTCGCCCTGGATTGCCAAGAGCATGACCCGTCCGGTGCAGCGGCTCGAGCAGGCCATGCAGCAGGTCGAGAGCGGACGGCTGGCGATCCGTGTGCCGGAGACGGGGGTCACCGAGCTGCAGGGACTCGCCCGGCACTTTAACTCCATGGTGCTGGAAATCCGCCAGCTGATGGAAGACAAGGAGACGCGGGAGCGCTCGCTGCGGCTGCACGAGCTGAGCGTCCTGCACAGCCAGATCAATCCTCACTTTCTGTACAACACGCTGGATACGATCGTCTGGATGGCCGAGTTCCAGGATACGGACCGGGTAATCTCAACGACCAAGGCGCTCGCTGAGTTTTTCCAGCTGTCGCTAAGCGGGGGCAGCGAATATACGACGATTGAGAAGGAGATCGCCCACGTATCCCAATATTTATTTATCCAGAAGGAGCGCTACGGGGATAAGCTGAATTATGAGCTGAGCTTCGACCCGTCTCTGGCGGACGAGGTGATCCCCAAGATCATCCTCCAGCCGCTGGCGGAAAATGCGATCTACCACGGGATCCGTGAAAAGGACGGACCGGGACATCTGGAGATTCGCTGCGGCCGGGTGGACGACGGGAGCATTCAATTTACCGTCAGCGATGACGGGGTCGGGTTTGACCCTGCCCGTCTTGCCAGTGATCCGGGTGCCGGGCAGCAGCCGGATTCGGAATCGGGAAGGACTAAGCTGGGCGGGATCGGCATTCACAATGTGGATGCGCGGCTCAAGCTGTACTACGGACCGGATTACGGGATTACTCTCACATCCAGCCCCGGACAGGGCACGGAGGTACGTATTCGTATACCTGAAGTAAGATAGAGGGGGCAATAGCCGCCGCCTCGGGCGGACGCCTGCATGAACTTGCTCATGTCTCACCTGTTTTTATGGGGATGATCTTAATAGCGGGGGCAAGACCAAACGGCGGTTTTGATCATAACAAATCAAAGCCGCCGTTTTTTCTTTGTTATTTCGTAAATCTTCCGTGATTTCGTGCTAATCGCAATGCCTTTCGAAACATTTGCTTATTTTTTAGCTCATTGAATATAAAGGGATCAGGAGCTGTGTTGACTTCAATGACCCACGGCTTGAATTTAGTATCAACGCCAATATCGACACCAATTTCCTTAAAGCCAGGATGATAGCTTTGGAATTGTTCAGCGATTCGCAACCCAAGTGTTTTCAATTTTTTTATAAAAGATTGGGTACTCGTTGGATTCAAGTAGGCACTAATCAGCTGTTCAAGCGGTTTAGGTTTACCGCTATTGTGGAAGTTTGTCACAATTTTTTTCGGATGCGCGACGCGGCCGATATAGCCGGTAACTTCCCATTTATCGTGTGAATTTTTCTGAACCATAACGCGGATATCAAAAATCCGCTTCTGATATTTTAGAAGATGAATCCCTTTCTGAACTAAGTAGACTCGATTCAGTTTCGATTTGCTCAACGATTGATACATGGGGGTGTATGTTGTGAATGTCCGCTGCATTTTACCTAACTTGTAAACAAAGGTCCCTGATCCGGTACGCTCCACACGAATCACACCTTGCCCAATTGTTCCATGAACAGGCTTGACGTACACCATCCCATACTTGTTCAGCATCGTGAGAAGATTCCCAGAGTTCATTATTCTCGTCTCAGGGACGAAAGCTCTCAGTTTCTTGCTTCGAAGCAAGATCTTCGTCTTCTGCCATTTACTCCCCAATGTGCGTGAACGTCGAACCATTTTTATAATATCCACCTCGTCTTTCATATTATTGGGGGCATAAATGTCGGTCAATGCTTTAGTTAAGGAGAGTGGCTGTTGGCAACAATGAGATTAGCCCCTTAGAAGTCGGATGCTGCGTGTTTCTTCGATGTCATGGGAGATGAATGGAAGGAATAAAACGAGGTCGATTATCGATTCGAATGATGCTGTAACGTTGGCTCTCAATCGTGTGTAGAACGTTTTTAGACAAGCTTCTCTTGTGGTGCCTGGAACTCGAATAATTGTCAAATGTCCGGAGCGATAAAATAAGCAAAAATAACTTGCCTTTCGTGTCTGCATACTTTCATTTGCACTGTATTCAATGAGGAGAAAGAATTCTTGGAGTCCAGTCTAGATGGAAAATGAATTCACTTAGGAAGGCAGGGCAACTTTGAAATTTAACCATCTTCAAAAGGGAAGGGTAAGCTGTCTGTCGGACAGCTTACCCTTCCCTCTTCGTCTTGCTTGGGCTCTGTAATTCGGGATAATCCGAATTTACTTAGGCTGAGGCGAAACGAGGATCTTGATCTGGTTTTTCTCCTTCAGCAGCTGCTCGAAGCCTTCCTCGACAACGTCGGCCAGAGCAATGCGCTTCGTTACCAGCTTTTCGGCAGGGAAGTATCCCTGCTGCATGAGGCTGATGACCGCCGGGAAAACATTGCGGTATCCGATTACGCCGGTGATGTTTTTCTCCTGGAAAACGATCTGGTTCGGATGAAGGGAGGCTTCCCGTTCAAAGATACTGACAATCATAATTTGCCCGCTCGTTTTCGCCGATTGGATCGCTTGGTTCAGCACGACTGGAACACCGGTCACCTCAAAGGACACATCCGCTCCGCCGCCGGTCAGCCGGTGAATCTCTTCCACGACATTGAGCTTAGCCGGATTTAACCCGATCGCACCGAGCTCCTCCGCTTTGCTTCGGCGTTCCTCAGACAGCTCTACGGCATAGATCTGGGATGCGCCGGAAGCCTTCAAAGCTTCGATCACCAGCAGCCCGATTGGGCCTGTACCAAAGACGACGGCGCGGTCGCCGACCTTGAACTGGCTGGAGCGAACGGCGTAAAGCGCCACGGCGGAAGGTTCCACCAGCGCACCCTGTTCATAGGAAAGGGAATCGGGAATGCGATGAACCATATGCTCGTCTACAGCGACATATTCGGAGAAGCCGCCGCCGCCGCCGGCCAGCCCGAGGAAGCCCATTTTCTCGCACAAGTTATATTTGCCTTGCTTGCAGTTCGGGCATTGTCCGCAAGAGAATACCGGCTCGACAACAACGCGGTCCCCGACTTGAAGGCGGGACACTCCTTCGCCAACCTCCACGATTTGCCCGGAAAACTCATGTCCCATGACAATCGGGGCCTGTTCCTTCGTCAGCGGATGAGGAGCTCCTTCCGGAATAAAAATAGGACCGGCCACGTACTCATGCAGATCACTTCCGCAAATGCCGCACGCTTCGATCCTGATTTTGACTTGCCCCTTGTGAGCGGTGGGTGCTTCCACGGTATCTACCCGCAAATCCTTCACACCATGCCATCTCAACGCTTGCATATGAGTCATCTCCCTGTAGGAATATAGAATAAAATAGAGCCTGCGCTCACTAAATAGGAAACGTTTCCGAAACCTATGATGTCACATTTTCATCCAGCTGTCAATTCCTTTATCCCTTATAACCGGGTTGTTCATGGAAGGCAATGGCCAATACGGGGCTTTGTAAGCTGTGCTAAGGATTCGTTATCGCAGCAGATGGGTAGGTACTTAGGCGAAGGAAGATGAAGCTGTGCTATAATGGAGGCAGAAACCGAAAATGATCAGTTAAAATAGGAAACGATTCCGGTTGGAAAGGAAGCAGGCTGCCGTGGGGAATAAGAAAAAAGTGACCATCGAGGACGTAGCCAAACGAGCCGGTGTGGGGATCGCCACCGTCTCTCGGGCTCTTAACAATAGCGCGGGGATCAGTCTGAAAACCAAATCCAAAATTATGCAGATCATTGAGGAGATGGGCTTCACCCCCAATACGTCTGCCCAGAGCTTGAAAATTCGCCAAACCCGTCAAATTGCTCTGGCCGTTCCCGATATTCGCAACGCGATTATTCCAGATATCGCCTGGTCTGTCGAGCAGGCCGCCAAGCAGCATGGGTATCGGGTCGTTCAGATCAATACACTCGGCAACGCCCGGCTGGAGCTGGAGACGCTGCAGGAGCTGAAGAAGCTACACGTGGACGGTCTGGTGATTATGCCGCTCGCCTATCCGAAGCAGCTGGAGGGGCTCATTAATCAAGCGGGCATCCCGGTATCCGTGATTAACTACAGCAAGAGGCTGAGCAAGGAACTGAAGGCCGACATCGTGGGCTTGGCGCGTCAGGAAGGCCGGCTGGTGATGGAGCATCTGCTGCATGTGGGGCGCAGCCGCATCGCCTACGCGGGCGCACCCAAGGACAAGATCGAGGAGCGGTATTTCGCCTATGAACAGTCCTTGCGGCACGTGGACCCTTCGCTTGTCTATTTTGGCGAGGATTTTTCCTTTGAGACGGGGCGGCAGGCAGCGAACTACTTTTATCATCTGAAGCATATGCCGGATGCGATCTATGCGGTCAACGACATGGTCGCAATCGGGATCGTCAACCGCTTTAAGGAACTGGGGGTACGTGTGCCGGAGGATGTGGCCGTCGCCGGTATCGATAATAACCTGTGGACGACTGTAACGACGCCGCAGATTACGTCCGTGTCCATTATGGGCAGTGAGGTTGGCCGTCTGGCCGCGGAGCTGGTGCTTGGCCGGATAAACTCCCAGAACACAACCGATTATGAGCGCGTTGAGTTTGAGCCTCGGCTAATCGTCCGGGAATCTACCGTGGCCGTCAGTCAAAGCACACATGTTCACCGTTAGGCCCCCGGAGGCATCCACTCCAGTCTTACCGCCCCCGTCCTAAAAAACTTTCCTAAGCAAGTTAACTAAGGACACGGATGCCGAGACGAAAGAACGTATCAAAGCCATTTCGAAGTTGAGGAACGGGGCATATGGGTATGGAAAGATTGAGGTCGTAATTCAACCTTATCATATTTCCGGGCAAATCTTAACTTGGCAGACCCGGATCATTCATTCGTAACCGGGACCCGTCCCATAGTTGATGGGGGAATTCCACCCCAAAATGATAGATAAACCGTAACTTTTCGACTAATCAGAAGGTGATAAATATTCCATATTTTATCCATATCCGTATAAAAGGGATAAATTAACAGAAGTGTGTAGTTCCTTCTATAATAGTCGCGAAAGCCGCGGCTGTAGGGAGCCTAGCCTAATAAGGACTTGGGCTCATCTCTTTTTTCGACATCAATGCTATAATTACTACATTCTACTAGAGAACTATAGGAATGGAGGGAAATTATGATTGTCAAAAATTCTCGAATTTTGCTGTCTGCACTGATGTGCCTTTCCGCTTGGCTGCTGGTGGGGTTCTCGTCCCCGTCCGGACCGGTCAAGGCCACATGGGTATGGCAGACGGAAATGATCGAGGATGGCGGGAAGAAACTGCTTGACTTTGCCCAAAACCAAGGAATCAATTTGATTTATTTACAAATTAATCGAGACTTGCCGGCAAGCCGATATGAAGTTTTTATAAAAAATGCTCATGCTAATAAAATTGCCGTGCACGCGCTGGGAGGAGACCCGGGTTGGGCTCAGACCAAACACCGTGACCGGCTCGTTGGCCTGGCGGATTGGGTACATACATACAACAACGCTAAAGCGTCAGACGCCCGGTTCGATGGCATTCACTTGGACATTGAACCTTATGTCCTTCCGGAGTGGGAAACCGACCCGGAAGGACTCATCGGGACCTGGATCGGTAACATAAAAGCCTTTCTGGATGCGGCGCACGCTTCCGGCTCCAAGCTGGACCTCGGGATCGATCTCCCATTCTGGTTTGATGAGTATACCGTCCCAGATCAGGACAATGAGAAGCTGACCGAATGGTTTATGAAGTCATTTGACCGTGTGACCGTTATGGCTTACCGCAATACGGTGGAGTCAGAAAACGGCATCGTGGAGCTTGTCCGAAATGAGATGGAATCGGCCCAGCGGCTGGGCACCCAGGTACTCGTGGCCGTCAATACGAAGCAAATGCCCGCTCAGGCCTATACGTCCTTCTACGGAAGCAGTAAAAGCGAAATGAATCAATCGCTGAAATCGTTGTCCGGCGCGCTGGGAGCCTATACCTCTTTTGCAGGCATTGCGATTCACGACTTCCGCAACTGGGAGAACATGCCCGACGGTGAGAAACCGGGAGGTTCCGAACCAAAGCCAGATCCAAAGCCAGATCCAAAGCCAGATCCAAAGCCAGATCCAAAGCCGGACGACGGCCAAGTGCCGGACCCCGACCCGGTTAAGAGGGATAAGCAGGTACGGGGCACCTACGTGTGGGAAGCCAATCAGGTCATGAAAAATGGCCATGAAATTATCGAATTTGCCAAGGAGAAGAAGCTGAACTGGCTGTACGTCCGCCTGGACCTTCAGCAGCCGGTCCATGCGTATCGTTCGTTTATGAAGGAAGCCTGGGCGGCAGGCATCGAAGTTCACGCCATGGGCGGTCACCCCCTTTGGGCAATGACGGAGAACCGGCCTAAGATCATGAACCTGGTGAACTATGTTAAGAAATATAACAAGGAAGTGGAAGGAGACGAGCGTTTCCATGGCATCCATCTGGATATCGAGCCGTACGTGCTGCCGGAATGGAGAGAAAACCCGGAACGTGTCATTAGGGAATGGACAGGAAACTTGAGCGCTTTTGTCCAGGAGATTAAGAAGGATTCGAATCTGCAGGCTAGCATGGATATGGCCGTATGGCTGGACAGATACACGGTTTCCGGCTCGGATGAGTCTGGCAGCAAGTGGATGACATTGATGGACACCTACAAGGTTGTCGGCACGAGTCAGTCCCTCAGCAGGTGGCTCATCGACACCATGGATTTTGTATCCCTTATGGCCTTCCGCGATACGGCAGGAGGGTCGAACGGAATTATAGCCATCTCCAAGAAAGCGATTGCCTATGCCGATGAGCTTGGCAAGCCGATTCTCATCAGTGTCGAAATGAAGCAGAGCTGGGAAGGCAACCATGTTACCTTCGCTGAGGAAGGTGCCGCTTATATGGAGAAAGAGCTCGCCAAGCTGCCGGTGATGCTGGCTGACTCGCCGTCCTACACCGGAAATGTCGTTCATGCTTACGATTACTGGAAAACCGCGAAGCCTTAAACCGCTTCCCTGGGCATTCACACAGACCTGCTGTCATGCATAACATGAAATGTAAACATGTTCTGATGACAAAGGAGTGTTGTCCCGTATGGCGGATCAAGAAAAGCATTACTTTGCAAGGGGAAATACGGCGGACGGTTTATATACGCTGTTTGATTCGGTGCTGAGCGGTTTGGATACGGTCTTCGTTCTGCAGGGCCGGGCTGGTACGGCGGTCTCGGCATTTCTCACGGAGCTCGCGGGAGCATGGAGCCACAAGGGCTGGAGCCTTCACTATATTCATCATCCGCTGAACCGAGACTGGCTGGAAGGACTCATCCTGAAGGAGTTCGGCATCGGGGTTGTCGATGGAAACGCCTGGAGTTCTGATCCGGTTCTCGAAGGAACCGAAATCCGCTTGATCGATCTGCAGGAAGTGGTCTCTGTGGAGCTGCTGAACGAGCATGCAAGTGAAATTGAGGAAGCCGACCGGCAAACGAGTGCCCTCTACAAGGAAGCCTACGATACGTTCCAAAAAACGCTGCGGATCCATGATGAATGGGAGACTTTCTATATCCAGAATCTGGACCTGGTCGTCATGGACCGGATTGCCGAGGAGTGGGCGGAAGAACATCTTGTTCCGATCCGTCCGGCACGCTCCCATGCCGTTCACCGCTTCCTGGGTGCGGCTACCTGGGAAGGGGCTGTCGATTACGTGCTGAACTTGACGGATGACCTGGAGACGCGCGTCTTTGTCAAAGGCCGTCCGGGTTCCGGCAAATCGACGCTGTTTAAACGTCTTGCCAAAGCGGCGGAGCAGAGAGGGGTCGATACGGAAATCTATCACTGCGGCTTTGATCCGAACAGCCTGGACATGATTATTTTTCCGCAACAGAGCCTTGCGATCTTTGACAGCACGGCGCCCCATGAGCATTTTCCGAGCCGTGAAGGTGATGAAATCCTGGATGTTTACGAACTGGCGATTACCCCTGGGACCGACGAAAGGTTTGAGGACCAGATCGCCGAAATTCGCGCCCGCTACTCCCGTTCGATGAAGGAAGCGATCGCCTTGCTGGCCACAGTCCGGGAAGTTCAGGAGCCCGTTCTGCAGATTTATGAGCGCGCGGTTGACCTGGAGGCTATCCGCCGTCTGGCAGGGGGCATTCAAGCCGAAGTGGATGCTTTGACGAACTCGTCGGTCATTGGCGATTAGTCAACCGATACGCACATATTCGCAACATATGAAAGCCCCGGCTCCCCAATCATGGGAACCGGGGCTTTGGGTGGTACGCCCAGCTAGTAAGGATTCCCTGATTGACCTAAGATGCCAGATCATAGAGATGCATACAACCATTGTGTGGTATTGAAAACTCGTAAACTTGTAAACTCGTAATCTTTCATCCGCCGTACAGGATGCCTTGCATAAGGCAGTTGGCCCTCAGAGGTTACACGGGGGATGGTGTTTTTGCGTGTCCGGCTTTTGGTACATACGCCCAAAAAATAGGCCTTTGACTCAGTAACAAACGCGGAGTGTCGACCATAAGTTGGAATCATGTCGATATGAAAAAAAGTTACTGGAGGTTTATCAGATGACAAATTTTCAAAATGAGCTTCAACAGTTGAATGTTTCGCAGTTTCAGGCAACCGAAATGACGCCTTGGGAGCAGCAGGCACAGGCTCAGTATTACGCCGGCCAGTTTCCGAATGGCCAAGTGCCCGTGGATCCAGCGCGTCTTTGCGTCGGATTTTGTGCAGGAGTTTGTGCCGGATTTTGCGCAGGAGTTTGCGGTGGGTTTTGCGCAGGAGTTTGCGGTGGGTTTTGTGGCGGCTTCTGTGGAGGCGTTCGCTGCTCTAATTGCGCAGGCTTCTGTGGAGGCGTTCGTTGCTCTAACTGCGCAGGAGTTTGTGGAGGCGTTCGCTGCCATAACTGCGCAGGCAATTGCGCCCGCTGCCGCTGACGTCACCGTCCTCTATTCCTATTGCAGTAAATCGATCGCTCCTGCACGTGCTTGCAGGGGCGATTTTTTCTATCCCTTAAGCGATGTCTGACATGAGGGACAAAGAGAAGTACATATGATGTAGAACGAAGATTGCAAATTGGAAAACAGCGTTTACGGTTAGGAGGGCTGAGATGTCAAAGTTGACCCCGTCTGCGCGCCTTCAGGTAAAGGCGGATACCTTTTTTTTGCCGGTTCAAAATGACAGCGTCTATTTCCGAAACAACGTTGGCACGTTTCACATGCAAGGTGAGATGATGGACCGCTGGTTGGAAAAGCTCGTCCCCATGTTCAACGGGGAGCACACACTAGCAGAATTGACGGATGGGCTATCCGGCCCGTACCGGGACCGGGTGTACGAAATCGCGGAAGTGCTGAGGGAAAAAGGCTTTGCGCGCGATGTGAGTCAGGATCGCCCGCACGTTCTCCAGGAGCAAACGGTCCGTAAGTATGCAGGGCAAATCGCTTTTCTTGATAGCTTAGGTCAATCGGGCGCTTACCGGTTTCAGTGTTACCGGCAGGCTGAGGTACTCGCTGTCGGCTCCGGCCAGATCTTCTCCTCTTTAGTATCGTCGCTGCTTGAGTCGGGTCTTCCTCGGTTCTGCGTATTAATTACGGATTCGCAGCCGACGGATCGGCGTCGGCTTACGGCTTTAGCGGAGCACGCTCGCTTGACGGACCCCGAGGTGGCAATCGGGGAAGCTATATTGCCGAACAAGGGTACCGAAGGTTGGAGGGAAGCCGTGCGGCCATTCCAAACGATCCTCTATGTGTCTGAGCAGGGCGATTGCGAGGAACTGCGACTTCTTCATAAGGCATGCCAAGCGGAACGGAAAACGCTGCTTCCCGCGGTTCGACTGCATCAGGCCGGCATAGCGGGCCCGCTCGTGCAGCCGGAGAGTGCGGTCTGCTTGGAATCGGCATGGCGGCGCATCCACGCTTCTGAAGTGTTTAAAGACCCAGAGAAATTTGCGTTCTCCTCAACGGCAGGGGCGCTGCTCTCGAATGTGATTGTTTTCGAGCTGTTTAAGACTGTAACTGGCGCCTCCGAGCCGGAGCTGAGAAACTCCATCTACCTGCTTGATTTGGAGACATTGGAAGGAAGCTGGCACCCCTTACTGCCGCATCCGCTTGCTGCCGGAAAAATCAACGCTACGGCTAACTGGGTGGATGACGCAGAGCTTCGGCTCGAGGAAGGATGGGAAGGCGGAGTAGTAAATGGGCTGTTTCCGTACTTCAGCAAGTTGACTTCGGACCGGACGGGAATTTTCCATAGCTGGGAGGAAGGGGACCTTGTCCAGCTGCCCTTGTCACAGTGCCGTATTCAGGCAGCCGATCCGCTCTCAGAAGGACCGGTCGGTCTGCTGCCGGACATCGTTTGTTCGGGATTGACACACGGGGAAGCACGACGTGAAGCAGGGCTGGCCGGACTTGAGGCGTATGTGTCGCGGCTTGCGGGGGTTCTCGTGAACACCGAGCAGTTTATCGGCGTCGGTATCGGAGAGACAGTCTCAGAAGGCATGGGTCGTGGACTGCAGGCTTGTTTGACGAAGCATTTGGAGGCTCGTATGACAGACCGGAAGCCGGATGTCGTTCGGGTTCGGCTCGGTCAGATTGACGACGAGCCATGCAGGTTTTATTTACAGTCGCTGACTACGATGCGGGGGATACCGACGATCGCACTTGGAGAGGAAGTGTGCGGATTTCCTGTCGTTTGGGCAGGTACGGAGGATGGATGGTTCGCAGCTACCGACTTGACGGTGACAACGGCGCTGCGCAGGGCACTGCAAGCGTCATTGATGAAGGCGCAGAACGGAACCGCATCACGCGGGATGCAGGCCGTGGAGGTCAGGACTGCGCGGCTTGGTGCGGGCGCCCCGCTGGAGCTGTCCGTCCCAGCCGAGGAGTCGAAGCTGGATGGGGTCAGGGATGCAATGCGAAAGCTGAAAATAAGCGGTAGGGAAGTTTTCGTCATCGATTTGGCCGTGGAGCCGTTTTTGCGTGAAGGTCCAGCTGCTGTCTTCGGCGTGCTGCTGGGAGAGGGGGTAGCCGGATGAGTGCGGTCGTTGCCGTTGTCGGTGAAGGAGTATTGGCGGAGCTGGTAAGTGGGGAGCTGATCTCCGAGTGCCGAATCATTCGTTTGACCGATTTCAAGGAGGGGTTGCCAGATGATGTAGATTTGGCCTTGGTGCTGAACGATGCCTGGCATCCAGCCGTTCATCGTGAGGCGGAAGCAAAGCTTCAGGCTGCTTCCATTCCGTGGCTTCGTGGTTTCGTCGCTTTCGGTGAAGGCGTTATCGGGCCGCTCGTCAGGCCAGGCCAGTCCGGATGCTCCAGGTGTGCCGATACCCGGCAGCTTGTAGCGGGGCGTGACCGCAGGGAAATGTGGGGCCTGCAACAGCGCTTGACGGAAACCGGAGGAATTTTGTCTGACACATGGGCGTCGCGCACGGGACTGCTGCATATGGCGCAGTTGATTACGGCGGAATCAAGAACTGTGCTGCGGAGAGACCGCTCCCGCACGGAAGAGCATGTGGTTTTTGTCAACTTAAAAACGTTAAGTTGCTCCAGCCATTTCTTCCTGCCGGACCCATTGTGTCCTCTATGCGGACATCTACCCGAAGATTCGCGTGATTCAGCACAGATATCGCTCAAGCCGTCCCCGAAGGTCGGAGATCATATTTACCGCAGCCGATCGCTCCAAGAGCTGAAAACTTTTCTGGCTAGGGACTATCTCGATTACAGGATCGGATTTATAAACGGAAAAATGCTGGATTTGGCTTCACCATTGGCCGATGCGACCGTGAATCTTCCGATGTTAGAGCAAGACGAGCTGACGGCAGGCCGGACGAACTGCTATGCGGAAAGCGAGCTGTCGGCTATTCTGGAGGGCTTAGAGCGTTATTGTGGCACGGCGCCACGTGGTAAGCGGTCCGTCATTTTCGGCAGCTACCGGCAGCTGGCAGGGGAAGCGCTCGATCCCGTGACGGTCGGGCTGTATGCGAAGGAGCAGTATGAGCTGCCTGGATTTCCTTTTCCTCCGTTCGATCCTGAAGTCGAGACCCATTGGGTCTGGGGGTACTCTTTTGCGCAAGGACGCCCGATTTTGGTGCCGCAGTGGCTCGCGTATTATAGCTCTCCCTGTCGGCAAGGCTTCGTGTACGAGACATCTAACGGCTGCGCTCTAGGCGGAAGCTTGGAGGAAGCGATCATGTACGGGATGCTGGAGGTCGTGGAGCGCGATTCGTTCTTGCTGACGTGGTACGCACAGCTGCCGCTTCCCCGTATAGACCCACAATCCGCCGGAGACCCCGACCTTAGGCTCATGGTGGACCGGCTGCGGTCTGTTGCCGGTTTTGACGTGCTCTTGTTTAACGCGACGACGGAAAATGGCATTCCCAGCATTTGGGCAGTGGCGAAAAATAGAAAGCCCAATGGAGTGAATCTTATTTGTGCGGCTGGAGCGCACCCGGACCCGGTGCGGGCAGCGAAAGGGGCGGTTCACGAGCTATCGGGGATGATGCTTACACTAGACCACAAATTCGAGACCAACCGGGAAGATTATGTGCGGATGTTCCACAATCCTTCGCTGGTTCGTGACATGGAGGACCATTCCATGCTGTACAGCCTGCCGGAGGCGGAGCCGCGGCTGCACTTTTTGCTGGAGGAAAACCGGCCGATGAGAACGTTCGCGCAAGAATTTGAGCCCACTCCGAAGCACCGGGATTTGACTGAAGACCTGAAGGCGATGATTGGGAAGTTCGTCCAGTTGAATATGGATGTGATTGTGGTGGATCAGACAACACCGGAATTGAGACGTAACGGGCTGCACTGCGTGAAAGTGCTGATACCCGGCATGCTGCCGATGTCGTTTGGCTACCATTTTACCCGGTTAGAGGGATTGGAAAGAGCGCTTCGAGTGCCAGCCGAGCTCGGGTACACAGAACGGTCTTTGCGTCCGGAGGAGCTCAATGCTCATCCGCATCCGTTCCCATGATGGAGCAGGGCTGATGTCGCCTCATCCAAAACCAAGGGTTCACTTAGGGCGATTGGGGGAAGCCGAATGAGTCTGGAAGCATTTATTCGCCAGCTTCATGCCGACGACAGCGGGAGCGGCCCGCCCGGCCGGGAGGTCGATTGGGACGATGCACCGCTTGCCTATAAGCTGTATCGCGGGCTGCCGACTCTTCCGCTGTCCTCGGATATCCCGATGAGGCTGGAAACGCTGGTAACGCCAGTTGAACCAAGCCTGAAAGCCATCGGCCATTTTCTCTGGTACGTCTACGGGCTGACGCAAGTAAGCTATTCTCTTGCGCAACCGCTAAGGATGTACCGCAGATTCGTCCCTTCCGGCGGAGGATTGTACCCGAACGAATTATACCTATATCTTCGCTCGGAAACCGGCGTTCTCGGTCTATACCATTACGATGCAGCGCATCACCGCCTGGTGCTGTTGCGTGAAGGCGATCAAGATTCGTACTTGACCCGGGCTCTCGGCAACCGCTGTGATTTATCCTCATGCTTCGGCGTTGTCTTTGTATCGGCGATGAGCTGGAAAAATGCTTTCAAATACAACAACTTTGCCTATCGTCTGCAAGGCCTTGATTCAGGCGTGCTGCTAGGGCAGCTGCAGGAAGCTGCGAAACGCTTCGGTTATGCATCCAGCGTGCATTTCCGGTTTCTGGACCGAGCCGTGGGCCATCTGCTGGGGCTATCTGGCTCCGAAGAGAACGTTTATGCGGTCGTACCTCTTTCCGTGCAACGCAATATCGCTTGGATAGGCGATGCCGACCGTACCAAGATGCAGGTCACCTCGAATGAGCTGAGCCGCGAGCTTCCGGCTATTCAGCCTGATTATTACGTGCGTTCGAAATCCGTCAAGGAGTTTCCGGAGCTGACTCGGATGAACGAAGCGGCGGCGCTCGATACGCTTTCCCCGTATCGCCATTTCGAGCCTGCCCGTCGAGCGGAAAGCGGACTTCAGACGGTGTACTTACCACCGGTGAAGCGGATGAGCATCGATCTGGCGGCGACCAGCCGTGCACGGTATTCCCCCGAAAGCGAATTCGTCTTGAGCCGTGTAACGGCGCAGCAGCTAGCTGCCCTGCTGCAGGAAGCTACGGCTTCCTTCATGTATCGTAACGATTTGGACGGCGTGGGGAAGTCACCTCCGCTTCGTGTCGCGTTATACGGATGTTTCTATAACGTCGAAGGCGTACCGGACGGCTCTTATCGTTATGACGCAGCAGCCCACGCGCTCCGGCGCGAGCTTGCCGGTGATCATCGGCTCCGGCTGCAACAGGGGATGACCTTGAATAATGTCAATTTGTTTCAAGTCCCGATCTGTCTGCACATAGCCGGTGACGAGGATCACTTGATTCCCCAATTGGGGTATAGAGGATACCGCATCCAGCAGATGGAAGCCGGCATGCTCCTGCAGCGCCTTTTGCTGGCTGCGTCCGCTCTCGGCATGGGTGGACGTCCTCTTCTTGGCTTTCAGGCCGGATGGTGCGACCAGCTCTATAGGATGTCCATGCATGGACGAACCAGCCTCGTCCAAATCCCGATCGGCCGGTGCCTTCCCCGACCTCGGTTGGTGGGAGGGTTGCATAGCTAGTTATTTGTTTGAAATCTTTTTCCGGCACAATCCTGTCCATAGACTTACCGGTTCAACCGTCTCTTTGGAGGCGGTTTTTTTCGTTTGCCCGCAGCGCGGAGAGATTCGGCTAATAATGCGGGGTAAAGTTTAGCATTGCCTCATAGTTAATAAATGGCCTATTCCGTACAATGAAAGCATAGCCAAACACACCTTAACCAAGAGACTGGACAGGGGAGGAAGAGAATGGGTGTGACGAAGAGATTCATGGGGGAGCTGGGCAAGAACGGCTCCGTATACCTGATGTTTGTACCCGTGGGGCTGTTGCTGCTGGTGTTTAATTACATGCCGATGGCGGGGCTCGTGATTGCTTTCAAGGATTTTAATTTTACCCAGGGTATTTTCGGCAGCAATTGGGCCAATCCGATCTTCAGCAATTTTAAGTTTCTGTTGAACTCCGAGTATGCAATTCGGGCATTGAGGAACACCATTCTACTGAACTTGTTATTTATTTTTACCGGACTCATCTTCGAGGTTGGTCTGGCGCTTCTGCTCAATGAGATCCGTAACCGGGCCTTCAAGAAGGTGGCGCAATCCGTCACGTTCTTGCCGTACTTTATCTCCTGGATCGTGGTCGGCGTATTTACTTACAACCTGCTGACCGATGTCGGAGCCGTCAATTCACTGATTAGGTTCTTCGGATTTGAAGAGGTTGATTTCTTCAACAAGGCAGGTTTGTGGCCGGCTATTCTCGTGCTCATCATGCGCTGGAAGATCACCGGGTACGGAAGCGTTATTTACTTGGCCGCGCTGACAGGGATCGATTCCTCCTATTATGAAGCGGCTTCGATCGACGGAGCGAATCGATGGCAGCAGATCCGCTATATCAGCCTCCCGATGCTCAAGCCGACGGTGATCATTCTGACTTTGCTGGCGATCGGGCGCATCATGAATGCCGACTTCGGCATGTTCTATGCCGTTATCGGAGATGCTTCGACGCTGTATCCGACGACGGATGTCATCGATACGTTCGTATACAGAGGCCTGAGAGTGAACGGTGATATCGGGATGTCTTCGGCAGCAGGGTTCCTGCAATCCATCGGCGCCTTCGTGCTGGTGCTGGGGAGCAATCTGATCGCCCGAAGAATCGATAAAGACTCGGCGCTGTTCTAAATCTGAATAAAGGGTGTTAGCCTCATGACAATGAAAAAGCTTGAGCTGTCCCAGCTCCTGATGATGCTCGTGGTTGCCTTGTTCTGCTTGTTCTGTCTCATCCCGTTCATCATGGTCATCAGCGGTTCCTTAAGCACGGAGGCGGATATTTCCAAGCACGGCTACACCTTGCTGCCGCTTAATCCGAACCTGATGGCCTACAAGGTGTTATTCCTGGGAGCTGGACGGATTATAGACGGATACAAGATCAGTATCTTCGTGACGGTCGTCGGCACGCTGCTGGCGGTGCTGGTCAACTATATTGGCGGCTACGCGATGGCGAGAAGAACGCTGAAGTACCGGAATGCGTTATCTGTCTACGCACTGCTGACGCTGATGTTCAATGGGGGACTGGTGCCCTGGTACATCATATGCGTGAACTACCTGCACCTCAAGGATACCGTCTGGGCATTGATTCTGCCCCCACTGGCCCAAGGCTTCAACCTGTTTCTGATCCGCAACTTCCTGCAATCGATCCCCGAGGAGCTATTCGAATCCGCCAAGATAGACGGCGCTGGCGAATGGCGGATCATGGTGCAGATCATAGCACCGCTAGCCAAGCCGGTGCTGGCGACAATCTCCTTGTTCGTAGCGCTGAACTATTGGAATGACTGGTTCCTTGGGCTGATGTATATCGATAATCAGAAGCTTCAGCCGTTGCAGCTCATGCTGCGGACGATCGTCAGTAACGTCGAGTTTCTCAAGAGCTCTGCCAATTCGGCCGAGATGCAGCGTGTAGCGGCGACCCTTCCTACCGAAGGCGTGAAGATGGCTGTTACGGTGGTCACGATCGGACCGATCGTGTTCCTATATCCGTTCCTGCAGAAATATTTCGTCAAAGGCTTGATGGTCGGCGCCGTCAAGGGCTAAGGCTATACCAGCTCCGGCTGTGTAGTATACACTTCCATGAAGATGAAGGGGAGATTTCGATGAAAAAGAAACCGCTTACGGCAATGCTGTCGGCAGCCATGCTTCTAACCAGTATGGCCTTGACGGCTTGCAGCAGCGATGGGAAGCCATCGGGAGAAGCAGGAGGCGACAAGAGCAAGCCTGCTGCCAAAGAAGACGAGGTGACCCTGAAATTTTATTTTGGCGGGGATAAGAAATCGGGTACGGATGAAGTCTGGAAGGCGATCAGCGAGTATGTGAAGGGCAAGGGGCTGAATGTGAAGTTCACGATCAATACGATTCCGTTCGGAGACCCGTACAAAGAGAAATTGCTCGTCATGTCCGCATCCGGCGACGACTGGGACATGAACTTCGACGGCGACTGGCTGGCTTACCGTCAGATGGCCTCCAAGGGCGCGTACCTGGGACTGAATGATCTGCTGCCCAAGCATGCACCGAATTTGTATAAGAAGTATCAGGAGCAGGGTACCTTGGCGGCGGCTACAGTGGGCGGGCAAGTCGTTGCCCTCCCCTGGACGATGAAGATGAGCCAGCGGCCGTTCGTCAAGTGGCGTGCCGATCTAACGAAGAAAGCGGGCATCGAGCCTGCTCCGAATTCCATCAAAACGCTGGAGGATTTGGACAAATTCGCTCATCAGATTCGCCAGGCATTCCCGGACATGAAGGTGGGTTTCCCCGTCGTGCCGAATACGCTGACCGGCTTCTTCGAGCTGCGCGATGAGCTGAACGACCTGTCTGCACAGGGCGGCAACCAGCTGGTTGTGGAGATCAATGACAAGTCCTTCAAGGTGAAGGCGCTCGAGCAGACGAAGACATATAGCGATATGGCCCAATATGCGGCCAAATGGTATGCGGACGGCATCATCAACAAGGATGTGCTGGTCGATAAGGAAGACCCGGGTCCCAAGTTCCGAAACGGTAAAATTTTGCTCGCTAACAGCTCCCATGAATGGGCGAACGCAGAGGAGAATTTCTCGGACTCGTCGTTCGAGCGTTCGACGTCCCAGCTGTATCCGGACAAGAAATTCCCGAACCGCACTGCGCTTGCGAATGTCGTGGCGATCAACAAAAACTCCAAGCATCCGGATCTGGTTCTGCGCTTCCTGGATATGCTGGAGACCGACCAGAAGCTGTATGACCTGGTCCAATACGGAATCGAGGGCAAGAACTACGTGCTGGATGGCAAGGCGGCCAACTACCCGGCCGGCATGAACTCCACGACCAGCAACTACATGGAATGGGGCGGCCAATGGGCGCTGTGGAAGCCGCAATTCATGAAGCCGAATCCGACATACAAAGACGGCTTCTGGGTGAAGGAAGCGGAATTCGCCAGCGAGCCCTCTAACTTCACGAATCCGCTGGACGGCTTCTTCGTCGTCAGCGATTCCATCAAGAATGAGCTGGCTCAGCGCGATCAAGTGCAGAGCGAGCTGGGCCGCGCGATTGAAGCGGGCACGGTGAAGGACCCTGAGAAGGCGGTCAGCGACTACATCGCGAAGCAAAAGGCGGCAGGCGTCGATAAGGTCATTGCCGAGGTTCAAAAGCAAGTTGATGCGTTTATCGCCGCGAAGAAAAAGTAAACCTGGAAAAGCAACTGATGGATGTCAGTTGCTTTTTCTTGTTTGAACTTATGCTATAATCGTAAAGGAAAAGGGGGTGCATACCGATGGAGAATCTCTTAAGATTGTCTGCTGCTGCTTCCACTCATGCAAAGCCTGTCATGGAAAAGCGTTACTTTGTATGGGGCGAAACGATTTTAACGCTAACAATAAATAAGCTTTTCTGATAAGCAGGCTTTGCACCTTATTTGAAAAAATCAAAATAAGGGGCGGGCATGATTGAAGTATACGAATGCAACCCAAGTATTACCTGCGAAGCTAATCGCAGATATCCAAAAATATGTTCAAGGCGAGACTCTTTATATTCCCAAGCAGCAAGCTTCCTATAAGAATTGGGGAAGTATGAGCGGCGGCCGGCAATGGCTGGATCAGCGAAATACCGCTATCCGGCATGAGTTTACTAGTGGCCGTAGTATCGAGCAGCTAGCGGAGGACTATTTTCTCTCAACGGAAACGATTAAGAAAATTGTCTATTCACATAAAAGTAAGAAACAGCACTGATGACCATAGTCATCAGTGTTTTTTAGGTCAAAAATGATTCTAAGTCATTGTTTTCATTTTGGATATTTGAGGCACTCTATAAAATAGGAATTGCAGAAAGAAAGGGGAATGTTGATGATGAG
Organism: Paenibacillus filicis; assembly: GCF_038070315.1. NCBI lineage: Bacteria > Bacillati > Bacillota > Bacilli > Caryophanales > Paenibacillaceae > Paenibacillus > Paenibacillus filicis. Next base: position 186,688 of record NZ_JBBPCC010000012.1, on the reverse strand, counting down.
TGAGCAAACAAGCAGAAGCAGACATCTGATTGATCGGGAGATTCTTAGCGTTGTTGATTTAATCCCTACCACCGATCTTACGTTGCCCACGCTGATCGAATCACGTAAGAAACAGTCGCAAATGCTGCCGCAAACCGATGTAACGCAGATGTTTCCCGTTACATGTGAAGAAAAGGTTGTGCCGAGTTATTTTGACGGCCCGGATATTCGAATCGAAATCATTAAGCCGATTCAGCCCAAGCACGAGAAGATGCCGTTATATTATTCCATTCACGGCGGCGGGATGGTTATGGGAAGTCCGGTCGTGGATCGTCCGGGGAATGCATCGCTCGCTGCGCAGCATGGTTTTTGTTGTGTGTCCGTGTATTACCGTCTGGCCCCGGAGCATGTGCAGCCAAGCCAGCTGCAGGATTGCTACTCAGGACTGTACTGGTGCATCGAGCATGCAGAGGAATTAGGCATCGATACCGGGAAAGTTGCCGTTGGAGGCAGCAGTGCCGGCGGCGGCTTGGCGGCTGGTCTGGCCCTGTATATTCGCGACCGGCAGGAATTCGAGATCCATCATCTCAGACTTCTAAGGCCTATGCTGGACGACCGGACGGCTGTTGCGCCGGATCATCCGTATGCGGGTGAATTTATCTGGAACAAACCCAGCAATCACTTTGGCTGGACATCGGTACTGGGACATGAGCCGGGCCAGGAGGCGGTAAGCGAGTATTATGTGCCTGCTCGTGCACAATCACTGGCCGGATTACCGCCCACTTACATCAATGTAGGTACCATTGATCTATTTGTTGATGAGGCTTTATTGTTCGCGAAGCAGCTGGTCTTCGACGGGGTCTTGGTAGAATTACATGTCTACCCGGGATACCATCATCTATCTCCTATGTTTCCCGATGCCCATTATTCAAGAGAAGGCGCGAAGTCCAGCGAGCATGCCTTACTGAAAGCTCTGGAGCTGCTCTAATCTGGCAGCGGAACCGTTCATTCTGCATGATTCACGGAGATGTTGAATTTGACCAAGCACTTCATATAAGTCTCGACCTCGTCCAGGTTATAGGAGTGGCTCAAATAAGCCCTGGGATGAATGACGACGGTGAGACGGCCCGTAAATTTACGGTGTTGGCTGCTGCTCAGAAACGACTGCATGATCAGCGCTATGAGCTGCAGTCTATTCGGGGTAAGACGCTGACGCCCGCTGCCGAGCACAGGTACGGCCAATGGCCTGGTATTGCCCCGCTCCCCGATATGGGTCCATAACGAGTTTAGGGCTGATTTCAAATCGCCCAGCTGAGGGATCCCCCTGCCATGCTCATTCAATTCAGCGGAAGCGACGAGGTACGCGAATCTTCCCACGGGGCCGGGTAATGGGATTTGGGCAACCGTGCCGATGGGATATTGGTTAACCTGCCGCCCATTCAGAACCCTATCTTCCGCAGGTACCGATCGTAGCGCCTCCGCAATAGCCTGATCGAGCTGGGCTGCGGTAGAGAAGAAACGGCTGCGGAATTGGGTGATGATGGCGTCCCCATCGATGTGATCATGTGTAAAGCAGCAATTGGACGGAATGATCAGGGAGGCGTCATCCAACCGGAACATATCGTCGACAGTAACCTGCAGCTGTATATCTTTCTCGGGCAGCAGGATGGTACGCGTTAACCGGGGGCGGCTCATCCAAGCCGCGATCACGACCCCAAGGCCGAGTACCAGCCATACGCTTGGCTTGACCGGGCTGTTGTTGATAGTGAAGAAGTAGCCGGTGAATTCCGTAAACGTCCAGATGATCGAAAAGACGGCCAGCCAATACCCGAGAAACACTCGGACCGTTAAGGAGTGTCGCCACGAATGAAGGGAACAAAAGGCTTTTAGCTTCAAATACATAGAGATCACCCTGCCTTCGAAGTTAGTAGGTTAGAGCAATCGGCTTCTCCAGGTGAGGCTTGAACTGCTGGATATGAACACGGAGCGGACCTTCCACATCGCGGCGCAGGTGGAAGACTCGGAAATCATCCTCCAGGAAGCTGAATTTTCGCCGGAATAAGGTGGCGATCTGCGGATTAGCCGTCGTGAAGAAAATTTGCGTACCTTGAGTGATCGTAAGCTGTCTCAAGAAGTCGAGCAATCCCAGCACATTGAGCTCATCCATATTGGCGACGGGTTCGTCCAGCAGCAAAAACCGCGGAGCCGATTCCATAACCAGATGCATAATGAAGAATATGGCCAGCAGCACGGAGGTCCGCTGTCCCGTGCTCAGCTGGTAAATCGCGCACCGTGCTCCGCTGCCTTTGCGCCTAGCTACGATTTTATCTTCATTCCATTCGAGTCCTTCAAATTCATTCGGCGAGTGGAGCGCAACGAAGAGCCTGCTGATCGCCTCGAAGTTGCTTCGTACGAAATCATCTCCATACCCGGTCAAGCTCCGAAGGCTTGATAATACTTCCACGGCCCGATTGCAGCGATCCCGCTTAACGGTAGTCTCCTCAAGCTTCCTCCTTAACCCGGCGATCTCATAGGCCAGCCTCTCCACTAGTACAAGCGGCTCCAACGCCCGACCGAGCTCCTCGGACGCCAGCATCAGCTTCTGGAAATATAACCGCCACTCGCTCCATGAGAGTTCACCGGGGAGGCGCACATGTAATTCGGCCAGTCGGGAGCAGGCCTGCCTCAGTTCAGCGATGTCCAGCATGCGATGAGTCAGCTGCTGCTCCTGCAGAGTCAGCTCATCTAGCTGCTGTGATAAGGTCTGCCGCTTACTGTCCGTTCGCTTAGCGATTTCCTGAATGGCTGCATAGTCGATTCGCGCGGCTTCCGTCTTCTCGGTGACACGCTCTGATTCCTGCTTTATTAGCAATTCCAGCTGAATCCAAGGAAGCTCCGTCTGATCGGGTCGGATAGACCGGGCCAGTAGCGAATCCTCCAATAGCGTACGGAGCTCCGTGATCGAAGCTATGGTGATGCCTCGTTCATCCAGTGCCTGGGCTTTCCCGCGCAGATCCTGCAGCGAGCTTGTATAGCGGTTGATCCGCTCGCAGATACGGACTACGACGTGCTGAACAGCCTGCAGCCCGGAATCCCCGGCCAGTTCCCTCGATTCCTCCACATCGGAACGGCTAAGGAGGTAGGTGCGTGCCTCTGCCAGCTGGTTCATCCGGGTAAGCTCAAGACGCAATTGCTCAGCGTCGGCATCCATGCTGAGCAGCCTGAGCTTGTACTGCTCGATGTCGGTCAGCAGTCCGGCCAGCTCATTGCCGTCAGTCTGCAGACTGGAGTCGATGGCTTGCCTGAGGAATTGTGTCGTCTCGTGGTCATGTCCGCATAACGGGCAAGCAGTCTGGTTCGGATGCAGGTGAAGGGACATCCGGGCCGTGGCTTTCAGTTCGGATTGAAGCTTCTGGAGCCGTCCGGTTTTATCCTTGAGCAAGGCTGCCTGTTCAGTTGCTTGATCCAGCGCCTCTTGAGTCTGAGAACGGCTGATATCCAGATCGTTCAAGCTGGCTTGTACTTGATTGATATCCATGCCGCTAAGCGGCGGGAACGTCAGTTGGCCATACAGATTATCTACATCCGACAAGCCGTGGACAGCGGACTCCAACGACCTGATCTGTTCGTCGAGCTGCAGTCGGGCCAGACGCGAGTCCGGCTGATTGATGAGGGGAGCTAATTCTGCAAGACGCTGGATGATACGTTGGAGATCCTCCAGTTCCGTGCGCAGATTATTGAGGGAATTCCATCTCTGCTGAACCTGATGCTCCAAGTGGGAGCTTGAGGGCAGCTGTCCCAGTTGGTTCTTCAGGTCCAGGAGCTGAACCTGGAGGATATCGAGCGTTGCTTGACCGGCCTGCTCCTCTTTGTCCAACTGATCGGACGTCTGGATGCCGGGCAGCTTGTTCCCGGACAACGGAGTGCTGGCTACATCCAGCTCATGGAGCAGCGGCTTCAGATGATCGAGCCACGTCCGGATATCGGTCAAGCCGGAGCTTTTCTCCGGGATGGGGTAGGTGAACAGGCAGTGCTTCATCCACTTGTCCATCTGCTGTACGTGCGCATGCGCTCTAGCCTTCAACAGCTCGCTGTCCTGCACGCCTTCGCTATATTTTTGGGTCAATTCCCCGCTTAGCTCGCCATGCTCATCCTGCAGTTTTCGGCTCAGCTTCTGGAATTCCTCGAGATGCTGCTTCCAGCACTGTTCATACCGCTCCAACTGTTCGCCGAAGATGACGCGGGCGAAAGCGGCGCGGTAATCCAATTTGCCCGCTGGACCGAAGCAAAATTGATGAACGGCTTCGGAGGAAAAATAATTATATTGATGGAACGCGCTGTTCAGATGACTGTTTGCACGGGGGCCTACCTTGTGCTTGTAGTACGCGGTCTCCCGCTGCTTCTTCTCCTCCGGATTGGGCGTTCCATGGAACGGCGCCTCACCCTCAGACTTAAATAACACGCTCCCGTCCCAGCTCTCCTCGGCCTGCCGGTCGGCCAGCAGATTGCGTTGAACCGATCCGGTAAAGGCCAGCTCGATGGCCTCCAGAACAGAGGTCTTGCCCATCCCGTTCGGACCGGCCAGCAGGTTGACTTGGGCAAACTGAAACGGGGCTACGCCAGCCAGTACATGCGGCCGGAACCGGCTGCCGAAATCCAGCGCACCAATGGGGCCTACAGGTCTTAGCGCCGGGATCGTGGCAGCGGACGGTTCTTGCGGCAAGCTGCCGGATAGGGCCCCGGTTTCCACATAATTTTTAACTGGCTGGGACCGGAAGTTATCCAGACAAAATAAGAGCCCCTCTTCCGCGAGCTGGCCCTGCCAGTCCTGCAGCGGATTACCAGCTCCCGCTCCCCCGAGGCTTCCCGGGACTTTGGCCATCGGCAGCTTCTCAGACAATTGATCGAAGGATATCACCGTTTTTTTACCGAACCTTTTCCCCCGTTGAATCAGAGACAGTCTTGCTGCCGGAAGACCGGTCATATCAGACACGACAAACACCACATACAGATTCCAGCTCCAATCGCCCTTCAGCCGGAAATAAAAGGGGGAGATGATCTCATCCTCGAATCGGCTGAAGCTGTCAGCGCTCTCTGTGATCGTACTGAACAGCTCTGGGGATGTAGGGAGGATCAAATATTTGCCGAGCTTGATGCCCTGCCAGCTGTGGAGTGTTTCGTACAGCTCCAAGGTTTCGCCGTATCTATGCTTGTTCACAAAGGTCAGTCCACTCCTGCGAATCTCTTCAATCCAATTCGGCATCGATCGATAGGCCTCCTTCGGTAAATTCGGTCGTATGGCTTGAGCGCACAGGTACGGTCCAGTGATCCGTGACGGCCGGGTAATGGACCATTTCCCCGTCAACGCTATGCGAGAAGACACACATGTTATCTTCCAGCAGCAGCTGCGCCGCAGGCATGACATTGAACAAGCGGTCCACGATCCGCTTCATAGCCGCACCATCAGCCTGATCAGCATAGATGACCAGCGCACCGGATTTTTCATGCCCTGAGCGGGGCAGCAGGTTGAACGGGGCGCGTGCTGCCAGTTGAAGCCGAAATTGTCCTTGAAACCTTCTTAATTGATTAGGAAGCGATTCCGTGCTTCGCAAGCAGTGAATGAGCCGGATGACGAGGCCTGCTTCGCGCTGCCGTGCCGACTCGCAGTGATCGTCCACGTGATAGCTAAGTCTAGGGCTATGCTCCTGGTCCGTTATCGTTAATTGACCGTCCTCCAGATGGCCGAGGCAGTACCCGAAAAACTTGTCCCGCTCCTCCACCGATGCGGTAAGCGGATAAGCGAGCTCCTCCGCAGCTTCCGCTGTGAGCAGGGCAGGCAGCGCCGTAGGAAAAGTCAGCTCGCTCTGCCGCCAGCCGTTTCCGTCATCTGAAGGAATAAAGGCCTTCTCCGCCTGAACGCTTCCCCGCGGCCTGACGAGCTCGGCCCCCCCGTCATAAGGCTTGGTCAGCAGGATCAGCTGGAGGTGCTCCGCCTTGACGGCGAACCAGACCTTGTACTTCTTCTTGGCAAGAAACCCGAAGCCGAGCCCGTGTCTGAGGTTATCCGTTCGCGTCTTGCGAAGCTGCTCGTTCCAGCTCTGCTGCCCGTCCAGGCTAATAAACCGGCGGTAAATGGACGACCAGGGGCTAGTGATTGCCAGCGGAGGTCCTTCGGCGGTCCGGATCACCGTACCGTCTGCCCAATTGCAGGTGATGTAGATCATATCTCTGGCCGAGGTGTTGTCGAACAGGTTGTTGCGCAGGGCGGAGATATCAGGGTGTCGGGGCCCCGGATTGAGCTGGGGATGCAGGACGATGAAGCGCCGCGGCTCCCGGTTTGGGACGAACAGGCTGCCGGGTTTTATCTCCGGATGGAAGGCGTCTGCGCATAAGATCGAGAACAACTGGTTAGCCGACGAGTCGCCGAATAGAATCACCTTGCTGCCCAGAGAAAGCCCGGCTCCTTCACAGACGAATTGCGGATCATTCATTCTCTGCATCTTCAATTGGGGCACCAGACATAGCCTGCCTTCCTGGGAGAGAAACATGTACAACAAAAAGTTGACGAAGCGACTTGGCCGCATGTCTTCCAGCGGTTTCCTCGCGACGATGGCAAGATCTCCCCAGTGCATCATATGGTCGTGGAAGGCTTCTAATGACAAGCTTTGGCACCCGAGGCACCATAAGCTGTTCGGATGAGGCTGAAGCGAGGGGGTAGTTAGGATTTCATGGATGAGACTTACCGGCACACAATATTCCGGTGTCATCAACAGATCGGCGTGTTCCGCCCGGGCGATCCGCAGCGCTTCCCGGCATTTGTTCAGATGACCGGCTGTCGTGTGTTGTACGCCCTCGTCTGGACAAGCCGTCAGCTGCTCTTGGGGCTGCATCCGCATAAGCCGGAACGGAGAGTCATCCTCGATATTCAGAAAGTGAAAGGAGGGCACCAGCCTGGAGCCTTCCTCTTGATTCGCGAAGCAATCCGTTATGGAAAGTATCGATATCGCCACCGAAGATCACTCCCATATATACACAATATAGATAAATATTACTATAGAACATCCGATCAAGCCAGCATTCCCCTGCTTTATTTAACATTCCCTCATATGGGAAGCCTTCTGTCTTCTATAAAATGGAAGGGCAGGCCTATTGCATAAGCAGTCATGCCAGCAGTCAATGCGAAGGAGGGATGAGAAGCAAGGCCGTCACTTACCAAGCCGGTCCATCATCAAGGGCCTATCTTAAGGAGGAGAAGTTATGATAAGCGAGCAGCACCGCTTCTTTTTTTACCGAGTTAGATCCTTGGCTGCCAAATGGATGATCATGCTCTTGTTCGTCGCATCGTTGCCCCTGTATCCGGACAATGCTTCGGCAGCCGGAGATGAAGTGAGCGTTACGCTAGGAGCGAGCCCCGTCCAGCAGGGTATAAGTCCCCGGGCGGGAGATGATCCGGACGGTCTGCGTACCGGTACGGTAGCTGGAGCGACTTATTGGCTGACGAATAAGCAAGCTCCGAGTCCGGGAACGAGCTACTTCTATATGAATGTGGACGACGCATTCCTGAACCATAATACGGACAGCGATGTGTGGGTAACCGTCGAATATTTCGACAAAGGCAACGGCAGCATCGTGCTTCAGTATGATGCCGATTCAGCTCCGTTCAAGGACGCACCGCTCTTTACGTATACGGATACGAACCAGTGGAAGACGTATACGTTCAAATTAGCGGACGCCAAGTTTGCCAACCGGACCAACGGGGCAGACTTCCGCATCGGAGTAGATGGAGGCGGTGCGCCTCCGAATACGCCGGATCTGTATGTAGCTTCGGTGAAAGTGACCAAGAAGCAGCGGCTTATTATCCCGAGCGACGCCCGCGTCATCCAGACACAGTATCCGACGGCTGATGTGGTAATCGCGAACTATAACGTAGCGGATTTTGGCGCCAGGGCGGATGATGGAGCAGATGATACGCCTGCCTTCCGCGACGCGCTCGAAGCTGCACGGCATGATGGAGGAGGGGTTGTCTTCGTCCCGTCAGGCCGCTATACACTGAGAGGGGACCTGACGGTGCCGACCGGCGTGACGCTGCGCGGAGACTGGATCAACCCGGAGAGCGCACCGGGCGTAGCCGGTACTGTGCTCGAGGTGTACGCAGATCAGGGAGCGGAGAACGCACCGAGCTTCCTCAAGCTCGAGCAGTCGAGCGGCGTGACGAACCTCTCCATCTGGTACCCCGAGCAATCTGTAAGCAACGTGACGCCATACCCTTGGACCATCGAGCAATTGACGGGTGACAACGCCACTGTACAAAACGTCACTTTGGTGAACGCTTACAAAGGAATCAAGATCGGTCCCGCGTGGAATGAGCTGCATTACGTTAAAGAGTTGTACGGAACGACCTTGCACACAGGGATCTTCTTGGACTATACGACCGATATCGGTCGCCTGGAAGGCGTCCATCTCTCCCCTGCCTATTGGGCGAAGTCCGGACTGGCTGGCGCACCAGGGGAGGCTGCGCTAACCGCGTATATGACGGCTCATGCCGAAGGCATCGTGATGGGGAGATCGGACTGGGAATATATGTCCGGCATCCATATCTCCGGGTATCAAACGGGGATGCGCATCACCACGCGGACCGGCTCGCTGGAGACGGCCAATGCCCAGCTATATGACATTCATATAGACAATAGCCATGTAGCGCTGAAGATCGAAGGTGTGAACAACTACGGCTTGCTGATCACGGACAGCAGCTTCAAGGCCGATACCGGCGAAGCTCCGGTCGCGATCTATGCCACGCAAGGCTTTAATTCGATCGTCCAATTCAATACGGTCACCGTCGGAGGGAATCCGAAGAACGCGGTGGTTAACGAAGGAACGGGTGTGTTGTCCTTCGAGAACAGTGTATTCGAGAATTGGAACTACGCGGGCGGCGGATACGCGATTGCTTCCGATTCTGGTTCTCTGATCCTGGGACAGACGCAATTCGCCAAGCCGGATCATCATGTGCTGTTGAACCGGGATGTGCTCAAGGTGAATGCCGTGAATTCCGGCTACCAAGGGAGCCTGGATCTGACCGATCATAGCGAATCGGCGGATATTAACAGCCATCAGGATGAACAGTACCGGATGAAGACACTGCCTGCGAACGTGGCTGTCGACCGGGCTGTACGGCCTAGGCCTGCCTCTGCCCGGCTGTTCGATGTGACCAAGGCGCCGTACTTGGCGGACCGCAAGGGAACGACGGACGCTGCGGCTGCTGTCAGGCAGGCGCTGACCGATGCGGCGGCTCAGGGAGGAACGGTGTATATGCCGGCGGGCATTTACCGCATCAACAGCCCGATCACAGTGCCAAGTGGCGTCGAGCTGCGCGGGTCCTGGGATGTGCCGCATCATACCATCGGGGGCGGCAGCGTGATTTTTACGAACCATGGGGAGAACAACTCGAATGGAACGCCTCTGATAACGCTGGAAGCCAATGCCGGCATCAACGGGCTGTCGGTCTATTACGACCAGCAGGTGTATAACCAGATTAAGCCGTATGCATGGACGATTCAGGGCAAGGGGCATAACGTATACCTGATCAATACGACACTCGTGAACTCGTATCAGGGCGTAGATTTCGGGACGTATGACACAAGCGGACATTATATCGACTATGTGGCCGGATCTCCACTCAAGGAAGGTATTTATCTCGGGGGCGGAGCCCAAGGCGGCATCATGAGAAACGTACAGTTCAATCCCCATTATTACGCCAGAAGCACGTACCCCAATGGGATTCCGGGCGGAGGCGGCTGGGAGGCTGTCTGGAATTATCAGAAAGAAAATCTGGACGCCTTCCGGATCGGAGCTGTGAAGAACCAAACGATCTTCAACACCTTCGTCTTCGGATCGCAGTACGGCATTCATTTCGTCACCGAGCACGGCCAAGGGCCGGAGGCGATCGTAATCGGACATGGCACCGATGGCAGCAAGAAGGGGGCATGTCTGGAGGGTGCAGGTGAGCAGGGCTTGACATTTATCAATACCGAGCTAGTCTCAATGAGCACCTCAGACAAAGTGTACATCACGCTGGCCGAGAGCTTCAAGGGCGAGGCGACGTTCTTCAACACCTCGATGTGGGGCGGTACGACGCGTTCCGTCGATCTGCTGTCCGGCAAGCTTCATCTGCAGCAAGCGAACTTTACGGTCGTCGGGGAGCGCGGCATTCAGGCTTTGGGCGGAGAGCTATGGCTGTACGACTCTTACTTCCAGCAGGCGGGGACGACGCACATCTATGCGGGACCGGAGATCGTCCATATCGTGGAAGCCGCCAACTTGTTCAATGGAGATCTGCAGCTCGAGAATCATGCACCCGGCAAAGTGACCGGTACGGATATTAAGCCCTTGAAGCTAAAAGTATCGGCTTCGGGGTATGATCCGGTACATCCGGAGAGACTGGGGTCTGTAGTGACCCTGAGCAATCTGGCCTTCGCGCAGGGCGCGGCAGGGAAGATCGAACTCGTCCAACCGGCGGACGACGCTGGAAGGCTCGTACCGATCCGATTCGAAGGGCTGGCCCTTGGCGCGGAGCTGTCCGTGAAGCTCCCGTTGATCGCCAGCGATACGGCGGCCTTCAAAATCACCCTCGATTCCGGGCAGACTTACACGCTGAAGGCTCAGGTCGGGAAGTCCGTAGCCGCTCACGAGAGCGACGACCGCCGGCTGGAGGCTCCGTCGATCCGATTGAGCCGGCCGGATCAATACTTCAGCACGGGCGGGAAGTGGAAGGGAGAGAGCGATCTGAGCGCGGACGCACGCGTGACCTGGACGGATCAGGCGCTCCATCTGAACGTGAAGGTGCAGGACGACGTGCATGATCAACGCTACGCGAACGGCGATATCTGGCAGGGAGACAGCCTTCAGTTGGGCCTCGATCTGTCCAGGAAGGACGGAGCCGCCAGCCAGAATGTCAATGAGCTAGGCTTTGCCCTCGGCAATGACGGCAGTGTCACCAAGTGGAGATGGAGAGCACCGGCAGGCAGAGTGACGGGTGCCTTCGATGCGCAGGCCCAGATTACGCGGAGCAATGGAGTGACGACGTACGATCTGACGATTCCGTTCGCTCAGCTGCGCGGACCGTCGTCTACCTTCCAGCCTGGAGATCCTATTGGCCTAGCGTTATTGATCAATGAGAATGACGGTGCGGGAAGAACAGGGTTCATGGAATATAATCAAGGGATCGGCACCAGCAAAGACGCCACCTCATACGGGGACTTGTATTTGCTGGGCAAAAATTATGCCGATGTTGTGGAGCAAGCGGCCGAGCTGGCCGTCCGTGAAGCCTTGGAGGAGCCGAATCGGAATATGACCCGTCTCGACGCAGCGCGGGCTTTCGTCGCCCAGCTTCCCGATGGCGAGGTTAAGACGCGGCTGTTGGCTCAACTGAATCCCCCCGCAGCACCAGTGATCACGTATAGCGATGTTGTGCCAGCAACGAACAGCGTCACGGCTACCCTGAGTGCGACTCCCCCGGTCACCATCACCAATAACGGCGGATCTAACAGCTACACGTTTTATTTCAACGGCAGCTTTACCTTTGAGTATGTCGATGCTCTCGGCAGGAAGGGAACGGCCACAGCTGCCGTCAACAACCTGACATCGGCCAGTAAGGCGAAGCCAGGTGCTCCGATGCTCAGTGATAACAACGGCCACGATACGGGGCTGGCTGACGGTGACTATACCATAGCGATGAACATGTGGTATGGAGACAATGGCCGAATTTATAGACTGTACGAGAATGATAAACTCATCGACACGCAAATTCTCACAGACCGCTCGCCGGGTGCTCAGCAGGCGACGACCTCCTTCCATGGGAAGAAAAACGGGACGTACCGGTATTACGCCGAGCTGGTCAATGCCTTCGGTACGACCCGAAGCGCGGCCCACACGGTCACGGTCACCCAAGCGTCGCCGTCCGTCCCCGCACTCTCCCATGATAACTGGGATGGAGACGGGAACTTCCAGGTCAGCATGAATCTGTGGTGGGGAACGAACGGAACGACGTACCGGTTGTACGAGAACGGCGTATTGATCGATACGCAGGCTCTCACAAGCCGGACTCCATCTGCCCAATCGGCGGTTACAGCCATCACGGGCAAATCTGTGGGGACTTATGAATATCGTGCCGAGCTGGTGAATGAAGCCGGTTCTGCCTCCAGCAGCATCATGAAAGTTCGCGTAACGAAGTAGCAAGCCCCATCGACAGCTTCCACGAACAAGCAGGCAGGCGGGAAGGGATTATCCTGACCCGCCTGTTTCGCTGGAGAGAAATAAGCTGCAACTGTCCGGGAAAGTTTAGAATCCTCTCATTGTCTAGCCCCAGGGATCGCTCTAAGATAGAGGGTGACTTGTAGTCGAGGAGGCTCACGATGGCGAAAATCAAGCAAATTCGTTGCATACGCACGAGGAAAGACGGAAGCTGGACAATTGTAAAGGTTGTGACCGATCAGGACGGTCTGTACGGTATCGGCTCTGCCTCGGATCTATATAATCCCGAAGCGGTGGTCCAGGTCATTGAGCAGTTATTCGCCCCGCTGCTCGTGGGCAAGGAGGCCGATCGGATCGAGGATATTTGGCAGACTATGCATCTAAGCGGCTACTGGCGGCATGGCGGCATTCTGCAGACGGCCATCGGAGCGATCGATATGGCGCTGTGGGATATCAAGGGCAAGGAAGCCGGCAAGCCGGTCTACCAGCTGCTCGGCGGCGCCTGCCGGGCTGCCGTTCCCTGCTACGGGCATGCGGGCGGCAAGGATTTACCGAGTCTGACGGAGAACGTGCACCGCTACTTGGAGGAAGGCTACACCGTGATCCGTTGCCAGCTCGGGGCGTACGGGGGAGGAGGCTTCCGGGAGGAGCTGACGAACCGGCCGAAAGGTTCTTGGACGAACGGTCCGGTGTTCGATGAACAAACCTATCTGCATGCGATCCCGGCGATGTTCGAGCATCTGCGGGTGAAGTTCGGACCGGAGGTCCAATTTACACATGATGTGCATGAACACTTGAACCCGATTACGGCTATTCAACTGGCAAAGCGTCTGGAGCCGTATCACCTATTCTTCCTGGAGGATGCGCTGCCTCCCGACCAGCTCGGCTGGTACCGTCAGCTCCGTCAGCAGAGCTCGACGCCGCAAGCGGTCGGAGAGCTGTTCACGAACCCGCAGGAGTGGGTGCCACTGATCCAGGAGCGGCTGATTGATTTCATCCGGGTCCGCGTGTCCAAGGCCGGCGGCATCAGCGCCTGCCGCAAGCTTGCGGCGCTAGGCGAGACGTTCGGTGTCCGGACCGCGTGGCAGGAGGGCGGTGAGAACGACCCTGTGAACCAGGCCGCAGCCGTTCATCTCGACATGGCGATCTGGAACTTCGGCATTCAGGAGATCAATCATTTCACGGAGCAAGAGCAGGAGGCATTCCCCGGCTGTATAGAGCGCAAGGGCGGTTACCTGTATGTGACGGAGAAGCCGGGACTCGGTATCGATATCGACGAAGACAAGGCGGAGCTGCTGCTGGAAGCAGGCTGGGACAAGAGCAAGTATCACCGTCCGTATCCACTGGATCGCAAAGCCGACGGAACGATCGTCCGCCCGTAGCCTTTACCTCTGACGAAGGAGCATGATAACAGATGAGAACAGTGGCTGTAACAGGAGCCAGCGGGAAGCTGGGAACTGAGGTTGTGAAAGGTTTGCTGGATCAGGGCTATCAGGTCATCGCGCTGGACGAGCGCAGATCCGATCAGCTCCGGTGCAAGCAAATCCGCGTGAATCTGAATGACTTCGGTCAGGTCGTCGCAGGCTTGGCCGGGGCGGATGCGGTGATCCATCTGGCGGCGATCCCGGCTCCGATCGATTATACGAACTCGTATATTTTCTCCAATAATGTGCTCTCCACGTATCATGTGCTGGAGGCTGCCTCCGTGCTCGGAATCGGCAAGGTCGTGACCGGCTCCAGCGAATCGTCGTACGGCTTCTGCTGGGCGCCGAGTCCGTTCGACCCGCACTATGTGCCAGTGGATGAGGAGCATCCCCAGCTGCCGCAGGAATGCTACGGGTTATCCAAGGTCGTCAATGAGCTGACCGCTAGCATGTTTCACCGGCGTACGGGGATGCAGGTGATGTCACTCCGCTTCTCCTTGATCCTCGCTCCGCAGCAGTACGCGGCATTCGAGAAGGATATCCGCAATCCGGAACGCCATAAGCGGATTCTGTGGAGCTATATCGATATACGGGATGCGGTCCGGGCGTGTATCGCCTCGCTCGGCGATCTCGAGGTCCGCTCGGCCGATCTCAATATCACGAGCCGGGATACGCTCAGCGACCTGGATACGGAAGAGCTGCTTGACCGGTATTACCCGGAGGTGAAGGATCGGCGCCGACGCTTCACCGGACGCGAAGCGATTGTCAGCACGGAGCGGGCGCAACGCGTGCTGAGCTGGAGGGCCGAGCATTCCTGGAGCGATACGATTCAGCGGTAATGAATGCTCCGCAGCTGTTGTTCCGAGCGCAGCCTTGAAGAGGATGATACCTCTTCAGGGCTATTGGTGTTGTATGCGAATCCCCCAGTAGAAACCAAGATTCACGTATTGCTAAGTCCGGAGGAACGCATATAAGATAGAATTACTAAATGTCTCGTGGGAGCCGGAGGGGTGAACGCATGTATCGTGTGCTTATTGTAGATGACGAGAAGGAAATTCGGGATGGGCTGCGGTCCAGGTTCCCTTGGGCCGATTATGGGGTCGATCAGGTGGATACCGCCGAGGACGGCGATGTCGCTTTACATAAAGTGCTGGCCGAGAGACCGGATCTGATTCTGTCGGATATTAAAATGAACCGGATGTCAGGGCTGGAGTTCATCGGGCAGGTGAGGGAAAACTGCGGCAACCAGTGCAAGTCGGTTGTTGTAAGCGGTTACGATGATTTTGATCTGGTCAGACAGGCCATCCAATTGGGAGCGATGGATTATATCCTCAAGCCGATTAATATCGAGGAATTGATCAAGGTCGTCGTCCGGGCCTTGGATCAGGTCCAGAAAGAGCGCAACGACCAGAAAAACAAGCTGCTGCTTGCCAATCAAGTGCAGTTCGCCCTACCCAAGCTGCAGGAGGACGTGCTGCGTGAAATTACCGGCAATCCATACAATCCTTACTGGGAGACGCGCATGCGGCACCGGCTCACGAATGTGGAGCTGGACTGGGTACTCCAGGAATCGCTGGCGGTCATGATGATCGAAGTGGACGATATCAAATCCTTGGAGCAAACGAAGGCATACCGTAAGGAAAAAGAACTCGTGCTGTTCAGCATCGGCAATGTGGTGCAAGAAACCTGCGATGAGGTTTACCCGGGCCTCTTCGTGCTGTTTATGGATGAGAAGTACAGATGGACGGTCATCCTGAGCTCCACAGCCGAGGGGCTGGAGGTTTGCAAGGAAACGGCGGTTCAATGTATCGAGCGGGTGAACCGCTATGTGAAGGTAAACGTAAGCGTCGGCCTGCACCCGGCGACCGGACATCTGAACACGCTCTACCGGATGGTCCAGGAGACGGGCGATATTCTGGAGCAGAAGATTGTATATGGCGGCAACCGGCTGCTGGTCCAGGATGAGACCGGCATGGACGAGGAATTTTCGGCGATGTCGCTCAGCGACACGGATGCGGTATTCGATCTGATCCAGTATGGGAGCGAATATGAAATTTCAGCGGCTTTGAACGATATGAATGAAATGGTGCGTTCCTGGCCAGTGACGGCGATCAAGGATATCCAGCAGCGCCTGTTCGAGTGGCTGCTTCGGCTGTTCAAGAAGGCTTCGGCTCTGGGAGTCAAGGATCTGGAGTGGGACCGAAATCCGATCGCCATGTGGGAGCGGCTGGAGCAATACGATACGCTGGAGTCGCTGCGTGCCCAGGTCGAGGCGTTCCTGCTCGAGCTGTCCCATGAATTGAAGCGGCTGGGCAAGCCGCATAGCCAGATCATCTCCGAGGCGGTGAAATATATGAGCCGCAACTATGGGGACAGTCTGACGCTGCAGGGCGTGGCCGCTGAGGTGCATGTGACGCCGGTCTGGCTCAGCAAGCTGTTCAAGAAGGAATTGAACCAGACCTTCCTGGAATTCCTGACTTCGATCCGCATGGAGAAGGCCAAGGAAATGCTCGGCGACGTGCGCTATAAAATCTATCAGATCTCGCAGGATGTCGGGTACCGAGATCCCGTGCACTTCTCCAAGCTATTCCGCAAGTGCGTTGGGTATACCCCGAAGGAGTACCGAAAGCTGAGGGGCATTCAGGATGAGTAGCGGAGAAGTCCGGCATAAGGTGATTTCATTCCGCAACAAAATGATTCTCATTTTTATTTTTATGACGATTATTCCTTTTGTGCTCTTTGCGTATTATGCGCATCTGAAGTCGGTGGAGGGCATCTCCAACGCCAACGCTGCGTTCGCTATGGATTATCTGGTGCAATCCAAAAATAATTTCGATGAATATCTAGCGCATCTCAACAATCAAATCAACGAAGTCATCGGCAATAAAAAGCTGCAGCAGCTGATGGGAGAAATCCCCCATACGCCGGAAGAGGAGAGCTTGTTTACCTCGGAAATGCTCAATCTCTTATACCAAAGTATGCCCTACGTCGATGCATTCCAGATCCGCGTATTTCCGAAGGATCCGTCCAAGTACCCGCTCTATATGAGCTCGAATGTACTTAATTTCCAGGGGGTTCTGGAAAACGAGGCGTGGTTCAGGCAATCTATGGAATCGGTCACGCCGACATGGCAGCTGTTCCTGCCCGGGGAGAACCAGCAGAGCAAGCCGATCCTCTCCAAGGTGAAGCGGTTTACGGGGCTGTATGATCAGCTGCCGCGGGGCCTCGTCGTTACCGACTTGTCGGACGATCAGCTGGGGCGCTATCTGTCTCCTTCACACCGGGTTCCGCAGCAGCGTACTTATCTCATGACGGGAAGCGGCTTTGTGCTCTATGACTCGGATAACAACGCTACCGTGGGCCAGCCGATTGCTTCACCCGAGCTGATGAATCTCATCCGTGCGAGCTCGGAAGGGGCAGGTACGCTGGAGATTGATGGAGGCTCCATGCTGGTGACCTACTCCCGTCTCAATGAAGAGCCTTGGTACCTGGTCAGTTCGACGCCGCTGCAGGCGTTGACCGGCCCGATCAAAAAAATCAATAACGTCTTCCTGATGTTCCTGGTGGTGTACCTGATCTGCTGTGTCGGCGTCGTTATTTATTTGACGCTGTATTTTACCAACCCGCTGCTCCGGCTTGTGAAGTCGATGCGCAAGCTGGAATTTGGGGAGTTCCACTATGCGCTGCCCAATTCCAGCCGGGCCGATGAGATCGGGTGGCTGTACCGGGGCTTCAATAATATGGCCCAGCGGATACAAGAATTGATCGAGCAGGCGTTCCGTTCGGAGCGGGCCAAGAAAGAGCTGGAATTCCAGGTGCTGAGCCATCAGATCAATCCGCACTTTCTGTACAATACGCTGGAATCCATAAGGTGGAAGGCGGCGTCGCATCATATGGACGAGATCAGCGAGATGGTCTCCTCGCTCGGCAATCTGCTGCGGCTCAGCTTGAATCAGGGCAAGGAAATTACGACAGTCGCCCGGGAGATCGAACAGGTCAGAGCTTACGTGAATATTGAGCAGGCCCGGCTGGGAGCTCCCGTCCGCATCTTGTATATGGTGGATGAGCAGGTTCTGAACGCTCCGTTCCTCCGGCTGCTGCTGCAGCCGCTTGTGGAGAATGCCATTCACCACGGCATTCGCAGCAATTTTGACAATGGCAAAATCATACTGTCCGTCCGGCAGGAGGGCCGAGACATCGTCATTCAATTGACCGATAACGGGGAAGGCCTCCCCGATTCGATCATCGAGAGCCTGAACAAGCCTCATTCGGCCGATGAGAAGGCAAGCCGCCGCGGCGTAGGGCTCCGCAATGTGAACGACCGGCTGAAGCTTTACTTTGGCGAGAGCTACAAGCTGAAGATCGACAATACGAACGGCACCCATATTACCTTGAAGCATCCGGTCATGAGCGAGGAGGAGGCGGAGCGAAGTCCGTATCCTTCATCCTAGTGATGAACGTTCTTCCTCGAAAAGCTCCGATCCGGAGCTTTTCTTATTTCCGTCAGCGAAGCCGGGTTCGCTGCGATCCGGGTTGAGCAGCCCTATCAGTGGCTTATTCCGTACGATAAGTGGTATGGTAAAGGAAAGCTGCAATTACGCGGCATAACGCTGGTTGAGGATACAAGTTGGAATGGCAGGAGAGATTCGAGGATGGAGACTATACAGCGAAAAGCAGCCTTACTGCTCTGCGCTGTGCTGGCGGCTGGTATAGGGTTACCCGGCTGCAGCACGCACTCTGAGCATCCGGGGACTTACGGAACAGACACGCAGGAGCAAGAGGTAACGCTGAAATTGTATTTCCCGGGGGATAAGAAATCGGCCATGGGCGAAGTATGGTCTGCCGTCAGCAGCCATGTGAAGGAGAAAGGACTCAATGTCAAATTCGACATCCGTTTCATCCCGCTCGGTGATTTTAAAGAAAAGATGCTCGTCATGGCTGCTTCAGGAGATACCTGGGATATGAACTTCGATGGCGATTGGCTGTCCTTCAACCCGATGGCCGCTAAGGGCGCATACCTGGCGCTGAACGAGCTGCTTCCCCAGTATGCGCCCAATCTGTTTGCCCGCTATCAAGGGCAGGGTACGCTGGGCGCGGCTTCCGTGAACGGCCAGATCGTCGGACTGCCGTGGACGATTAAGATGAACCAGCGTCAGTTTGCGCAGTGGCGCTCCGATCTGACGGAGAAAGCAGGAATTAATCCAGCGCCGGGTTCCTTACAAACGATCGAGGATGTGGATCAATTTCTGCATCAGATGAAACAAGCGTATCCGAACGAGCGGATTACGCGGGTGGGGGCCAGGGCCGTGTACGAGCTTCGGGATGAATGGGTTGATCTCGGGTTCCACCATCTCGGCTTTTACCTGCATGATCCGAAGGTGACGGTGAAGGCGATGGAGCAGCAGCCGTTCTACAAAGAGGCGGCCGCTATGACCAAGAAGTGGTATGACGACGGAATTATGAACCGCGATGCGATGATGGATAAGGAGGACGGTGCCGCACAATGGCGTAACGGCAAGGCCCTGTTCGGCTGGAACTCCCACGAATGGATTCATGCGAATCAAGGCTTCTCCGATCCATCCTACGCGACGCAAAGCTCCCAGCTCTATCCGGACCGGAAATTTATCAACCGGACACCACTCGCCAATGTCGTCGCGATCAATCAAAACTCTAGACACCCTGAGCGGGTATTGCGGTTCCTGGATATGCTGGAGACTGACAAAGCGCTGTATGATCTGGTCCAGTATGGGATTGAGGGTAAGACCTATATGATTAGAAACGACCGTGTTGTCTACCCCGAAGGGATGAAAAATACGACGAGCAATTATATGGAATGGGGGGGCCAGTGGGCACTGTGGAAGCCGCAGTTCATGAGGGCTAATCCAGCATACGATCAAGATTTCTGGACGAAGGAAGCCGAGTTCGCCAGCCTGCCGAACAATGTGGATTCCCCGGTGGACGGGCTCTTTATTACTGAAGACAACATTAAAAGCTTCCTCGTCAAGCGGGATCAAGCGATAGAGGAGTTCGATAAGCCGATTATCTTCGGCATGGTCAAGGATGTGGACAAAGCCGTCGGAAGCTATATCGAGCTGCAGAAATCGAACGGACTCGATCCGGTCATCGCCGATGTGCAGAGGCAGATCGACGCTTTTCTGGCGGCTAAGAAATGACGACTGGGCTAACAGAAAACAAGTATTGAATTTTGTTCGGCTTCTGAGTTTCTGGTAGAATAGGGGGACGAGAGAGGGAGGGCTACGATGGCGAACGAGCAAGCTTTGACGAAAGCGTTGATTTTAGATACGGCAGAACAGGTTTTTCGGCGCTTTGGTCCGGATAAAACGTCAGTCGTGGATATAGCCAAGGTGCTTCAGGTGAGTCATGGTACTTTATACCGGCACTTCGCCAGCAAAGCGGCGTTGCGGGAGGCTGTGACCGAGAGATGGCTGAATGTGAGCATTGCGCAACCGCTGCAAGAAATTGCGGACAGAACGGATGTGCAGGCGACGGAGCGTTTGCGCATATGGTTCGATGCGCTGATCAGCGCGAAGAGGAAGTATGCGTTGGAGGACCCGGAGATGTTTGCGATGTATACGGCCGTTACGCTGGATGCCGCGGAGATGATCCAGTTCCACGTGCAGGGGCTTATTCAGCAGATAGCCGGGATCATCGAGGAAGGCATACAAGCCCAAGAACTGAAGGCCGGGTCTCCTGGAGCGATTGCCAATGGGATTTTTATGGCGACTTCGAGATTTCATCATCCTGCGCATGCAAGCGAGTGGCGGGTGCAAGCTGTGGACACGGACTTTGCAGACGTATGGCATGTACTGCTCGGAGGCATTCAATTATAGGAATGAATGATAGCTTAACACCTTCTGAGGCTCACTCAGGAGTTTTTTTATTGATTATAATGACAAAATTATAATATTGTCATTTGACATTTGATTAATGTCATTCTATAATCAGCTTGTTAAGAAATTCGGTTATACGGTTTATGCTAGTATGCGCGATGTGGCAGGACGTAATCCTTCCCCATGCGAAGGAACTTCACGATTATGCCGCATCGAACAGACTCACCGGTTCAGCATATAAAATCGAGGATAGGCGGGATCTAAGATGGATCAAACTCTTACAGGCAAAGTGGCGATCGTAACAGGTGCATCCAGAGGGATGGGACAAAACATTGCGGAAGAGCTGGCTCTACATGGAGCCAAGGTCATCGTCAATTACGCGACTAGCCCAGGGAAAGCCGAGG
Source organism: Paenibacillus filicis (assembly GCF_038070315.1). NCBI lineage: Bacteria > Bacillati > Bacillota > Bacilli > Caryophanales > Paenibacillaceae > Paenibacillus > Paenibacillus filicis. Next base: position 165,784 of record NZ_JBBPCC010000012.1, on the reverse strand, counting down.
AAGTTGTTGCAGGCATCCGGCAGCGGGGAGGCGAGGCTGTCGCCATTCAGGCGGATATCAGCCGGGTCGCTGAGATTGAGCGGCTGTTTCAGCAGACGCTGGAGACATACGGGCAGGTGGATATTCTGGTGAACAACGCAGGCATCATGATTACGAAGTCCGTTGCCCAGTTTACGGAAGAAGATTTCGACAAGCAGTTCGCCATCAATGTCAAAGGTACGTTCTTCGCCTGCCAGCAGGCTGCTCTTCATATGAAGGAGAACGGACGGATTATCAATTTCTCGACCTCTGTAGCCGGTCAGATGTTCCCGACGTATAGCGTCTATGCGGGCACCAAGGGTGCGGTGGAGCAGTTCACCCGTCAACTGGCCAAGGAGCTCGGGCCTAAGGGAATTACGATCAACGCCGTAGCACCGGGTCCGGTCAATACGGAGCTATTCACGGCAGGCAAGACAGAAGAACAGATCAAGGCTGTGGGCAGTATGAACTCGTTCGGGCGCCTGGGCGAGCCGGACGATATCTCCAGCGTGGTACTCTTCCTCGCTGGGCCGGCATCGCAATGGGTCACGGGCCAGACGATCCGCGTAAATGGCGGCTTCGTCTAAGCAAACCTCTGAACGCTTATTACAAGGCATTATGCATATAAACAATCCCTGAAAGGGCAGACGAATGGGTACATTCGATCTGCTCTTTGTTTCATTTGAAATCGAAGGGTACGTTTAAAATCCTTTATTGTAATTGATTTACTTAAGTAATATACTTAAATAAACATGTGAGGAAGCAAGGAGGTGACGGTTTTGATTCAAGAGGAAAGGCTTAAGGCTATTGTCGATTTTCTTGAGGTTCATGAAAGTATCCGGGTGGAACAAATCTGCGAGATGTTTCAGATCTCGAGAGACAGTGCAAGGCGGGACCTGGTTAAGCTGGAGGAACAGAACCGGGTCATCCGAACGCACGGCGGGGCGATTCTCCAGGGCGGACAGCAGCCATTGTTAGCCTATGGAGAGAGAACCGAACATCATCAGGCCAAGCAATCCATCGGACGCGCTGCTGCTGAACGGATCAGGGATGGGGAAACCTTGTTTATGGACGCCTCCACGACGGTCCAGCTAGCCGCGGAAGCGATCACTGCGACGGGGGTCACTGTCATTACGAATTCCATCGATATTGCAGGCATACTGGGCAAGAGGCCAGGGATCAAGGTCCACCTGCTGGGCGGAGAATTCCATAGCTGGAACAGGAACGTCACCGGTGTCCATACGATCCGGATGATCTCGGAATTCCAGGTGGATACGCTGCTGCTGGGAGCCTGCAGCGTCGTGGAGACGGGACTGAGCAGTCCTTATCTGGATGAAGCGTACGTGAAGAAGGAAATGATCGGGCATGCGCAGCGGGTTATCGTGCTCGCCGATCAAAGTAAATTCCGGAAAAGCTTTCTTCATGCCGTGTGTGATTTTGACGAGATCGATTTACTTGTAACCGATGCGGATCCGCCTGCGGAGATCAGTGCTCAGCTGAATCGTCATGAGGTGAGCATCCTGGTAGCCGGCCAGAGTTCGTCGCCGGATAGTGAAGCGTGAATATCAGGAAGATTTGAAATAGAAGGAGAGTGTGTGCTTGATGAACTCATCCATACGTGTAGGTTTGATCGGCTTCGGCCTGTCGGCGCAAGCCTTCCATTTGCCCCTGCTTACGTTCGTTCCCGGCTTCGAGATCGTCACCGTCGTTTCATCCAATAAGCCCAAGGTGCAGGAGCTGCTGCCCGGTGTCGAGGTGGTGGACGATGCTGCGCGGCTGTTCACTGATCCGGCGATCGATATGGTCGTCATCACGACGCCGAATTTCACGCATTATGCGCTTGCCAAGGCGGCGCTGACCTCTGGCAAGCATGTCGTCGTAGAGAAGCCGTTCGTAACCAGCTCGGCCGAGGCGATGGAGCTGATCGAGCTGGCGGCCAGGCAAGAGAAGGTGCTCAGCGTGTATCATAACCGCCGGTGGGATAATGATTTTCTGACGCTCAAGGACGTCATCGGGTCAGGTTCACTCGGACATATTCATACCTTCCATTCCCAATTCGATAAGTTCCGTCCGGACGTGACTACGAGATGGAAGGATCAGGACCAGGCGGGCTCGGGGCAGTTGTATGATCTGGGCTCTCATCTGATCGATCAGGCTCTGCAGTTGTTCGGGTTGCCCGAAACGGTGTATGGCGATCTGCAGATTCAGAAGAGCGGCGGGCAAGTAGACGATTACTTCCATATCGTCCTCGGCTATGCTGAGCTTCGGGTCGTGCTGCAGTCCGGCTCTATGGTGAAAAACAGCGGCATCCGCTTTCAGCTGCACGGGGACAAGGGCAGCTTCGTGAAGCGGGGATTGGATTCCCAGGAAGGCTTGCTGCGCGCGGGCCGGGGACCGCAGGATCCGGCTTGGGGCCTGGACACTGCAAATCAATACGGCGAGCTGGATACCGCCCAGCCGGACGCCCGGATGCGGGTGCAGACGGTGCCCGGCTCCTATGAGCGCTACTACGAGCTGCTGTATGAAGCGGTCACAGCCGGCAGGCCGGTCCCTGTCCGTGCAGACGAGGCCCTGCAGGTGATCCAGGTCATCGAGCTGGTCCAGCAAAGCCATCGCGAGCAGCGTGTCATTCCCGTTGGCGGTTGTTTAAAGAGTTTCTAGCTGGTTTACGGATGAGATTTCTTGCTGCTTAACGGTATCGAGAAAGGCGAACAGCTGTTGAAACATGCCGGTGGCGCCCTCTCCAAGCCATATCAAATGCCCCCATGAATCAAGCTCGCATAGCTGCGCATTGGGAATATGCCGATGCGCAGCTATGCGAGCTTGATTCATGGGTACGGATGCATCGTGAATACTGTGCATAAGCAGAGTAGGGCACTGAATACCGGACAAGACGGAAGTCAAATCCTGTCCGGTCAGCACTAGATCGATAAGAAAGCCGTGCCCGGACCGTTGACGGTTCAGCATGCTTCTGAACTGCCGGCGATCTTCACCGTTAATTTGGAGCAAGACCTGTTTGGTGTTCAATTGACTGAAAGAAGCGATCATGCTGTTGAACAGGAAGCTCGGGAACAGGTTATTTATGAGCCTGATGATGCCCCAGAGGTATTTTTCATGAGACGGCCGGAACATGATTTGAGCGGATTTGTATAACTTGTCCTCAGGGGTTAACCAAGTGCCGGACACAGCCGATTGCAAGATCAGGCTTTGGACTCGCTCCGGATATCGGGATGCAAACAGGATACCGCTCGGACCGCCGGCGGATATGGCGATGATATGAACCTGACGTATGCGCAATTCATCCAGTAACTCCAGGTACGCTTCGCAGGCGGCGATAAGATCTGCTCCGAGCTCCTTGGACGTCGTGCCATACCCCGGCCTGGATGGGGTAATGACAGCATAGCCGTTCTCCATCAGCTCCCTGTAACCAAGCTCTTCCTGGCAGTTGGAATGCCCGCCGTGCATGATCAGGACCGGCTCTCCCTGCCCGACGATCGAATACTCTACGTTATACCCGTCTCGGGTCGTGTACCGCTGAATGTTTCTTTCCATGTTGACTCCTCCTAAAAATGAATTTAAATTCATTATTACGACAAAAATACCTGCCCACATCGGTTTTCTTATCTGGGTTACCGATCGACGCCTTTCGTCTTCGCTATGTTCAGTACGAGGCAGTAGGTATCCGTTCGGTATACATGCAAGGATTATAAATGAATTATAGTTCATTTTTGGATTATACAAGATTCAACAGGTGTTGACAAGAGTCTGACAGGCTGAAATAAAAATAAACAACCCATCACCGATTGAAGTCGGTGACGGGTTGTTTAGATCATCAGGATCCGCGTACGGAATCTAGGTATGCAACCAGCTGGTTGAATGTGCCAGTAAAGCCTTGGTTCATCGAATCCTTCATGCTGCGGAAGAAAGCATGCTCTTCTTCGGTCGCGTTGATGGGACCGCCGCGCAGTGTGACGGTGGTCTTCCCGTCCTGCTCCGTGAAGGTGATCACATTCCGAACCTCCAACGGAAACGCCGAGTTGAACGGAGCTCGTACCGTGTTGCCTTCCGCATCGGAGAAGGAATTGACGAATACGATTCGCTCAGGAGCCTCGATCTCCAGATACACGAACTTTCCCCACATCTCGAAGCCTTGCGGCGCTCTCATGTTATAGTGAAATGCGCCTCCCGGACGAAAATCCAGCTTGGCATACACCCACTCGAACCCTGCCGGCCCCCACCAGTGCTTAAGATGATCGGCCTCAGACCATACTTGAAATACCAGGTCGCGGGGCGCATCGAGCACCCGGATAATGACCAGTTCATCCTGATTAGTTGCTTGCGCTGCTTGTTGATTTTCCATGGTACATCCTCCAATTCATTCTTGGGATTGTGGCGGTTCCTGCTGTTGCTGCAGCTTGCGAAGGTAGGCCTCCAGCTTGTCGAATTTCTCTTCCCATATGCGCCGATAAGTTTCCAGCCAAGTGTCCATTTCCTTGAAAGGCTCCGCGCGCAGCTTGTAGATCCGTTTGTTCGCCTGCGGCTGCACCTCGACGAGGCCAGCGTCGCACAGGACGCGCAGATGCTTGGACGTCTGAGGCTGATTGAGCTCGAGACGACCGGCGATCTCCCCGACAGGCAGGGGGCCTTCGCTGAGCAATTGCACGATATCCAGCCGGTTGGGCTCGGCTAGCGCACTGAATGTCGTTGCGTTCATGCGTATTCCACCTCCGTTCGGTCCAGAGGCAAGTAGATGCTCAATGGTTCTCCAAGGACCTTATCGTGACGGCGATCCAGGGTGCTTAGTTGTCTCGCATCTAAATATAACCCGAATGGAATATTCCTGTCAAGGAATGTTTGTGGGTGATGCACTTGCTGATCTGCGGCTGGTTGTCCTTCTTCAGCGGTATCAGGAAGGCTGTTCTAGCAAGGAAAGCAAAATGTCCGAATACAGAAACAAGCATTAGTCCTGATTCGACCTTTGATCATCGGAGCAGAAAGGGAGAGTCCCGTCCCGTATTAAAAAACATCTGCCTGACGGACCATCAGCTCAAGGATTCGCGATGCCATTGGCAGAAGGGCATAGTAGAACAAACGTCTTTTCGTATCATGAAACTTTTTCGCCAATTTATGCCTTATTAGAGACAAGTGAATCCCGCGGATTTCCACGGGATATTTGTCCACCCCCTCCCATAGCCCATCAGCTCTGCGGTGAACATCCCCGATATCCTCTTCGAATTGACTCTTCCCCGAAGGGCAAACTCGTGTTAATATGATACCGAATGTATCATTCGACAAATAGTTGTAAGCGCATACAATGATGAGGGAGGGTGATCCCCGATCTTATGTTCAAGAAAACCATCTCGATCCGCTCGCTGCTGCTGTCCGTTTTTTTACTGCTGATGATTTTCCCGCTCACGGTAATGATCATTACGTACAAAAAGGAAAATGAAATCTCCCAAAAGCAGGTCAGTCAATATTTGCTGCAAACGGTCGAGCAGACGCAGCGGGCGCTGCACGCCAATTTATCCGAGATTGACCGGTTGACGTGGCCGCTGCTGTATCAGCAGTCGCTGGATTTTCTGGACAGCCCGCTCGAAACCCCGTATCAGTTGTTCCAGGCGAACCAGAAGTTCCGGGATATGGTGTATATGTACCTGTTTCGCGGACGGCTGGACCATATCCGCGATATTTACCTGGTCACGGCGGACCATCAGGTGCTGTCTACGAATACGACATTCTACTCCTTCGATCAGGTGGAGGCGGATCATTTTCGATACATAGTGGATCATATTGAGCGGCAGCCGCTCGGCATGAACTGGTTCAGCGACCGCTGGACGATCTTTCGCTCCGAGGAAGGCTTCGTGACTCCGCTCCATGCTTCCGTCACGGCGGTCCGCAGGCTGAATGACAGCAATACCTCCCAGCTCCGGGGTTATTTATTCGTTCAGCTGAACGACCGGTTTATCAGTGAGAATGTCGGAAGCGTGCGCATCGGGTCCACCGGCTCCTTCATGATCTCCGATGCCTCGGGCGACGTGATCTACCAGCAGGATTCCGAGCTGTTTCAGAACGCCAGCATGGCGGAGGCGATCCGCGGGCTTCCCAAGTCCGGACAGGGCATCCAGGTCGTGGACGGACAGTGGCTGCTCGCTTACAATACTTCACCGACCAGCGGCTGGCAGATGACGGCGGTGGTGCCGCTGAGGGAGCTGCTGGTCCCGAATCAGCGGGTGCTGCAATACTTGATTATTATTGCCGGGCTCGGCACCGCGGTCTTTATCATCGTGTCCGTCTTGCTGGCGACGGCCATCTCCAAGCCGGTCATCCATCTCGCCCGGCTGATGACTACGACTTCGATCGACAATCTGCATATGCGGGAAAATGTCGGCCCGATCCGGGAGATCAGCATCCTGCAGCGGAATTTCAACCGCTTGCGGGAGCGGATTCAGCAGCTGCTGCATGATAACGAGCAGCAGCAGAAGGAGAAACGGGAGGCGCTGATGCAGGTCATGCAGATGCAAATTCAGCCCCATTTTCTGTACAATACGCTGGATACGATTTACTGGATGTCCAAGGAGTACGAAGCGGATTCGATCAGCAAGCTGGTCACGGCGCTGGGGAGGTTTTTCCGGTTTACCCTGCATTCCGGCCAGGAATGGACAAGCATGAAGCAGGAGCTGGATCATGTGGAAAATTACTTGCGGATTCAATCGTTCCGGTACAAGGATAAGCTGGAATACGAGATCGAGGTCGAGCCGTCGCTGACGCATGTTTGGGTGATGCCTCTGATCCTGCAGCCGCTCGTGGAGAACGCGCTGGAGCACGGGATCGCCAAGATGTCCAAGGGAGGCAAGGTGTCCATCACAGTCACCCGCGAAGGAGAGCGCGTGCGGCTCTCCGTGTTCAACACAGGCAGCGGGATCGATATCGAACGGGCCAAGAAGCTGCTCCAGAGCTCTGAGGCGGGCCAGCATGTCGGGATGCGGAATGTCGACCAGCGGATCAAGCTGGCGTTCGGTCCCGAGTATGGCATCGTGTTCTCCCCGGCGCAGGAGGAGGGGGCGCTGGTGTTCGTCTACATCCCTTACCGAACGGAGGTCGCCTGATGAATCATTTCAAGCTGAGCACCCTGGTGGCCGTATCCTTCTCCCTCCTCGTGCTGTGGGCCTTGACCGGCTTCGTGCTGCTGAACCGGGATATGATGGATACGAACGACTCCCCCAAGTCCGCCGATCCGATCCGCGTGCTCATCCGCACGGGCACAGAGTCTGCCGCCTTGCGCCAGATTGCCCAGCCCTTCCAGCAGGCTACAGGGATCAAGGTGGAGTTCATCGAGGTGGGGCGAGACAGTTACTTTACGGCTGTGGGCACCCAGCTGTTTGCCGGGTCCAATACGTTCGACATCGTCCTGATGCCGAGCACCTCCATCGCCCAATTCGCCTCTGCGAAGGCGATTATTCCGCTCGACCGCTTCATGGCGGGCAGCGACCCAGCTGCACAAGAGAAGTTTGACCTGGACGACTTTCTATCGGTGTACAGGTATGACGGATCGATCTACGCGCTGCCGACCGATATCAGCACGCACTTCCTGTATTACCGCAGCGATCTGATCCCGAACCCGCCGGAGACCTGGGAGGAGCTGTATGAGGTTGCGCAGCAATTCTCCGCCAGTCTTCATCCCGAATCGCCGACCCGCTGGGGATTGGCGATGCCGGCTGTCGTGCCGGAGGAACGGGAGAAAATATTCGACTCCATCCTGTGGTCCTTCGGCGGGGACCTTATCGGGGATGACGGCAGCGTCTTGTTCGATACGAGGGAGTCGATTCAAAGCGGCGAATATCTGGAGAAATTGGTGCGGAGCCGGATCGTCCCCAGCGACTTGATCTCCTGGGATTTTTCCCGGACGCGCGAGGGCCTGCTGAACGGCGATATTGCGATGGCGGCTCCTTATTGGAACTCCGCTTATCCGATGATCACGCAGAGCAGCTCGCCGCTCAAGGATAAGATCCGCATCGCCCTAATCCCGGGCATCCGGGACGGAGGCGGGCAGGTGCGCCGGGTTCCCTTCCAGCACGGGTGGACGCTCGCGATTAACGCCAGCTCATCCAAGCAGGTGAACGCGTGGAAGTTCCTCGAGTTCGCCACCGGCAAGCAGGGAGGGATGATCTATGCCCGGAACGGCGGCGTTCCTGCGAGACGCTCCATTCTAAGCGATCCCGTCTTCCGCGATAGCAGGCCGGATTTTGCGCTGATTCTGGAGAGCATGAAGATGGCGAAGAGCGAGCCTTCGCTCATCTATTACCCGGCGATGGTCCAGGTGCAGGAGGATGCGCTCGCCAAGATCCTGACGCTGTTTGCCAGTCCGTCGGAGGCTTTCCAGACCGCAGCGATCGAATTACGCAATCTGTCTGCGCATATTTCTATTAGAAGTTCCAAACGAATGGGGGAAATTCCATGAAGACATCGGGCTGTCGTGCCGTCATCATCGATGACGAAGCCTGGATTCGCGATGGGCTGAGCAAGCATATCGGCTGGGAGCGTCTTGGGATTGAGCTGGTTCAGATTTTCGAGGACGGGATGGACGCCATCGCGTATATCCGGGAGCATCCCGTGGATATTCTGCTATCGGACATCCGCATGCCGAATATGACAGGTCTGGAGCTCGTAGCGGCCATCCGGGAATTGGCCAAGGAGCATAGGTCCCTCTCCCGGGTGCGGGTGATCTTCCTGAGCGGATTCGGCGACTTCAAGTATGTGCAGGAGGCGCTTCGTCTGGGTGCCGTCGATTATCTGCTCAAGCCGACCGATGTGGAGGAGATTGAGGCCTCTCTCGCCAAAGCGAAGGCGCTCAGAGACAGCAGGGACCAGCCTGGCCCGGCTGATGACGAGGACCGCATGGACCCGGCGGAGGAACCGGCTTCCTACCTGATCAAGAAGGCGCTTGGCGTCATCGGCTCGCGGTTTACGGAAAATCTCCAGCTCTCCGGCATTGCGGACGAATTGAGCGTGACCCCGAATTACCTGAGCCGCTTGTTCCGGCAGGAAACGGGCAAGTCCTTCAGCGACTATCTCTCCGATCTGCGGGTGGAGCGGGCGGCCGAGCTGCTGAAGTCCAGCACGCTGAAAATTTACCAGATCGGCGATGCCGTAGGCTATCCGAATCCCCGGTACTTCAGCGAATGGTTCCAGAAGCAGACAGGGATGTCCCCCGGGGATTACCGCAAGCGCCATGCGATCTAGATGTGATCTAGGCGCGGGCGGGCGAAGTCTCTCTCTTCGGAGGATGGATAGAAAAACAGAATAAAGGATAGGTTTACCTCGTTATCCTGACTTTCCCTTTTCGTTACAATACAAAGTGTAAAGCGATTTCACGCATGAGCGAAAGGGGAAGTTATGTGAAACGTAAATTAGGTGTTATCGTATCCAGTTTAACTTTGACCAGTATGGTCTTGTCGGCTTGCAGCGGCTCGACGCCGACCCAGGCACCTGCCGAGACGAAAACTCCGGCCACTCAGAACACGCCAGCTCCGGCGGACACGACAAAGCCGGCCGACACACCCAAACCGGCTGCAACCGGAGGCAAGGTGGAGATCTTCAGCTGGTGGACGGGAGCCGGTGAGGAGGCTGGACTGCAGGGGCTTATCAAGTTGTTCAAGGAGAAGCATCCCGGCATTGAGCTTATCAATGCGGCGGTCGCCGGTGGAGCGGGAACGAACGCCAAGGCTGTGCTGGCCAGCCGGATGCAGGGCGGAGATCCGCCATCCGCATTCCAGGTCCATGGCGGCGCCGAGCTGAATACGGGATGGGTAGCCGCAGGCAAGGTCAGCCCGCTCAATGATCTGTATGACCAGGAAGGGTGGAAGAGCAAATTCCCCAAAGACCTGATCGACATGGTCAGCAAGGATGGCAGCATTTACTCCGTTCCGGTCAATATCCACCGGGGGAATGTCATTTTCTACAACAAGAAAATTCTGGACAGCAATGGTTTGAAAGCGCCTACAACATTCGATGAGTTTTTCGCGACGGCGGACGCGCTGAAGGCCAAGGGCATTACGCCTCTGGCGCTCGGCGACAAGGAGCCGTGGACGGCTACGATGCTGTTCGAGAATATCCTGCTTGGCAAGCTGGGCCCGGATAATTACAACAAGCTGTGGACCGGCGAGATCGCCTTTGACGATCCGAAGGTCAAGGAATCTCTCGAAGCGTTCAAGAAGATGCTCACGTACATCAACAAGGATCATGCTGCGCGCAACTGGCAGGATGCCGCCCAACTGGTAGCAAAGGGTGAAGCGGCGATGAACGTGATGGGCGACTGGGCGAAGGGCTACTTCACGACGGACCTGAATCTCAAGCCTAATGAAGACTTCGGCTGGATCACAACGCCGGATACGAGCGGGGATTTCATGGTCATTACCGACACGTTCGCACTGCCGAAGGATTCCAAGGATCAGGCGAGTGCCAAGGAGTGGCTGAAGGTTCTTGGCTCGGCTGAGGGCCAGGACGTATTCAACCCGCTGAAGGGCTCCATCCCGGCACGCATCGACGCGGATATCTCCAAGTATGACGTCTACGGCAAATCCACGATTGAAGACTTCAAGAAGAGCAAGCTGACGCCATCTCTCGCGCACGGCTCGGCAGCTATCGAGGGCTTCGCGACGCAAGCTAACCAGATCATCAACATCTTCGTCACGCAGGGCAACGTGGATCAGGCGCTGAAGACGCTCAAGCAGGCGGCTGAAGCGAACGGCATCAAAAAATAATACAGAGGGGTCAGATGAGAGAGACTCGGCATCTGACCCTATTTTTCAGGAGTGTGAGGATATGAGTGCTACCCGTACAACCGGAGAACCCCGGACCCCATCTGGGCTCGCGGTTCCCGCAAGGCGCAGCGTGTGGCAATCGGAGAGATGGATTCCCATACTGATGCTGCTTCCGTCTCTGGTATTAATCGGTGTGTTTGTCTACGCCTTCATTGTCTGGACCGGATTCGTTTCCTTGACCGGCTGGAAGACGATGGTCAAGGACCTGAGCTTCGTCGGCCTCGCCAACTACGAGCTGCTGTTCCAGGACTTCCGCTTTCAATCCGATATGCGCAATACGCTGATGTTTACCGTGATCTTCATCATCATGACGATGATCATCGGTATGTTTCTCGCGCTGATGGTGGACCGCAAGGTGCGGGGCGAGACGTTTTTCCGCAACGTGTTTCTTTTCCCGATGGCCTTGTCCTTTATTGTGACCGGGGTCGTCTGGCAGTGGATTCTGAATCCGGCGACAGGGGTCAACCTGATCCTGAAGTCGCTAGGCCTGGAGCATGTGCCCGATTGGTATGTGAGCACGACTATCGTGCCCAGTATTCCGATGGGACAAATTGAGTTCGGGCTTCCGCTTGCGATCATAGCTGTGGCGATCGCTGCCGTCTGGCAGATGTCCGGATTCGCGATGGCGATGTACCTGGCCGGGCTGCGCAGCATCTCCGACGATCTGCGGGAAGCGGCACGCGTCGACGGAGCGAATGAATGGCAGCTCGTCAGCAAGGTCATCATCCCGCAGCTGAAGCCGATCTCCATGAGCCTGATCATCATCCTGGCGCATATCTCGCTGAAGATCTTCGATCTGATCTATGCGATGACCGGACCGGGTGCGATGTTCGTGACCGATGTTCCTGGCGTGTACATGTTCGAGACGACGTTCCGGGGCAATAATTACGCCCAGGGTGCCAGCATCTCGATCATTATGCTGCTGCTTGTCTCCCTGTTTATCGTACCGTATCTGGCCACCAGCATGCGAAAGGAGAAGAAGTGACATGACCTTACGGCGCTTCAACCGCTCGCTGCTGTATGCTCTGCTGATCGTGCTGGCTGTGGCTTATCTCGTGCCCGTCTACGTGCTGCTGATCACCAGCGTCAAAAGTCTGAGCGAAGTGACCTTGGACAATATGTGGGCGCTGCCCGGACAGATCGATGTGTCGGGGTACAAGGAAGCGTTCCGGAAGCTGATTCCGAACCTGACCAACAGCTTTCTGCTCGCTGTGCCTGCTACGCTCTTGTCCGCGCTGCTAGGCTCCATCAATGGCTACATATTAGCCAAATGGCCGTTCAGAGGCTCTCAGGTGCTGTTCACCTTCATGCTGTTCGGGATGTTCATCCCGTATCAGAGTATTCTGATTCCGCTGATTCAATTTCTGCAATCGGTTCAATTGTATAACTCGATTCCCGGTCTGATTCTGGTGCATGTCGCCTATGGGCTGCCGATCTGCACGCTGATGTTCCGCAACTTCTATGTGGGCGTGCCGACGGAGGTGCTGGAAGCGGCGAAGATTGACGGTAACGGCTTCTTCGGGATTTATCGTTATGTCATTCTCCCGTTGTCCGTCACAGGCTTCGTGGTCGTGGCGATCTGGCAGTTCACCAGCGTCTGGAACGAATTTCTGTTCGCTGTGACGCTGACGACCCAGAAGCAGCAGCCGATCATGGTCGCTCTGCAGAACCTGTCCGGGAGCCAGATCGTGCAGTGGAACGTGCAGATGGCAGGGGCCTTGCTCGCTGCGCTGCCCACTTTGTTGATTTACATGCTGCTCAGCCGGTTTTTCATCCGCGGATTATTGGCGGGATCGATCAAAGGCTAGGCCAGAGCGTGCATGATTGCATATGTAAGCTATTCCAGTAAATCCAAATTTGGAGGAATGCTGAAGTGAAAAGCAGATTGGCTGTCAAAACGATGTCCATGTTATCCTGCTCCACGCTGCTCGCGGGCCTGCTGTATGTGCCTGGAGCGCAATCGGCTTTGCCGGATACGCCTCTCCCCTTGTCGACCAGCTTCTTCACCTCGTTCGAGGCTGGAGAAGCGCCGCCGACTTGGGTCAATACGACGGAGACGGACAAGTCAGGCAAGAAGATGACATCAGGGGTGGATGGCAACACCCCTTTTGCGGGCATTCCCGGCAACGTGTCGGGAAGCGTGGTTCAGGTGACCGCCCGGGGAGAGAATGCTCCTAACGAAATTGCGACCATGCTGACCGACTTGAATGCGAATACCAAGTGGCTCGATTTCAGCAGCAAGAGCTGGGCACAATTCAAGTTCGACAAGCCTAGAGTGATCGTCAAGTATGCGCTGACCTCCGCAGACGACGAACCGGGCAGAGATCCGAAAAACTGGACGCTGCAGGGCTCGAATAACGGTACCGACTGGACGGTACTGGACACAAGAACGAATCAGTCCTTCTCCAACCGCTTTATTACCAATGTGTATGACTTTGCGAATACGACCGCTTATCTCTATTATAAGCTCGACATTACACTCAACAACGGCGCAAGCATCATTCAGCTCGCAGAGGTTCAGTTGTCCGATGGCATCGAGCTGCCGCCACCTCCCCCGGCCGATATGAAATCCGATATTTCGAGCGGTCCTTCCGGGCTGTATACGGCCAAAAACGGAGTGGGCTGGAGCGGACTGAAGGCGATGACGATCGCAGGAACGAATCTATCCAGCGGTAGGACTTATTCGTACAACAAAATTTACGAGGTGGACATCGACGTCACGCCTCAGACCGAGCTTTCCTATTATCTGGCTCCGCAGTTTATGAGCACGAAGCAGACCGATTATACGAGCACCTATACGGCCGTCGATCTAGCCTTCTCCGACGGTACGTACCTGCATGAGCTGGGTGCAACTGATCAATACGGCTACAAGGTGGATGCCGTCTCCCAGGGAGAATCCAAGGTGTTGTACAACAACCAGTGGAACTTCGTTAAATCCAAGATCGGCGAGAAGGCGGCAGGCAAGAAAATCAAGCGTATTCTGCTCGCCTACGACAATCCGTCAGCCGAAGCGGGTACGTCCTTCAAGGCCACCGTGGACGATATTAAGATCGACGGCAATCCGGCTCAGCCTGTCTATGCCAGATTATCGGATTACGTGAATACGCTGCGGGGCACGCATTCGAACGGTGGGTTCTCCCGGGGCAATACCTTCCCTGCCGTAGCTGTGCCGCATGGCTTTAACTTCTGGACGCCGATGACCGACGCAGGCTCCGGTTCCTGGGTGTATACGTACAACGAGCGGAATACGGCCAATAACCTGCCGGTGATTCAGGCCTTCTCGCTCAATCATGAGCCGAGCCCATGGATGGGAGACCGCCAGACGTTCCAGGTGATGCCTTCCGGCGCCACGGGAGTGCCGAGCGCGAACCGCACAGAGCGCCAGCTGGAATTCAACCATGCCAATGAAATTGCCAAGGCGCATTATTATGGAGTCACCTTCGAGAATGGGATGAAGACAGAAATGACGCCGACGGACCATGCCGCCGTGTTCCGCTTTACCTTTACCGGCGACGAGTCCAATCTGATTTTCGACAACCAGAATAACAACGGGGGCATCACGCTGAACGCCGATGGCTCGATCCAGGGCTATTCCGATCAGCGCAGCGGAAACTCCGCCGGAGCTGCCCGCATGTTCTTCTACGCGACCTTCGACAAGCAGGTGAAGGCGAGCGGGACGCCGTCCAAGCTGGGCGGAGGCGCCAACGTCTCGCGTTATTACAAGTTCGATACGACGGCCGATAAAGTCGTAACAATGAAGATCGCCACTTCGCTGATCGGCGTGGAACAGGCGAAGAAGAACCTGGAGATGGAGGTTCCGGCCTCCGAGACGTTCAATTCCATCAAGGAAAAGGCACAGACGAAGTGGGATCAACTGCTGGGTACGATCCAGGTGGAAGGCGCAACCGAGGATCAGCTGATCAGCCTGTACTCCAACATGTACCGTCTGTACCTATACCCGAACTCGGCCTTCGAGAATACAGGCACGACGCAAGCCCCGGTCTACAAGCATGCTGACCAGACTCCGCTGACGACCTGCTCAAACAGCACGCCTACCCAGGCCTGCGCCAAGATTCTGGACGGCAAATCCTATGTCAACAACGGCTTCTGGGACACCTACCGGACGACTTGGCCTGCCTATAGCCTCTTTACACCCAAGATGGCCGGGGAACTGGTCGACGGCTTCGTCCAGCAGTACAAGGACGGAGGCTGGATCTCCCGCTGGTCCTCGCCGGGCTACTCGAACATCATGGTCGGAACGAGTGCCAACGTCGCCTTTGCCGATGCCTATCTGAAGGGCGTCACGAACTTCGACGTTCAGAGCTTCTATCAGTCCGCGATCAAGGATGCATCCGTCAATCCGCCCAATGCGAATGTAGGCCGCAAAGGCATGCACACGGCTGTCTTCAAGGGGTACACCAGCTACAGTGACGTTGGTGAAGCGTTGTCGTGGGCGATGGACGGCTACATCAATGATTTCGGCATCGCCAATCTTGCCAAGGCGCTGGCGGCCAATACAGACAGCAGCGACCCTTATCACGCCTACTACGCATCGGATTACGACTACTATATCAATCGTGCGAGAAACTACGTGAACATGTTCAACCCGAATATCGGCTTCTTCAACGGCCGTGACGCTAACGGGGCATGGCGCAATACGCCGGCCAACTTCAATCCGCTGGCCTGGGGCGGCGGCTCTGGCGATTATACGGAGACCAACGCGTGGAATATGGCGTTCCACGTTCCGCAGGACGGCCAAGGGCTAGCCAATCTGTATGGCGGCAAAGAAAAGCTGGCTCAGAAGCTCGATGAGTTCTTCAGCACGCCGGAGGATGCCCAGCATCCAGGGACGTACGGCGGCCTGATTCATGAGATGCGGGAAGCGCGCGACGTGAGAATGGGCAACTACGGCCACAGCAACCAGCCGTCGCATCATATCATCTACATGTACAATTACACCGGTCAGCCGTCGAAGACACAGGCGCTGACGCGCGAAGTATTAAACCGTCTCTATGTCGGTAATGCGATTGGCCAGGGCTATGCCGGAGATGAGGATAATGGCGAGCTGTCCGCCTGGTACATCTTCAGCGCGCTGGGCTTCTATCCGCTGCAGATGGGCAGTCCGGAGTATGCGATCGGAGCTCCGCTGTTCAAGAAGGCGACGATCAACCTGGAGAACGGCAAGAAGCTGGTCATCAACGCGCCGAATAACAGCATGAACAATAAGTACGTGCAAGGGCTGAAGGTTAACGGTGCGGATTATACGAAGACGTCCATCAGCCATGCTACGCTTGCTGACGGAGCGGTTCTGGACTTCGATATGGGAGCAGCGCCATCCGCTTGGGGAACCGGCAGCGACGATGCGCCGGACTCGATCACGAAGGGCCATGAGATCCCTAGACCCTATCAGGATAAAACCGACCGGCTGATCGGTCAGGGTGCAGGGAAAGTCACAGACAGTGCAGGTACGTCTGCGAATGTGTTGAACAATCTGTTCGACAACACTTCGGGTACGAACGCAAGCATCAGCAGCAATGCCCCTTGGATTCAGTACGATTTCACCAAGGGCAAGGAAAAGGTCTACATGTACACGCTGACCTCGTCAACGAACAACTCCAATACCGACCCGGCGAGTTGGACGCTGAAGGGCTCCAATGATGGGAAGAATTGGACGCTGCTCGATACGAGGACGGACGAGAAATTCCCGTGGCGTCAACAGACGCGTGCCTTCCCGATCAGCAGCGAGGCGGAGTATGCCAGTTATCGGCTCGAGATTACGGCCAATGGCGGAGGGGCCACCACGTCGCTGGCTGAGATTGAATTCCTTGGATCGGTGCTCAGCGACGAGGATTCGGTAGCGAAAGCCGTCGCAGCTCTGGATCTGGGCGACACGAAGCAGGTGACCGTGGCCGTGAACTTGCCGACAGCCGGCACGCAAGGAACGACCACGACATGGGTCAGCTCGGACCCTGCCGTTCTGAGCCATGCCGGGAAAGTAGTCTCCCGTCCGGGCCTCGGCCAGTCGGATAAGACGGTTACGCTGACGGCTACCGTGCAGAAAGGAACGGTATCCCAAAGCAAGGTTTTCACAGTCATCGTCAAGGCAATTAGCAAGACGGAGCCGCCGTATGAAGCAGGAACGGACTTCTCGAACGGATTTGAACCGGCTGATCGTGCTCCGACGTGGAGCAACTCTCCGATCGCTGCTAAGAATGTAGGCGAATTCTGCTGCGGCATCGGCGGGATGGAGTCCAAGATCGGCATGGTCGATCTCGACAAGACCAACGCTTTGCTGTACTCCGGCAATGCTTTGGAGGCTTCCGAGAACTATACGTACAGCCAGCTGTTCGACGTTTCCTTTGATGTTAAGCCATCGACCGTGTTGTCGTACCGCATCCTGCCGGAAGGACCGGATGCGCAGACGAGCACGTCCACGATCCGCAAGACGAGCGCTTATGTGGCGATCGATCTGCTGTTCACCGACGGCACGTACCTGCATGACTTGAAAGCGAAGGATCAGAACGGCATTGTCTTGAATCCGCTGGCCCAAGGTCAGGGCGGCAAGCTGAAGCTGGACGCCTGGAATACGGTGACCGCTGATATCGGAGCGGTTGCAGCCGGGAAGATTGTCGATAAAGTGCTGATTTCGTTCAACGCGACGGGTCAAACGGGCTTCTTCCGCGGATATGTGGACGATATTCTGATCAAGCATGAGAAGAGTGCTCCACAGGCGCCTAGCGCTTCCCTGAGCGGCGTGACGCAAGTGACGCCAGGGCAAACCTTCGGGTTGGCCTACTCGCTGAGCAGCGTTACCCAGTCGACGTATGCCCAGGATATTACGGTGACCTACGATCCGCAGAAGGTGGAGTACGTCAAGGCGGAGTCGCTGGATGAGCATTTCCTGATCGTGAAGGAAGCACAGGAGCCGGGTCAGGTCCGTCTGATCACGGCACAGGTAGGCGGCAGCGTCTCGGATGTAGACCTGATGAAGCTTACCTTCAAGGCCAGGGAGATTACGCAATCGTCGTCCGTTACCATAGCGTTGTCCAAGGTGACAGCAGCTGACGGCAGCGGAGTGGAATCGGAGATTCAGGGTCATGCTCATGAAGTGCTGATCAAGACAGCAGACCTCTCGGTGCTGAAGGCGCTGATTGCCGATGTACAAAGCAAGCATGATGCCGCTGTCGAAGGAACCCGCGAAGGCCAGTATCCGGCAGGCTCCAAAGCAGCGCTGCAAGCGGCCATTCACCAGGCATCTGCAGTAGCTGCCAACTCCGGGGCGACACAAGCGGAAGTCGATCAAGCGGTCAGAACGCTGAATGCGGCTCTGCAAGTCTTCCTGTCTTCCGTCAATACCGCCAAGCCTGGTGATGTTAACGGAGACGGCAGATTCAGCATCGGCGACCTGGCGATCGTGGCGGCCTACTATGGCAAGACTTCTGCCGACAGCAACTGGCAGCAGTATAAAGTCGCAGACATCAATGGCGACGGTGTCGTGGACCTGGCGGACCTGGCGGCAGTAGCCCAAAGAATTCTGGAATTCTAAAGTTTACGGAGGGAGAGGAAGATCGTCCGTCTTCTTCTCTCCCTACCAAAAAGCAGGAGTTGCATCCTAGCGAAACAGTAGAATATTCATACAAAATATGAGAAAATTGAATGTTCATCCAGGCAATTATCGAAGATAATAGGGGTTGTAAACGCTTTATTCAATAGTCATGCGATAAATGATACAAAATGTATCATTTATCGCATGAGGGAGGTGAAGGTCGAGAGAGTCTGGATGTGATGCAAGGCAGCAGAATGGCACCAAACGCACCAAATTCACCAAATGCAAGGCCAATAACCATTGGGAGGATTTGAAACAAAAGATGAAGAAACTAACTTCTTATCTTGCCTCTGTGCTGATGCTGTCCTTATTGCCCTTCAATGTGGTCAATGTGGCGGCAGCTGACGATGTTCCCATCTACAAAAATCCGAATGCCCCTGTCGAGCAGCGGGTACAGGATTTGCTGGGCAAGCTGACGCTCGATGAAAAAATCGGTCAGATGGTTCAAGCCGAGCGGGTTTCCCTGGCGGCTAATGATGTCAAAACTTACGCCTTGGGCTCGGTATTAAGCGGAGGCGGCTCAGTTCCGGCAGGAAACACAGCAGCAGCCTGGAAGTCCATGGTCGATAATTTTCAAAATCAGGCTCTGGCTACCCGGCTCGGTATTCCGATCATCTACGGCGTGGATGCCGTACACGGTCACAATAACTTGAAGGATGCGACCATATTCCCGCATAACGTAGGGCTCGGGGCTGCCAACGATGCGGATCTGGTGAAAAGAATCGGAAGCGCGACGGCAGCGGAAGTGCGTGCGACGGGTGTTCACTGGACCTTTGCGCCTGTTATCTCTGCCGTTCAAAATATACGCTGGGGTCGTACGTACGAGGGCTTCAGTGAGGACCCGCAGATCGTATCCAAGCTCGGCGTAGCCGCCGTGCACGGTTTGCAGGGCGATCTCGGTACTCCCGGATTTCTGAAGGGCAATAAGATCGCCGCCAACATCAAACACTACATCGGAGACGGATTGACCGACAACGGGATCAACGAAGGCAACATCACGATTCCTGTGCCTGCAGGCAAAACGTTGAACCAAGCCAAGGATGAGTTCCTGGCGCCTCATCTGGCCTATTACAAAAAAGCGGTCGACGAGGGCGCGCGTACCGTTATGATCACCTACAGCGGCATCAACGGGGTGAAGACGCATGCGGACACTTACCTGATAACGGACGTATTGAAAGGCCGTTTTGGCTTTACTGGCTTTGTGGTTTCCGACTACAACGCCATCCAGCGCATCGTCATAGACGATCAAGGCAACAATATCAGCGGTGCTGCCAATTACAAGAAGCAAATCAAAGCCAGCGTCAATGCAGGCGTCGACTTGTTCATGCTGTCGGACAAAGGCAACACGACGAGCAGCAACGGTGCAGGCAACGGCTGGATCGGGTTCATCAACAACCTGAAGTCGCTGGTCCAATCCGGTGAAGTAACCAACGCTCGGATCGACGATGCGGTTACTCGGATTCTGCGGGTCAAGTTTGAAAACGGATTGTTCGAACAGCCTTTATCCGACAGCGTTACGAATCCCGACAGCGTGATCTACAACCAAGAACATGCAGCACTTGCCCGGGAAGCTGCCAGAAAATCGCTCGTTCTGCTTAAAAACAACAACGTCTTGCCTCTGAAGAAGGACGGTTCCCAGAAGATTGTCGTGATCGGTGATAAAGCCAATCAAATCGGCTATCAGCTCGGCGGCTGGACGATCTCCTGGCAGGGCGGAGCCAACCCGAATACGAAGGGTACGCACATCCTGAACGGCATCAAGCAGGTAGCCGGTCCGAACGTGACGGTAGACTGGAATCAAACCGGAGCCAGCGGAATCGCAGGTCACGATATTGCGATCGCAGTCATCGGTGAAGATCCTTATGCCGAAGGCAATGGCGACCGTCAAGGCAACAACCTGACCTACGGAACCGGTGGCGGAGCTTCCAGCGACGCTAGCATCGTAGCGAACCTGAAAGCAGCCAAGGAAGCTAACCCGAACCTGAAAGTGGTCATCATCCTCGTGTCCGGCCGTCCGCTGGTTATCACCAACGACCTGCCTAACTGGGATGCCGTCGTAGAAGCATGGCTTCCTGGGTCGGAAGGCGCAGGCGTAGCCGATGTCGTATTCGGCGACTACGACTTCCAGGGCAAGCTGCCTTACACATGGCCTCGCACGTTTGAAGAAATCAATGCCAAGGATAAGAGCAATCCATTGTTCCCGCTGGGCTATGGCTTGACTTATGCCGATACGAAATCCGGAGCGGTACTGTCCGGAGCCAAAGACGTCACGCCGGGCCAAGAGTTCGATCTGACGTACAAGATCAATAACGTGAGCGGGCAAACGTATGCACAAGATGTTACGGTAAGCTACAATCCTGAGCACCTGGACTATGTATCCGCCACCCCGGCTAAGTCCGGCTCCCAGATCGTAGACAAGAAAGAATCGAACGGCAAGGTCCGCTTCATCCTGGCTAACGTCGGCACGAACCATGACACGAGCGGAGACTGGCTGACGCTGAAATTCCGCGCCAAGTCGGCTCAATCGGTCAATACGGCCGTGCAGGTATCGGGTGTCCTGATCGCTGACGCCAAGGGTGTAGAAACCGAGCTGAGCGGAGCTTCTCACAGTATCCACATCCAAGCCGTTGACAAGACAGCTCTGAGCAGCCTGATCGCCAGCGCGCAAGGCAAGTACGATGCAGCTGTAGAAGGAACCCGTCCGGGTCAATATCCGGCAGCAGCCAAGGCTGCTCTGCAGACAGCGATTAACGCTGCCAAGACGGTGCTGAATAATACGGCGGCTACACAAGCTGAGGTTGAGAAGGCGGTTACGGATCTGAATCAGGCCGTACAAACCTTCACGTCCTCCGTCAATCCATCTGTACCTGGCGACACGTCTGGTGACGGCAACGTCAGCATCGGCGATCTCGGTATCGTAGCGGCTGCTTATGGTAAAACATCGGCCGATCCGGATTGGGATAAATACAAAATTGCCGACGTGAACAACGACGGCAAAGTAGACATTTTGGACTTGGCTATTGTAGCAAATGCAATCTTGAAATAAAATGGAAAATAAGGGGAAGAGCAGCCTGCTCCAGACAGGCTGCTCTTCCCTACAAACTATTATTTTCTGGAAAATGAAAACGTTTTAGTGACATATTCGAAAAATCTGATACAATATGTATCGTGGACATAAATTTTTTAAGCAGGCTATTCTGGGGGAATCTACTGTCCATCGCAGTGATGCCCGTGAACTAGGAGGTGCGTACACAATCGGAGGAGTTATGAATCCGATTTCATCCGGATACAGAATGGATCGGATAAGATCCTAACTTGATCGAGAAAGGGAGAATTCCGAGTGAAACGAACATACTTAACATTTTGCTTGACGCTGGTGCTACTGCTATCCTCGTGGTCCACCATTCTGGCGGCAGGCGACCCTGTGTTTACGCTGACGATGAATGAACCGGAGAAGCCTGGCGGCGAGATTTCGGTTACGGTCAAGGGCGAGCAGGCTGACGATATCTATGCGTATGAAGTCAATGTGGAATTTGACAGCAAGCGATTGAAATTTAAGGGAGCCAAGGCAGAGCAGGGAAGCGGCTTCTCCATTAGCCCGATCGTCAAGGGAAACAAAGTACAGTTTGCACATACCAAAGTAGGCAAGGTAGCGGGTGACAGCGGAAATGTGACCCTATGTACCCTCACGTTTGAGCCGATTGAATCGGGGGAAGCCCCGATCAGTCTCAAGGACGTGAAGCTCGTCAACAGCAAGCTGGTTGCATCGACTCAGAGCAACTCGTCGGTCGTGCTCGCTCTCGTGGACAAGGTGCCTGCGGGGAAAGAAGTGAGCTTCACGGACATCCAGGGGCATTGGGCTAAGGACGTGATTGTAGAGTCGGTGAAGCGGGGCTTCGTGGACGGCTATCCGGACCAAACCTTCCGTCCCGATTACGACGTTTCTCGTTCCGAATTCGTCGCTATGCTGATACGGGCGATGAAAATCCAACCGGCGGCGGGCAATAGCCTTTCGTTTGCCGATGCGGACAGCATCCCCGATTGGGCGGGACCTTTTATCGGGGAAGCGGTTAAGTTAGGCATTGTCTCAGGCTACGAGGATAACTCGTTCCGGTCCTCCAATCCGATTACCCGTTCCGAGCTCGCGGTCATGATCGCCAAGGCATTCGGCATGAAGGTCGATGAAGGCGCCCAGTCCGCCTTTGCCGATGCAGACGATATTCCAGATTGGGCCGTTCCGTACGTGACGGCCGCTGCAGATGCATCCCTGATCCAGGGCAGAGGGGAGAACCTGTTTGCCCCTAATGATAAGGCTACCCGGGCAGAGGCAGTGAATCTGATCCTGTCTGTGCTCCGGAGTAAAAGTCCGCAAGGAGCTGAGTGAGTATGAAGAAGTTTGGTTTACTAGTGGTTGCCGTATTTTTGCTGCTGCTGCTCAATGTGATTCCCGGTGCCAAGCCGGCGCAAGCCGCCAGCGCGTCCTCGCTTGATGTCAGCGTCGTCCTTCATGTTGGGGATTCGATTAACTTGTCAGCCGGGTATCCCCACGTGAGCTGGAAGGTGACAGATTGGAACGGAGGCGCTACGGATAAAGCGTCCGTGACTTCCGAAGGCGTCGTGACAGCCAAGAAGCCGGGCAAGGTAAAGGTGACGGCCTCGGCTACAGACGGCACGAATTACACCGGTGAAATTCTGATTACGATTTTGGGGGATGAAGGGAAGCCCTCTGCTGTGTTGAACGGAACCGTTACCGTGACCGGCGGGGAAGCCTTCGACCTGATCTATGGCCTCAGAAGTGTAGCGGAAGGCATCTATGCACAGGATATTAATCTGACTTACGATGTCTCCAAGCTGGAGTTCGATTCCGCCACCTCGCTGAAGGAAAATGCCATTTCTATTGTCAATATTACGAATCAGCAGGGCAAGCTCCGTATTCTGGCGGCATCCCTCGGCCAATCGAATGGCAATGCGGCCAGCGGCGATCTGATCAAGCTGCACTGGAAAGTCAAATCGGACGCACAGCCCGGCACGGCAGATGTTGCGCTGGCTAGCGTAGTGGTGTCCGACGGCCAAGGGGTCGAGACCACCTTGAACTCCGAGACGAACAGCCATATCGTGATTAAGCCGGCATCCGTGAACAAGCAGGAGCTGCTGGACCTGATCACTCAGGCTACAGAGAAGCATGACCAGGCTGTGGAAGGCACCCTTCCGGGACAGTACAAGGAAGGCTCCAAGGCAGCCTTGAAGACCGCCATTGCCGCTGCGAAGTCCGTTGCGGACAATGCGTCCAGCACCCAGCAGGCGGTGGACCAAGCCGTGACGGCGCTGAAGACGGCTCTGCAGACGTTCTCCGATGCGGTGAACCCGAGCAATCCCGTCACTCCGGGTGATCTGAACGGAGACGGCAAGGTCACCATCGGCGATATCGCGGTGATCGCCGCGGCCTATGGCAAATCCAAAACAGATCCCGACTGGGAGCTGTACAAGAAGGCCGACATCAACGGCGATGGCATCGTCGACATCGCAGATTTGGCCGCGGTGGCCGCTATCCTGCTGCAGGATCCGGTAACCGCTCCTTAAATTCTCACCCGTCCGCATAGCGGAAATGAAGAGACTGTCTCCCTTATTAACTAAGGGCAGGCAGTCTTTTTTGCTTGTACTTACAAGTTGAGGAATGTCAGCTGCGGATCGGAATACAGGAATACTGGAAAGGAAACCCTCTTTTAAATATTTAGTTAATATCTAAATAATAGCTATGCATATTCAAATAATGCTGGTAGGATAAATGTTATGCTCCCGTTCTAACTATGACAGATTCTGTCCACTTCGTAGGTTATCCTGGTGAAGGTATGCGTAGACGATATCTGACCAGGAAGAGAGGTGGGGAAGAGCTCGAAGAAACGGTGCGGCAGCTTGAGATGGGGCTTCCATCTATAGAGAAAAGGGATAGGAGAAATAAGGAACGATGAATAGTGGAACAATAAGCCGCCACCGGCTTCGGTTTGCGTTATTGCTGGGGGCCTTTTCGGCCTTGGGCCCCTTCACGATCGATATGTACCTGCCGTCATTTCCGGAGATTGCCGCGCAATTCGGCACGGAGGCCTCGATGGTTCAGCTCAGCCTGACGGCATCTCTGCTGGGTCTCGGCGTAGGGCAGCTCGTCATGGGAGCCTGGAGCGATGTGATGGGAAGACGCAAGCCGCTCCTGCTTGCCATGATCTTGTACGCGGTAGCCTCGCTGGTTTGTGCCATCGCACCCAGTATCGGTTTTTTCATAGCCGTACGCTTTATTCAGGGCTTCGCGGCTGCAGCTGGTATCGTCATCTCGCGGGCGATCGTCCGTGATGTGTACAGTGGGCATGAGCTTACCAAGTTTTTCTCCCTGCTGATGCTGGTGAGCAACGTCGCTCCGCTGGTTGCCCCGGTAGCGGGCAGCGGAGTCATTTCCTTCACAGCCTGGAACGGCGTGTTTGTCGCTCTGGGGCTAATCGGTATTTTCCTGGTCATCATGACGACGTGGAGGCTGGAGGAAACCTTGCCTGTAGAGAAGCGGGTTTCGAGCAACATCATGGAGCTGCTCCGGAATTTCAAGTCCTTGCTGCAGGACCGGCAGTTCGCCGGGTATGCGCTGGCTCAAGGCATTATGATCGCAGGAGTTTTCGCTTATGTATCCGGAACGCCGTTCATTTATCAGAAGATCTATGGCGCGTCGCCGCAATTATTCGCCGTGCTGTTCGGCTCCAACGGAATCAGCCTGATTATCGGCTCCCAGGTCGTGGGACGGCTGGCCCATGTGATTTCCGAACGGAGGTTTCTGCTGATCGGACTGCTGCTGTCCGTCGTGACCAGCATCGCCGTGCTGCTCGTCGTGCTGTTCCAAGGACCTTTGTTCGCTCTGGTCATTCCGCTGTTCTTCTTCGTGGCCTCCATCGGCATGACTGCTACGGCGTCGTTCTCGCTGGCGATGGAGACGCAGGACCGGATGGCGGGCAGCGCCGCCGCCTTGCTCGGCTTGATTCCGTTCCTGCTGGGCGCCGTTGTTTCGCCACTGGTCGGAATAGCCGGCGAACAGACGGCCGTGCCGCTTGGCATCATCATCCTGGCGACCAGTCTGCTGGCGCTGCTGTCTTTCCTGGGCCTCGCCAGACAGCCTCGCAAGCAAGCAGCATAACTAAGCTCACAACCAAGGGTAACATCGCAATCGATAAGAAACCCCTCTAGACACCGTATGATAAAATAGATAGGCAATAGAGGATAGGAGGAGATAGATAGTGGGAAATCAAGCACAACAGGAGGCGTCCGAGCATGTAGGGACCTTCGGGAGCAAAGCCAATCTGCTCGTCATCATGGTGATGATTCTCGGAGTATTCGTCGCGATTCTCAATGAGACGCTTCTGAATGTGGCTTTGTCCAAAATCATGGGGGACATCGGAATCCAGCCGAGTACGGCCCAATGGCTGACGACCGGGTATTTGCTGGTCATCGGCGTTCTGATTCCGGTAACAGCCTTTCTGATCCAGCGCTTCACGACAAGAAGCTTGTTCCTGACAGCCATGGGACTGTTCTTCGTCGGCACCTGTATCGCCGCAGTGGCGCCGGGCTTCACGATGCTGCTGCTTGGACGGGTGCTCCAGGCAGGAGGAACGGGGCTGCTGTTCCCGCTGCTGACGAATGTCGTCTTCTCGCTCGTGCCGATGGCCAAGCGCGGCTCGGCGATGGGTACGATCGGGATTGTCATCACGTTTGCGCCTGCAATCGGACCTACGCTGTCGGGTATCATCGTGGAGCATTACAGCTGGCGCGTGCTGTTCTACAGCGTGTTGCCGGTCGCGCTCCTTGTCATTCTCTTCGCCTACTTTAAGTTGAAAAATGTCACGGAGACGACGAAGCCTAAGATCGATACGCTGTCTTTGCTGTTGTCCACGCTAGGCTTCGGCGGCATCGTGTACGGTTTTAGTAGCGCAGGAGAGGGCCATGGCGGCTGGGCGAGCAGCTCGGTGCTGATCCCTATGGCGGTAGGTATCGTCGCGCTCTTGCTCTTCACCTGGCGACAGCTTACGATCGAGCAGCCTCTACTGAACCTGAGAGTGTTCACCTACCGGATCTTCCGGGTATCGACCGTGATCATGATGATCGTCATGATGGCTATGTTCTCGGCGATGATGCTGCTGCCGATCTTCCTGCAGAACGCGCTTGGCTACAGCCCGCTTGAAGCCGGTCTGGTCATGCTGCCGGGCGGTATTCTGATGGGCATCATGTCCCCGATTACGGGACGGCTGTTCGATAAGTTCGGAGCCAGATGGCTGGCGATCATCGGTCTGGCGCTGATTGCCAACACGCTGTGGCAGTTCGCCTACATCACGATGTCCACCTCATACGGGGTTATCATGGTCCTGAACACCCTGCTGATGCTGGGCATCTCCATGCTGATGATGCCGGTAATGACCAATGCGCTCAACGAACTGCCTCCGATGCTGTATGCGCACGGAACAGCGGTCATCAGTACGCTGCAGCAGGTGGCGGGAGCCGTCGGTACGGCGCTGCTCGTCACGATCATGACCAACGGCACCGCTAAGTATATGGCGAGTGCAGGGAACAGCACGGCACCTGAGGTCAAAGTATTGGCCCTGATTGCCGGCATGAAAAGCGCGTTTCTGCTGGCTTTCGCTCTCGTTGTCGCGGGCTTCCTAATCTCGTTCTTCGTGAAGCGGGCGGTACCGCCGAAAGGAGAACCTGACATGGAGGGGCAACGCGCCCCGGTGCATTAAGAACCGGTCCGGACGGAGATTCCGTCCAGCGCGGAAGTACAAGGCAAATAACCAGGCTTCAGGGAGAGAGTCCGTCAGTTGGATTCCCTCTCTGAAGCCGTTTTTGCGTCTGCATCGGTTTCAAAATTCGTGAGATGAGGATTGAAACTGAGAATGATTATCATCTATAATGAATAGGAAGCCTGTCCGATCAGGCTTAGAGGAGATTGAAGCCATGAAGCTAAGTGACCATATCTTGATTTGGAATCATGCCGCTGTCACGGTACTGGATGTACGCCATGTGATCCTGGAGCCCGGGGATTCCTTGCGCGCGTACCGGCTGCCGGCCAGCGCGTTTGTGTACACAGTCAGAGGCCGTGCGCAGGTGAGTCTGGATGGAACGAAGCATGCGACGGAGCGCTTCCATGTTCTGCACGGGGGGAAAGGGGTGCAGCTGGATATTACGGCGGAGGAATGGCTGGAATATTATCTGATCCTGTACAAAGCGGTGCTGACGTTGCCGGCTCGCCAAGAACTGGTGAGGCTGATGGAGGCGGGCAGTCCTTTCCAGAGTCAGTACGGGTTCAGCCCGCTGTATCCGGTCGCCCTATACGAGCTGGCGGGTCGGATGAGCGGGGAGTGGGAGCGCCCGGATGCGCTGCAGAAGCTGCATGTGAAGACGTTATTTTACCAGTTTGTGCATGAGGTGCTGGGGCATCTTCACAGGCAAGGAACCGCTGTCCTGAGGCCCGATCCGGTAGCACAGGCCGTGAGGTATATTCACGATCACTTCAGGACGCCGGTCACCCTGGAGGCGCTGGCTGACATACTCGATTGCAACTCCAGACAGCTGCTCCGGATGTTCAAGAGCCGGATGAAGACAAGTCCGATCGATTATCTCATCCGTGTTCGGATGGACAAAGCCAAGGAGTTGCTGCTTGGAACGGATTTAACGCTCAAAGAAATTGCCGAGCATGTCGGATATCCGGACAGCTACTATTTCAGCCGGATGTTTAAAAAATATGAAGGTGTTTCGCCCAGGAGCTTTGCAGCGCATGTCCCTGCATGGCCTAGAAGTCGAAATAATCCATCCCTGATGTCGGGATCTCCCATTGTTTCAATCAAGCCGAGCGGCTATAGTGATTTTGATAATCATTATCAAGACAACAGAGAGGGAGATTTATCCATGATGTACAAGGATTCCAGAACTTCCATGGCGGGGGCGCTCATACTTTGCTTACTATTGCTGCTAAGTGCTTGCTCGACTGCAGCACCCACAAGCACGACCGGGGCGAAAACTCCAAGCGGGGGGACGAGTACGACGGCACCGGCCGCGACTTCGGCCACGGAAGCCAAAGCCGTACAGACACCGCGAGTGATCAAGCATGCGATGGGGGAGGTCACACTTACAGGTACGCCTGAGCGTGTCGTGATCCTGACCAACGAAGGAACAGAGGCACTGCTTACCGTTGGCATCAAGCCGATCGGTGCCGTCAAATCGTGGTTAGGCGATCCCTGGTATGATCATATTAAAGACAGCATGCAGGGTGTAACGGTCGTCGGGGATGAGCTGCAGCCGAACCTGGAGCTGATCGCAAGCCTCAAGCCGGACTTGATAATCGGAAATAAGGTGCGTCAGGAGAAGATCTACGAGCAATTGAAGCAAATTGCTCCAACGGTATTCGCCGCGGACCTGGTCGGGGATTGGAAAATCAACTTCAAGCTCTATGCGGAAGCCTTGAATAAGATGACGGAAGGCGAGAAAGCGATGGCGGACTTCGACAAGCGCGTCGCGGAAGCCAAAGCCAAGCTCGGCGATAAAGTCAAGACCCAGGTTTCCGTCGCACGCTTCTCCGCTACCCAGGTACGGATCTATCAGAAGCAAACGTTCTCGGGCGTCCTGCTGGATCAACTCGGCATTGCCCGCCCGGCCTCCCAGGACAAGGACTCCTTCATGGAAGTGCTGTCGAAGGAGAAGATTCCTAGCCTGGACGGGGATGTCCTGTTCTACTTCGTCACAGAAGCAGCCGGTAAGACCGATGCGGCCAAAGTGGTCGAGGAGTGGAAGAACGATCCGCTGTTCAAAAACTTGAACGTAGCCAAAACCAATAAAGTCATCCAGGTCGACGAAGGCATCTGGAATTCTGCCGGCGGCTATAAAGCAGCCAACCTGCTCCTGAATGAAATCATGGCCTATTTTAACGTCAAGTAAGCTGTTCCAGGTCCAGCAGTCCAGTCTTCATATCCATCCCGCCCCGGTAACCGGTGAGAGCGCCGCTCTTGCCGATGACGCGGTGACAGGGCACAGCGATCAGGACAGGATTGGCGCCGATCGCGGCGCCGACGGCACGGACGGCAGCAGGCCGCTGGATGCGCTCGGCGATGTCTGAATAAGACACCGTCTTGCCGTAGGGGATCTCCCGCAGCGCCTGCCATACGGCCATCTGGAAGGGAGTCCCCCGGTAATCCAGCGGCAAGTCCAGGCTCTGCCGCTTGCCCTGTAAATATTCGGCGAGCTGATCCGCATAGGCCTGCAGATAGGCGTCGTCACGGACGAGAGAGCTGCCGGGCAGACGGCGGGCGTTCGCCCATTGAGCCAACTCGTCGAATGCTTGCTGCTGCGAGCCGATAAAGCAAAGTCCTTGCGAAGTAGCCGCAAGATGCAGGCTCCAGTCTTCATGCGTGAGCACGGTCCAGCGGATTAGAGTCTGATTATTAGTTTCCATCTATATGTTCCTCCCCGGTCATCCGGTTGTGTAGTTGACGATAGCCGGCCGGCGTATGGCCGGTTTTTTTCTTGAATAGGGTGATGAAATAAGGCGTGTTGGCAAGGCCTACAGATTGCCCGATCTCGGCGATGCTCTGATCCGACCCGGTCAGCCGTTCCTTCGCCTGCTCGATACGTTTCTGCTGAATATAGTCCACCGGCGTTTTTCCGGTTATCTTGTGGAACACGCGGTGCAGATGATACGGACTGCCATGTCCGATCTCGGCAAGCACGCCCAGCGTCAGTGCCTCCATATAATGCTTGTCGATATAATCTGTAATCAGGCCGATCCACTCCTCGTCAGGCAGGCGCAGGCCGGTTGGCTTGCAGCGTTTGCAAGGGCGAAATCCGGCTTCCATCGCCTGCTCTACTGTGCGGAATACGCAGCTATTCTCCAGCTTGGGCGGCCTGGACTTGCATGACGGCCGGCAGAAGATGCGGGTCGTTCGCACGGCGTACCAGAATTTCCCGTCATAAGCAGGGTCGTTGTTGCGTATCGCCTGCCAAGCCTCGTCCGTCATCGCTTCCGGTCCGGTTCTCAGGGCCATCGGGATCACCTCCGCATTTAGTATAACCTGTACAGGGAACATCTGTCCCCGCTGCAGAGTGGGAAAGCAAGATAGCGAAATTCGCTTGGGGCTCCTGCCGAGACACGGCCACCCCCCATCCGTAACCGAAGAGGCCTCCAGAACCGCAATGGCTGCGGGCTGGAGGCCTTGTTGCTTTAGAGCTAGGCGGTTGGGGATGATTTTTGCATCTTAGCCGGATTGTTGATCTTATAGGGAACCGGATGCTTGGAGAGCTTCTTGGCGACCAGCTTGCCTTCGAAGGTCAAGTGATCCCCGACCTCCAGCTCGAGCTTTTTCAGGGTCGCGCTATGGCTCGACCAGGCCTCACCGAGTTCAAGGGCCGGCTCGGTAATGGCAACGGACTCATAGATGATGACCTCGTCGTCATTGTCGGAGAAGTGATTCGGTACGGTAGCGAATGCTTTGACGATAGCAGTCAGGCCAACCTTCTCCACAGGCAGTTCCAGCTTCGGCGCTTTTTCCTTCTTGGCTTTCGCTTTCGGCTTCTCCGCTGTCTCTTCCGACTGGTCTGCCGGTCCGCCGTCCTCGGCCTGTGGCCGATTCTTGCTCTTGGCAGCCGGAACGGCCTCCGCTTCGTCTGGCTCAGCGCTCTTGCCCTCCGCCAGCTCGTCCGCTTCGGCGGCAATCCGCTGGGTGAAGCCGGAGGCTTGCATTTCCTTCAGATAGGAGGGATGGATGCAGTGCCGCTGCTGATCCTCGAATTCGATAACGGCCGTGATGGAATCAACCAGGCCGACGATGCTGCAAGTCATGCTGGCTCCTTGTTTCTTATACAGGAAGGTTTTCGTCTTGGTGGCTTTCTCCGTCAGCAGCCCCCAACGCTTGCATTGCTCGATGAGCGCGGCCTCGTCCTCGAAGGGCTGGTAGGTCAAGGGCTCTATCACAAAAGCAGGTACCATAAATAGCCGCCTTTCTTCTCAGCTTCGTTCTATACGTTTATTGTATCATGTTTTTCTCCATGTTGCCTTGTCATCCAATTCCGGTATGCCGATGCGAAGATACGTCAACAAAATCATAATTTTCATGATCTTTACGAGTACTGGTGTATGCTATGATGAGGGAGGAAACAGACCGAATATGCATGTTTCAATTCCCTGGGAAATCAAGGAGCGTGACAAAGATGTCTTATCTTTCAATCAGTACCTGGAGCCTTCACCGCCTGCTGGGTCCGCTGCGCTGGACAGGCTGGGACACGGCGAGTCGTGTCCATCTTACACGTGAGCAGGATCAGCCGCAAGTCCTCGCTTTGCTGGAGCTTCCAGCAGAAGCTGCCAGAAGAGGATATCAGGCTCTGGAAGTTTGCCATTTTCATTTTCCATCGACGGAAACTGGCTATCTCGAGGAGCTGCGGCAGGCATTCGTGGCTGCGGGTATCCGCTTCGATACGTTGCTGCTCGATTACGGCAATCTGACGGATACCGATGCGCTTCGCCAGGAAGCGGATATTGCCCTGATCCGCAAGTGGATTCAAGTAGCTTCCCTGTGTGGGGCTAAGCAAATTCGCGTGATAGCCGGCGAAGCTCCCCCGACCGATGAGGCGGCGATCCAGCTATCCGCCGGGGCCTTGACCGAGCTGCTGGAATTCGCTGCACCGCTGGGTGTTCAAGTGGTTACCGAGAATTTTCGCCAGCTGACCTCCACAGCGGCAAGCTGTCTGCAGCTAAGGGAAAAGACGGGCCATGCACTGCCTCTGATTACGGATTTCGGCAACTTTCAAGGAGCGGCTAAATATGAGGAGATCGGAATGACGACACCGTACAGCGTCTCCATTCATGTTAAGCCCAAGTACGATGAGCAGGGCATACCAGACGAGCAGGAGCTGCAGCTTTGTCTGCGGGCGGTAGCAGAAAGCGGGTATAGGGGAGCTTACGTGCTGATTTACGACGGCCCGGGGGACATGTGGGAAGGCTTGGAGCGGGTCCGGCGCCTGGTAGAGCCTTATCTGCAGCCGTCCTCAGCCCATCTGTAAACGGTACCGGCCAGAACCTAGCATCTGTACAGGCTACATTCAGGTCATCCTAGGCTTCCGCGAACGTACGATGTGTACGTGATGGGAGCTTTTTTTTGCTGCATGAGAAACTGGCTTGTATGGTATAGTGAGGAGGACGTTAATCTTACATACACCGAGGTGGCAGGAGTGGAAGCGAAATTTTGCATGGTCTGCGGACATGCACTGGAGAATCGCGATGTAGACGGTACGCTGCGAAGAGCCTGTACGCAATGCAGCTTCGTCCATTGGGGCAATTACAGCATCGGGGTCGGGGCACTGGTCGTCCGGGAAGGCAAGGTGCTGCTCGTCCGAAGAGCGCAGGAGCCGGGCAAGGGATACTGGACGAATCCAGGGGGGTATATCGAGCAGCTAGAGCCGATTCAGGAGACTGTGGAACGGGAAGTCATGGAGGAAGCGGGAGTCGAGGCGACCGTACAGAGCATTATCGCTCTGCGTGATCTGCCCCGCAGCATCCACAATGTGTATATTGCCTTTGCGATGGATTACGTCTCCGGCGAGCCGCGTCCTGATGGCGTCGAAGTCGACGATGCGGGCTTCTTCAGCCTTCAGGAGATGGAGACGATGAACGTCGCCAGCTTTACCCGCTGGCTCGTCGATGCCGGGTTCCAGGCACAGACGGCCGGGTTAACGATGGACCGGGAGCCCGCGTGGGAGCAGCTCAAGGGGCATGGCTTGTTCCGAATGTAAACTGTGTGACGGCTGCCAGCTTGTCCGGGGTCAGCGGCCCCGAGTTGTCAAACTCCAGCAGGGCGGATGAAGGCACCGGCCATTGGATCGTCCGGCGGCCCAGCGACGGGCGGAAGTTGTCCCAGTTGTCCAGCTTCCATACGTCGAGTATGGAGGCTCTTTGCTGAATCCGCTCGCGGTAATCGCCGTCGTCCGGCAGGTAGACGCTGATGACCTTCAGGTCCACGTCCTGCAGAGTGGCTTCGATACGGGCCAGTTCTTGTTCCGGCCACTGAGGGTCCGCCGTCTCCCGGGTAAAGGGGCCGACGACGAGGGCGTCGAGGCCGAGCTGCGTATTCTCCAGCACCGCATCCATCGTGATCCGGTACCCGAGATCGCGGCAATACGTCTTGTACACGGGGGAATCGCGGTCATTCGGATCAAGGCCCGAGATCGTCATGATCGTCTCGGCGGCGGGCCGCAGCAGCGTATCCATATCGAACAAGGGCGTGCGGCTGCTGCGCGCGAGTGCTTTGGCTAAAGTCGTCTTGCCTGCCCCGGCAGGGCCGACAATAAATAGTATTTTCGGTTTTGTCACGGCAAAGCCTCCCTCAGTTAGCGGTATTCTTAAGATACATTATAAGGCCGGCGGCGGCTGATCTCCAGAGCGGAGCAAGCCGGGCGCCGTCATGTTCATAGGAGGCCGAGCAATTGGACATCAGACGCATCAGCAAGGAAGACGCCTGGCAGATCAGGCATGAGGTTATGTGGCCGGACCGGGAGCTTGACTACGTGAAGCTGCCCGATGATGGCCAAGGCATACATTACGGCCTGTTTGTCGAGGGGAGGCTTGTTTCGGCGGTCTCGTTATTCGTGGAACAGGATACGGCTCAATTCCGCAAGTTCGCCACCTTGGAGCAGGAGCAGGGCAAGGGTTACGGCAGCAAGCTGCTGTCCCATGTGATGAACGAAGCCCGTGCCCAGGGAATCGGCAGAATCTGGTGCAATGCGAGACAATCCAAGGCTGGCTTCTACGCCAAGTTCGGATTGAAGGAAACGGATCAGCGGTTTGCCAAGGGTGGTATTGAGTACGTGATTATGGAAACTTCGACTTAGTGAAATAAATCACATGACTAGAATGCTATCTGTGCTATGCTTAACTCATAAGAAAGAGAAGGAGTGAGCCCAGATGAAAAACAACCGCGAAGCGCTGATCACGAAAAATTATATTCAGTTCTGCTACACCTGCCAGAAAGCCCATGAATGTGTCACCGAGAAGCAATGCATGGACTGTTGGGTCGAAAAAGGCGTCGCTCCTGCCGAGCTGCTGGACGAGAACGAGACTCAGCGGCTGCTCCGCGAATATGCGGAATAGCTGGGTCCTGGCCCGGCGTCCGCCGCGGACCCCAGTCACTTGAAGACTCATAGCCTAGGCTATGAGTCCGCTCTACTGAATAGGTTTGCATCCAAAACCGGCCCCATCCAGTATGGGGCCGGTTTTGGTATTGCTAGCTAGGGAATAATCGAACGATCACCGGATTCAAACCGCTGTAAGAGGTGCAGCGTCCATGATTTTGGTGGGATAACCCGAAAAAGATAATGCGCCCTCAGAAAAGGGGTCTCGGTACTAGGACAGAAATATAATAAATATGCAAAAATAGATGGATGGAACCATTGGAGGTGCTTTTGTACGTATGACGATCCAATCCGAACATACACCGGCTACACCTGCGAATGGTAGCATCAAGGATTCGCTTGCTGTAGAAACCATTCGCTTGGCAAGCCTGATTAGTGGCCAAGCTCCCTATGAGGGTTCCTTTAGCCAGCGTATTCCTGGTTTGTCCGTGAGTCGTTATTCTCGAGCTACTAAGGACGATATGAAATCCTTCGACTTACCCTCCTTGTTAATCGTTGCTCAAGGGGCTAAGACCGTGACAGTAGGGCAAGAGGTCTATCCTTTCAAGCAATCGCAAATCCTTGTGCTTCCAGTTGCGCTGCCGATTTCCTTGAAAATCACACACGCTAGCCACTTGGAACCTTATCTAAGTGTGAAGCTGGTTCTTGACCCGCATAAAATTGCTGAATTAGTCCTCAGGGTATATCCACAGGGTGTGCCTGCCGTAACAAAATGGAGCGCCGGTTATGTTCTTAGCGCCGATGCAGCAATGATTAACGCTGCATCAAGACTTGTAGCATGCTTGAGCCATACTAGCGATGCTGAATTGCTCGGCCCCCTTGTCATGGATGAGATTTTGATACGCGTCCTGCGCAGCCCTATTGGAGCTCGGATCGCTGAGCTTGGTTTTGCAGGTTCGGAAGCGAATTTAGTTACGAAAGCGGTCGCTTGGCTCCGCAATCATTTCTCCCATCCCATGAAGGTTGCGGAATTGGCTGACATGGTACATATGAGCGAGTCTACTTTTCGTGTGCACTTTAAGTCCATGACTTCCATGAGTCCCTTACAATATCAAAAAGCGCTTCGTCTGCATGAAGCGAGACGGTTAATGGTATCTGAATTCATGGACGCGACAACTGCATGCAATCTAGTAGGTTATGCTAGTCCCTCGCAATTTAATCGAGATTACAGCCGCTTTTTTGGAAGTCCGCCTAAAAGAGACGTTGTAGGATTACGTCAACAAGTGACTCCAGATTCGAATCTTCCGTTGGAATAGGCAACAAGTGAAGCAGAACAGGCAATTATCGGAATCGTATGCGTACTAAAATAAACGTAGTCTTGTAACCACGAATTCCGATGACCGTTGATCATTTCGCCGGTTCAAGCAGAACTAACATTCGGAGGAGGATTTCATTGTGCGTATTTTTGTAACTGGAGCGACAGGTTTTATCGGCTCTGCTGTTGTCAGTGAATTGTTAAGTGCAGGGCACGAGGTCCTGGGTCTGGCTCGCTCGGATGAAGCGGCTGATTCTCTTCTTAAAGTCGGAGCATCTGTACATCGTGGTTCTTTGGATGATCTCGAAAGCCTGAGAAGCGGTGCGGAAGCATCGGATGGTGTCATTCATACGGCTTTCAACCATGATTTTTCGAACATGGCAGCTGCTGGAGAAACGGACCAACGTGCCATTCAGACTTTCGGTGCAGCGCTTGCAGGTTCAGGTCGTCCTCTGGTTGTTACTTCCGTGATTGCTCATCTTGCACCAGGTCGAATCGGCACAGAGGAAGATGCTACCGATGGCAACACGGCAGGCAAGCACCGCATTGCTTCTGAAGAGGATGCTCTAGCCCTGGCTTCACAAGGCGTGCGTGTATCCGTGCTCAGGCTCCCGCCTTCGGTACACGGCGATGGAGACCGCGGCGGTTTTGTTCCGGCGTTAATTAATGCCGCTCGGCGTACAGGTGCGGCAGCCTATGTGGGCGAAGGTTCAAACTGCTGGTCCGCTGTGCACCGACTGGATGCGGCACGACTTTACCGACTGGCACTTGAGTCTGCTCCAGCAGGCTCCAAGCTGCATGCCATCGGCGAGGAAGGTGTGTCTATTCGCGAGCTGGCACAAGTGATCGGCCGTCGCCTGGAGTTGCCTGTAATCAGCAAGTCGATGGAAGAAGCTCCTGGCCACTTTGGCTGGCTGGCGCATTTCGCTTCGCAGAACATACAGGCTTCGAGTCAGCTGACCCAAGAACTGCTCGGGTGGAAGCCAGAGCATGCAGAACTGCTGCGTGATCTGGAAGGGGATTATTATTTTAAAAACTGATTGAGAACGACAAGTAGTGTAGGATCGTCCTACGGCATAGCTTTGAACGGTCCCCTTCCGCTAATTCAGCGAAGGGGGCTTTTGATGTAAGCCCTGCACGGGCATCATCTTTAAAAAAGAGGTGTTCTTATGAAACAAGCAATCGTAGCTAACACTCCCGCAAGAAATTATACCTTCATGACCATCATTCTGTGTTGGGCAGGCATGGTGATCATGTCTAGTCTGTACGTGACCATTCCACTCATTTCCTTGTTCTCGGACACCTTTGGAGTATCTTCCACGCAGGCTGCAACTGCAGGGAGTATCTTTTCGTTGGGATTTGCGATAGGTTGCCTTATCTATGGTCCATTATCTGAAAAATATGGCCGCAAGAAGGTTATTTTTATCGGATTAATTGCTTTAACCTGCATATCTTTACTTATTGGCCTGGTCCACGACTTTTCCTGGATCATCGTATTTCGAGGATTGCAGGGGGCAGCGGCCGCAACGTTCTCTCCTGTTGCGCTTGCCTATGCTGTTGAAATGTTCCCTGCGGAAAAACGGGTGACGTCGATCGGGTTCATTACAACTGGATTTATGGTTGCCGGTATCGTTGGACAAGTGATAAGTGGAATCATCAGCCAATATTATGGATGGAATGCTATTTTCTTTTTGCTGGCAGCGGTCTATATAGTTACTGCTGTTCTGGTCTTAAAATTCCTGCCGAAAGCGGATTTTCAGAATCCCAATTCCAGCATCCTGGAACCGATTCGAAACATAGGGAAATTATTTGCCCGTAAGAACCTCATACTCGCTTATTTCGTTGCGCTTGTTCTTTTGATGTCATTCGTAAGTATGTCGACGGTTTTGGGCACCTATTTGAGCGGCTTGACGTTTGGGTTAAGCGCACAGGAGATTTTATACGTTCGTTCTGCTGGTGTGTTAGGGATGCTGCTTTCACCCTTTGCAGGAGTGCTTGCTGGGCGTTTCGGCACACTGAAGATATTGCGTGGAGGATTATTATTAGCCATACTCGGGCTTGCCTCTTTAGGTCTAATCTCAAGCTTAACGTTGCTTGTGGTTATGAGCGTCATCTTTACGGCGGGCATTGCTCTTGTAGGTCCAGCTCTCATAACGCTTGTGGGTCAGTTTGGTGGAAAATTACGTGGTATTGCGGTATCTGTCTATACGTTTGTCCTATTCGGGGGAACGAGTTTAGGGCCAATTATTGCGATTCAGAGCATGAGAACGGGCAGCTTCGTGCTCACTTTTATTTTGTTGGCACTTGTGCTCAGCATCGGATTTTGGGCCGCTTGCCTAATTCGTAGCGATGCTCCTCAAGAGAGCGTAAGCGGTTGAATAAGCTATCGCGCAATCTCATATCGCTGTAGTGGAAAAAGGTCAAAAGACGCGGTTACCGCGACGCTTTTGACCTTTTTTCGTGGCTAGCCTCAGGGACATGCGTGGCTCGTCGGCCTTCACGGACCCATGCGGATTAGCCGAGCAATCCGCTGTATTTCCCCGTTATGAATACGGATTTGTGTAAACATTAACTTTCGGGCATCTGCCAGCCCTGCTCTTCATCCCAAACTACATCCGTGTCATCTAAGTGTACATGCCAATCTCCGCCATCCACGACTCTTCTAATTTCCGTCAAGCAATCCAACCAATGAAACAAAGCTTGAAGCATATCTTCAAGGTTATCAGACATGGGCAGCTTGGTTGAACCTGCAAAAATCTCTGTCGGGCTTTCCGGATCAGGATCATAGGCAGAGAAGGTTTCTCCCCTGTCATCCCATTCAAAATTGTTGTTATACCGATCCATAATGGCTGTGATCGCCTGCTGCTCATCGTTGGTAAGACCCTGGTCCCTCGTAACTACCCTACCACCATATCTAAATATTTTCTCAAATCCTCTTTAGCCTGTGAATGACTTGTCCAGGCACCTAAATTCCAGCTCATATACCGAAGCCCCAGATAGCGAGATGCGATTTGATAAAGCTGTTCAAAACGATGACTGGAAATCTCAATATTTGCATCTGCTAATACTTCTCTGTACTCTTCGATTTGTTGTTGGGTCCTACAGCGTAAAGGGACATCTAAAAATAGTGAACCATATCTTGTTTCTTCCCAATCAATAAAAAATACATCCGTATTATGTTGTACGAGGACATTTCCCGGGTTAAGGTCATTGTGTATTAAAGTTTGGCTCTGCTCGTCATGAATAACCATCTTCATATCTTCGGAAATAGTTGCAGCAACTGCCTCCACAGAGGACAGATACTCCCCAAAAACCTCTAGAAACGGCTCCTGCCTCTTCGCAGTTTCCCATTGAGGGAGCCATCGCTCGTTTACCATTTTTTCAATATGAAGACCGTCTGCTGCTGGTAACCATGATAATTCTTTTCTTTGTCCATAGTTAGAAATGTGAATGTGAGCTAATACTTTCGGTTCTTTTTTCTGAAGCGCATTCATATTTAGATTCGTATAATCTGTTTGAAAATCAACATCCTGTATGCAGAGCAATGAACGCTCTTCTTCGTCAGGAGCATGCGACAAAGAAAAGGGTACGTTTGCTTTTTGCGAGTAGAGCCTTGATAGCACGCGGCGTTCTATGCTCGTTGCTCTTTTGGAAATAAGGGACAAACTTCTGGCGGCTCCATCTGTTTTAAATTGCACATGATGGCGATTTAGATCAACCGCTTGCAAACCCATGTGAATGGGCTGGTTTTCCACGCTTAAAACTTCAGCGTTGGGATTTATAAATTTCCGTAGGGTGTTCTGTATCAGTTCGAAAGCATGGATATTTTTCAAATTTTATTCCCCCTTCTACGTACCATATTATACCATGAACTACCTGCAAAAATGGCAAAAGAAGCACATCATGGAGCTAGGACTGGCCTTCACAACGAATACAGGATTACGATCAAGTCTTCACAACGCACACAAACAGCTTGCTCTGGCGAGTTGCATAAGCCGGGGAGCATCTAGGTGACGGATGAGCCGACGACTGGTCTGCAGATGTAGGACATCGGCAGCTTGCTAGTGATCATGAACGGTCTAGTGGATGCCATACCACAGGGTAGGGCTTTTTGCGTGCAAGAAATAAAATAAGTCTTAAAACTTTCGCCAAAAACTAGCAAATTTTGCTATACTATCTGTAAAAGTCTTCAATATTTTGGAGGGTCACATGAAAAGAATCATCGCTTGGGTGCTATTCAGCATGCTGCTGCTCACGGCAGGGCTGGGAGTTGCCGGAGCCGCCACTATTCCCGTCAAGGGCAGTCAGCATGTGCAGGACGGTGCCGGGATGTTCCCCAAGGCGCAGAATCCTTCGCTGGAGAAGGCAGCCTCGCAAGCGCCGATGTATCCGTTCTATATCTTGACGGTCCGAAGCTTCGACGGGGAGAAGGGGGCCGATCTCGCCCGGCGGATTTATAAGGACTGGGAGCTGCAGGCCGATGATATTCTGGTCCTGATCTCCAAGGGCGAACGGCGGATCGAGGTGCACTTCAACAATGCCGACCTGCAGCAGCGGCTTGATGCGCTTCCTTCGGATTATGCAGGCAGCGGTTACGAGGGGCGGTCGATGCTTGATCAGATGATCGGCAAGCACTTCACGCCTCCGGCGAAAAAAGACGATTATGTGAAGGGCCTGCTCGCGCTGATCGAAGCTATGAACGCTCTGCCGCCCGTTCAGCCGGCAGCTGTGGAGGCCGGTGCGACAGCCGAGGAGCCTGCGGCTAGTCCCCCGCCGCAGGCAGCGGTGGAGGAAACCGCTCCCGAAGCTGTGACAGATTCTGTGGCAGATATAGTGGCGACCGATTCGGCACCTTCCTATGATTCTCGGTTCGACTGGGGGCCATGGCTGTGGAAGGGCGTGGCTGCCGGTGCGCTGTTGATTATAGTTCTCGTGCTGGTCATACGCGCCCTGATATACTTGTGGCAGCTACTCCGCAAGAAACTGGGGCTTAAGACGGCCGAGAAGTTGACGATCGAGCTGCTGCGCACCCGGGAACGGTTTGTGCTGCTGGCCGACTTGTACACCGCTCCGCCTGCCCGGAGATTGACCGGCGAGATCATGACTGAGCTGGAGATGCTGCTGCCGGAGGTTAGCAGGGCGATGGCCGAAATCACGGAAGTCCGGCTGTCGTATATGGTTTGGCCCGGTAAGGGACAGCGGACGCTTGCCCCCGCAGAGCGGCAGATCAAAGAGCTGGTTAAGCAAACAAAGCAGATCGTGTCACGTATAGATGAGTTGGCTGGCTGGGATCGGAACAATCCGAAGATCATCCTGGAGCTTGCCCAGCAAGCTGAACAGTTGAAGAGGCGGGCCACATCGGTCGCGACCTCGGGTACGCACAGTCTGGGGCACATGCTGACAGACCTGGACCAGCTACTTAGAGAGATCGAGCAAGTCCGGTTGCGTCAGATGAGCGACCTGTTCGACGCCAAGGAAGCCCTGGCGCCGGTCCAGCGCCGGATCGAGCTCTACGGGGGCTTGCTGAAGCGGCTGCCGGAGCTTGAGGCCTGGATGACCAAGGGGCCAGACAAGGTGGCGAACCTGCACGGCCGCATCGCGGATGTGATGGCCAAGAACGGGTTGAAGCCTGGAGAAATTGACCCCGAGGGGGCGGTGAAGCAGGCCCAGACGCAGGTTGAGCGTTACAAGACCGTACTGCTGGCCGGGGACCTTATCGCCGCCGCCGAGCTCAAGGAGAAGGCCGAGAGCGGGCTGAACGGGGCTTGGCAGGACCTCCGGAACCAGGTCCGGCTCAAGAAGAAGCTGGAGCCGGCCGTCCGGCAATTCGCAGAGCGGCTGCAGGCGCTCGAAGGCAAGCTTCAAAGGCTCCAGGGCGAGCTTGTGCTGCTGCAGAAGGAGTATGACATCTCGGTCTGGTCCTCCTTGCCTCAGGAATGTACCCAGCTTAGGATGTCGGGAGTTGAACTCGCGAACCGATTTGCCATCGTCAAGCGGCAGACAGCCGAGCAGTATTTCCAGCAAGCGGATGCTGAACTAACACGCTTGCAGGCGCTTTACGAGGATGTGGAGCCGAGAACGAGGCAGGCGCTTTCCGTGTACAGCGGAGCGGTACAGAGGATGGAGACGCTGCGCAAAGACATGGCTCAGGGCTGGAGCCGTTACCAGCGGATGGCCTCTAAGGCTTCCCGCGGCTTGCCGCTCCAGGCATATACGGCTGAGGCGTTGAATCGGCTGTCCGACACCATCGAGATGCAGAAGGGAACGCTGAATAAGCTGACGAACCAGCAGCCGTATCAGCCGCAGCGCATCGGCCAGGAAGTCCAGCAGTTTCTCCGAAATATTGAGGCTTACGAGTCCCATGTAACCCGCATGATCAGGGAGAAGGAGCAGGCCGAGCAGCGTATGCGGCGGATTCACTCCAGCTATAACTCCTCGTACTCCCGCGTTCGCTCACGCAGCAGACGTAGCTTATTTTCGACCAGGTACAAGAGCTCCATGGATCATGTCAACAAATTGATGGCAATGGGGCTGTATGCGGATGCGATGAGCCGAATGGCCGAGGCCGAGCGTTCCGTGCAGGAGCTCCGGTCGATTTACGAAGAGGAGGCTCGGGAAGAGCAGCGGCAGAGGGAGATGGCTCGGGAACAAGAAGGAGCCGCTAGAAGCTCTAGCAGTTCATACAGCAGTAGCGGCAGTTCGGGCGGAGACAGCTTCTCGAATGATAAATCAGGTTCAAGCGGCGGAGATAACTTTTAGCAGCGTGGGCGAGAAGCGTTCGACGGAACCGGCGGATCTAATCCAGGTCCCCCGGTCATGGGCCTTCAGGGGTAACCGCTTTGAGGTGGCTTGGCGAACCGCAAGTTCTGCTTCCCCCTGATGCCTGCTGACCGTACAAGTTAGACAATTGACAAAACTTCCAGCTCCGTGCTAGCTTAATGAGGTAATCTGCTTACCGGACGCGGAATAAGCTTACATAACTTAGCATAATGAGCGTAAGCCGGACTATGAATCCTTATTAGTTGCAACTGCAACAAATGATACGAAGGACGGATCTGACCATGATGACAACGAAGACTGAACCATCGTCACAGAAGCGCTTTTGGCTGATTACCGCTATCGCGCTGGGTACTATGCTGAACCCGCTGAATACGTCCATGATCGCCGTGGCGTTCTCCAGGCTGCAGGAGGAATTCGAGGTCGGGTACAGCGCCATTTCCTGGCTCATCGCGACCTACTATGTAGCGAGCGCTGTCGCGCAGCCGGTCATGGGCAAGCTCGGCGATTTATTCGGACGCAAGCGTTTGTTTCTGATCGGTCTAGGACTCGTGACCTTGTCCTCGATGCTGGCCCCGCTCTCGACCAGCATCGGCTGGCTGATGGCTTTCCGGGTCATCCAGGCGATCGGCACCTCGGCGTTATTTCCATCGGGGATGGGTATTATCCGCCAGGTCGTGACCACCAATCTGGCCCGGACGCTAGGCATCATGTCGATATTCAGCTCAACCTCGGCAGCGTTCGGACCGTCCGTCGGCGGATTCCTGCTGCATTATAGCGACTGGCCGGCCTTGTTCATGATCAACTTCCCGGTTATTCTGATTTCCTTCGTGCTGGCGGTGCGCTTGATGCCCAAGGATGGGGCCGCTAAGAAACCGGAAAACGGAGCGCTCGACGGGTGGGGCATTGCTTTCTTCATCGTGCTGATCGTCACCTGGCTGTTTTTCTTCCTCTCCATCCAATCAGGCATCAACTGGTGGCTGCTGGCGGCGGGGCTGGGACTGAGCGCCGGATTTTACGCATTCGAGGCGAAGCGCCGCCACCCGTTCGTGGATGTGCGCTTTCTGGCAGGAAATCGGCAGGTTACGCTCGTCTACGCGCAGTTTATTCTCGTGAACATTGTCTTCTACTCGGTAATGTTCGGTATCCCGTCTTACCTGCAGCAGGTGCGCGAATTCGATTCCCAGCAGGTCGGCCTGCTTATGCTCGCAATTTCGGGCTTCGGCGTAGTTGTCACTCCGCTGGTTGGACGCTGGATCGACCGGGCCGGGTCCAAAATTCCGCTGATCACCGGTTCGCTGATTGTGCTGAGCGGTACGTTGCTGCTGCTGACGCTTCACGACAACACCTCTCAGGTGTGGATTTTCTCCGTGCTGGCCGTACTCGGCATCAGCAGCGGCTTCCACAACCTGGGGCTGCAATCGACGCTGTACGCATCCGTCGCGACCACGGAGACCGGGATCGCCTCCGGATTGTTCATGACGAGCCGTTTTATGGGCACGATTCTTTCCTCCAGCTTGCTCGGAGCGGCCTTCGGACACGGGATCACGACTGGTAAGCTGCATGGTCTAGCAGTTGCCTGCGCGGTGATCAGCGTGCTGATTCTTTGGCTGTCCCTGCGATTGCCCGCACGGGCTGGGGCTGTCAAGCGAGCGAGTTGAAGCGGAACGGCGGAGTGTGTCCATCGTCTGAGAAAATGTCCCCTTTGCCTGGTGCTGATGCTCTTCACCAGAGGACCTCGGCGTAGCGATTGTACGGAGCATGCATCATGTCTATTTACGGGAGAGCTTCGTCACCGCATAATGGTTGACGGGCCGCCGGTTCAATGCTATAGTTCATATAACCAAGTATTTAACTAAGAATAGTAAGTGAATGGTCGACCTTTTCAGAGGAGACTTCCGCTTTTGCGTCTAACGCAAACCGGAAGTCTTTTTTATTTATCCGAGTAATGCAGGGGAGGCATGAAGATGAGTGACAACGGGGTACTTTTGCAAGCGG
Organism: Paenibacillus filicis; assembly: GCF_038070315.1. NCBI lineage: Bacteria > Bacillati > Bacillota > Bacilli > Caryophanales > Paenibacillaceae > Paenibacillus > Paenibacillus filicis. The sequence continues at coordinate 121,113 of NZ_JBBPCC010000012.1, read as the reverse complement.
ATGTGCTGGTCATCGGAGGCGGGCCGGCCGGTGCGTGGGCGGCTCTGACGGCTGCTGAGCAGGGAGCGGATGTGGTGCTGGTCGACAAGGGCTACTGCGGAACCAGCGGGGCGACAGCGCCATCCGGTACAGGCGTCTGGTATGTAGAGCCTGGTGAGAAGTCCCGCGAGGACGCGATGGCCAGCCGCGAAGGACTGGGCGGCTACCTGGCAGACCGCGGCTGGATGCAGCGAGTGCTGAACCGCACGTATGACAATATCAATCAGATCGCGGCCTGGGGCTACCCGTTCCCGGTGGACGAGGCGGGAGCTCCTCACCGCCGTAGTCTCCAAGGTCCCGAATATATGCGGCTGATGCGCCGTAAGGTGCAGAAGGCGGGCGTACGCATTCTGGATCACAGTCCAGCGCTGGAACTGCTGGCGGACACGCACGGGGTCGCGGGAGCGGCTGGCGTGAACAACCAGACGCAGCAGCCGTGGAAGGTGGAGGCTGCGGCCGTCGTCATCGCAACTGGTGGCTGCGCCTTCTTGAGCAAGGCGCTGGGGACCAATGTGCTGACAGGCGACGGCTATCTGCTCGCAGCGGAAGCGGGTGCGGACTTCTCGGGGATGGAGTTTTCCACGGCGTATTCATTGGCCCCGGCCTTCTCGCCCGTAACGAAATCGGCCTTCTATGTATGGGCGACCTTCTATTATGAAGACGGGCGCGTCATTGAAGGCGCAGGCTCGCAGCGGGGCCGGTCGGTTATTGCCCGCACGCTGTTGAAGGAGCCGGTCTACGCACGCCTGGACAAGGCGGATGATACGGTGAAGGCTGCGATGCGCCAGGCGCAGCCAAATTTCTTCTTGTCGTTCGACCGTCTCGGCATCGACCCGTTCACGCAGAAGTTTCCGGTGACGCTGCGCTTCGAAGGAACGGTGCGCGGCACCGGCGGCATTCATATCGTCGATGAGTCCTGCGCGACGAAGGTACCCGGTCTGTACGCCGCAGGAGATGCGGCGACGCGGGAGCTGATCTGCGGCGGCTTCACCGGCGGGGGCAGCCACAACGCAGCCTGGGCGATGTCGTCCGGCTACTGGGCCGGCGAAGGCGCGGCGGCCTATGCGCGGAGCCAGGGTCCACAGGCGGTTGGGCGCGGGGCCCGAGGCTTGTCCGAGGCGAGCGGGATTCCGACGCAGGCGTCGAAGGCCGCTGGGGCGGCTGATGCCGGCGAAATCGTCAAGGCCGTCCAGGAGGAGGTTTTCCCTTACGACCGCAACTGGTTCCGCAGCGGCGCGGGGATGCAGGCCTCGCTGGGCCGGCTGGAGCAGGTCTGGAAGGAAGTCCGGCAAGGTCTCAGCACAAGCGACGGCAACCCGGTCCGCGCACGCGAAGCGGCCGCGATGACGGCGACAGCCAGATGGATGTATACGAGCGGTCTGGAGCGCAAGGAGACACGGGGCATGCATCGCCGCGAGGACTTCCCGGCTCAGGACGCTGCCCAGCACTATCGGATTGTGAGCGGCGGATTGGATCGCCCATGGGCGAAGCCGCTGTCGCAGCCGTCCAGCCAGTCCGATATCCGGGAGGAGGTCAACGCATGATCGAGCTATTGAGCAAGGAACGGTGCATCAGCTGCAACCAGTGTGTGTCCGTATGCCCGACCAACGTCTTCGAGCGTACGGAGGGCGGCATTCCCGTCATCGCACGGCAATCGGATTGCCAGAGCTGCTTCATGTGCGAGCTGTACTGCCCGACGGATGCACTGTATGTAGCGCCGTTGGCCGATGAGCAGCTTGTGGCAGTGAATGAGGACGACCTGGCTGCACAGGGCTTGCTGGGCAGCTACCGGGAGCATGTAGGCTGGGGAAAAGGCCGGAAATCCACGGCATCCAGCGACGGCTCTTATATCATCTTCCAGCGGATGCGTGCGCTGCATTAAAAGTATACAAGGTGCGGTAGCGATGTAGTGGAGCTTGAAGCAAGTGATGAAAACAGAGACTTCCGTTTTTGCGAAAGCAAAGGCTGGAAGTCTTTTTCGCGTACCCGGGCCATCCCTCGGCTACCGGTTTGGCGGGGGTGCCCTATGGATATGGACGAAGCGGATCATCCGGCAAACCCCTTGGCTGCGAGGATGTTTTTTGTAAGCTTGGGCACACTTGCTAGTAGAGCGGAAGCCGCATCCATGGATGAGATAGACAGCACCAGAGGGTGCTGCAACTATTTGAATGTTCAGGTAACTATCATCGAGCTGACAAATAAATATTTTGTTGAAAATAGAGATGAGATATTTGTTTACAAATTGTCCTCTTCCACTTATATTTAAGATATTGTTAACAAATGATACAGTTCGACTTTTACAAAATTTCAGTCTTTAGATGTCGAATTGCAGCTTGCCCGCATGGTCGGAATGTCACAAACAATCAAGGTTTTGCAGAAAATGTAAGGAATGATGGAGGCATGCAATCCTTCATGAGTAGGTTTTTGCGGACACTAGGTTCATTATGTTATTGTTGTGAATGGGACTAGAGTCTGGGTATGTTCTAACCCGTGTTCAAAACATCAACTGAAGAAAAAAGGGGTCAGGCGGTATGAAAAAAGGACTAATCTCGTTAGCAATTGTAAGTGCCATGATGTCGGTTGTTGTCGGCTGTGGCAGCAGCAAATCCGGTAACGAAGGTACGAAAGATTCTGGAGGCGGAGCTAGCGCACCAGCAGCAGCAGCGAAATTTCAGGTAGGTATGGTTACCGACGCCGGTACCATCGATGACAAATCGTTTAACCAAGGCACTTGGGAAGGACTTCAGAAGGCCGGCAAGGAATTCGGCATGGCAACCAAGTACCTGAAACCGGCCGGCACGACCGAAGCGGAATACCTGAAAGAAATCGGCAACCTATACGATGCAGGCTTCAAATTCATCGCAACGCCGGGCTTTAAGTTCGAAACGGCGATCTTCAAGGCTCAAGATAAATACAAAGATGCAAAATTCATCATCATCGACGGAGCGCCTCACGCAGGTGACGGCAAGCCGGTCGTAAAGGACAATACGGTTGCGATCTTCTTTGCTGAGCATGAATCCGGCTTCCTGGCTGGCGTAGCGACTGCTCTTCAACTGAAGGAAGCAGAAGCGGGCTTCATCGGCGGTATGGAAATTCCGGCTGTACAGAAGTTCAACTGGGGCTTCCAGCAAGGCGTGAAGTATGCCAACGAGAAGCTGGGTACGAAGATTACGATCAAGCCTGAGAACGTCGTTTACCAAGGCAGCTTCGACAACGTAGCGGCAGGTGCACAATTGGCGGCTCAAATGTATGATAAAGGCGTGAAAGTTGTCTTCGCTGCAGCAGGCGGCGTAGGCGTAGGCGCGATCAACGAAGCGAAAACGCGTGCGAACGCAGGCAAAGACGTATGGGTTGTCGGCGTAGACGTTGACCAATTCGCTGACGGCGTGTACAAGGACGGTAAATCCGTAATCCTGACTTCCGCCGTGAAGAAAATCGACTTGGCTGCCTATGACATGGTGAAGGACGCCAAGGACGGCAAGTTCCAAGGCGGCAAAACACTGACGTTTGACGCGAAGAACGATGGCGTAGGTATTCCTGAGAAAAACCCGAACCTGAAGGACGAAACAGTCGCTAAGGTGAAGGAAGTTTCCGGAAAAATCAAGAGCGGCGAGATTAAAGTCGCAGCTGAAAAGGGCGATCTGATCAAGTAATCGGACAGTCTGCGAAGTATTTATCGATTTAACCGAAGAGACGGACGTTGCCCGTCTCTTTTTTCTCGAAGTTCAGCAGGCGATGGGGCTGCGCGCGGTCTCTGCCAGACGAGTATGTACGCGCAGCGCTTTATCCCGGAAAGGAGCCGATACTTATATGGACTATGTAGTCGAAATGCTGGGGATCCGCAAAGAATTTACCGGTATCGTCGCCAATGACGATATTACGCTCCAGTTGAAGAAAGGCGAGATTCACGCGCTCCTGGGCGAGAACGGGGCCGGCAAGTCGACGCTGATGAGCATTCTGTTCGGCATGTACCAGCCGGACCGCGGCGTAATCAAGGTCAAGGGCGCCGAGACTAAAATCGCCAACCCGAATGTCGCGAACAAGCTGGGCATCGGGATGGTGCATCAGCATTTTAAGCTGGTGAGCAATTTTACCGTCACGGAAAATATTATGCTGGGCAACGAGCTGCGCAAGGGCGTGGTGCTGGATCTCAAAGGCGCCGCCAAGCGTATTGAGGAATTATCCAAGCGCTACCGGCTCAATGTGGACCCGTATGCGAAGATCGAGGACATCTCGGTCGGGATGCAGCAGCGTGTCGAAATCTTGAAGATGCTCTACCGCGACGCGGAAGTGCTTATTCTGGACGAGCCGACGGCGGTGCTGACGCCTCAGGAGATTCAAGAGCTGATCGGCATCATGCAGCATCTGATTCAGGAAGGCAAGTCGATCATCATCATCACGCATAAGCTCAAGGAGATCAAGGCAGCCGCTCACCGCTGTACCGTTATCCGGCGGGGCAAGACGATCGGAACAGTGGACGTGGCGACGACCAGCGAACAGAAGATGGCCGAGATGATGGTCGGACGCCAGATCACGTTCAAGGTGGACAAGGCGCCGAGCAAGCCGGGCGAGGTTGTGCTGAAGCTGGACAAGCTGACCGTGAATAAGGCGAAGAACGTGCCAGGGCTGAAGTCCTTCTCGCTCGAGGTTAGAGCCGGGGAGATTGTCGGCATCGCCGGGGTCGAAGGCAACGGCCAGTCTGATCTCGTCGAAGCGATCACGGGACTGCGCAAGGTGGAGTCCGGGAGCATCGAATTCAAGGGAAGCGATATCGTGGAGCTATCCATTCGCAAACGTATTGAAAGCGGTATCGGCCACATTCCCGAGGACCGGCAGAAGCGGGGACTCGTGCTGGATTATACGCTTGAAGAGAACATGGTGCTGGAGATTTATAACCGGGAGCCTTTCTCCCGCAGCGGCATTTTGAACAAATCGAAAATTCGCAGCTACGCCGAAGGCATTCTGTCGAGCTTCGATGTCCGTTCCGGGCAAGGGTCTACCTCGGTCACCCGGTCGTTGTCCGGGGGCAATCAACAGAAGGCGATTATCGGGCGGGAGATCGAATTGAACCCGAAGCTGCTGATTGCGGTGCAGCCTACGCGCGGTCTGGATGTCGGCTCGATCGAGTACATCCACAAGCGTCTGATTGAGCACCGGGATAAAGGCAATGCGGTGCTGCTGGTATCGCTGGAGCTGGACGAAGTCCTGAATGTATCCGACCGGGTCGCGATTTTGAACAACGGGGAGCTAGTAGATACCGTGATTACAGCAGAAACAACGGAAAATGAAATGGGCTTGATGATGGCCGGCGTAAAGCGGGGGGACCAGGTATGAGGAATATTACCATTTCGCTGATGGCTGTCGTCTTCGGCTTGCTGGCCGGGGCTGTGCTGATGCTCATCACGGGACACAATCCGCTGCTTGGGTACCAATTCTTGTTCCAAGGCGGTCTGAAAAACCTGGAGCGCATCGGCAATACGCTGGCGACGGGGACGCCGCTGATTTTTACGGGTTTGTCTGTGGCTTTCGCCTTCCGGACGGGATTGTTCAATATCGGCGCGGCAGGACAAATGCTGTTCGGCGGCTTCTGCGCAACGGCCGTCGGACTCAATCTAGACGTGGCGCGACCGCTGCTGCTTTTGTTGATGGTGCTAGCCGGTATGATCGGTGGCATGCTGTGGGCGTTCATCCCGGGTCTGCTCAAAGCCAAATACAACGTGCATGAGGTCGTATCCACGATCATGATGAACTGGATCGCTTATTGGACGATCTATTATGCCGTGCCTGCCTACCTCAAGGCCGAGTTTCTGGAGACCGAATCCAGGCCGCTGCCGGAAGCGGCGACGCTCCGGGTGCCTTTCCTCTCGGAGATGTTCGACGGCTCCTATATCAATCTGGGCTTGTTCCTGGCGGTTATCACCGTCATCGTCATTGCGTTCATTATTAATAAAACGACGCTCGGCTATGAGCTCAAAGCGGTCGGCTTCAATAAGTATGCGGCTGAATATGCAGGAATTGCGGTCAACCGCGGCGTGGTGCTTTCGATGGTGATCTCCGGCGGTTTGGCCGGACTCGCAGGGGTGGCGCATTATGCAGGCAACGCGTCAAACATGCAGATCGGCCTGCTGCCTTCGCAGGGCTACGACGGGATTGCCGTCGCGCTGCTCGGAGCCAATGCGCCGCTCGGGGTTATGATCTCAGCTCTGTTCTTCGGCCTGCTGTATTCGGGCCGGGGCTTCATGAATGCGATGACGGAGACCCCGCCGGAAATCGCGGATTCCATTATCGCCATCATCATTTACTTTGCGGCCACCAGCGTGCTGATGGACCGGCTGATTCAACGCTTCAAAGCCAAAAAACGCCGTTCGGAGCAGGCCGGCAGTGCGAAGGGGAAGGGGGAGTAGGACGATGTGGACGATAATACAACAAATTTTCCCTTATGCGATCGTGTTCACGATTCCCCTCCTGATTACGGCACTCGGGGGACTGTTCAGCGAGCGAAGCGGGATTGTCAATATCGGTCTGGAAGGGCTGATGGTGGTCGGCGCCTTCGTCACCGCGTTCGTGACGTTTAAGCTTAATGAGATTTACCCGCATAATCCGAATCTGGCCTGGTTCGGGCTGCTGGCGGCTATGGTCGTCGGCGTGCTGTTCTCGCTGCTCCATGCCTTCGCGAGTATCAATCTGAGCGCCAATCAGGTCATCAGCGGTACGGCGATCAATATGATTGCCGGAGCGATTACGGTATTTCTTGCCCGAAACATGACAGGCAGTGGCAACATCCGCATCCAGAATGGACTGCAGCCCTTCGACATCTGGGGGCTGGTGGACATTCCAGTAATCGGCGACCTATTCTTCAGGAAGACGTATATGACGACCTGGGTCATTCTGGGGCTTGTGCTGCTTAGCGCGTTCGTGCTGAAAAAGACAGCCTTCGGCCTGCGGCTGCGAGCCTGCGGCGAATATCCGCAAGCAGCCGAAGCGGCCGGCATTAATGTTAGAAAGATGCGCTACTTCGGTGTCATGATCTCCGGCGCTTTCGCGTCGCTCGGCGGGGGCATCCTGCTGGTGACGATTGCTGGCGAGTTTACCGGCAGTGTGGCGGGTCTCGGCTTCCTATCGCTTGCAGCCTTGATCTTCGGCCAATGGAGACCGCTCGGCGTGCTCGCGGCAACACTGTTCTTCGGCTTTGCCAGCACGCTGGCCAATGTCTCGCAGGTTATTCCTACACTGGCGGTCATCCCGCCGATCATCCTTAAGGTATTCCCTTATGTGGTGACGCTCGTCGCGCTGGTGGTCTTCTCCAAATCGTCGCAGGCGCCCAAAGCGGCGGGAGAAGTGTTTGACTCCGGCAAGCGATAGACAAGCTGGCTTGATCAGAGCCTTAGACAAGCAGGGCGCTAGCCCTGCTTTTGATTATCGAGGAAAAAAGAATCAGGTTTGGTTATGAATATGGATTTACAAATAGAGCCGGCAGCCGTATAGTTAAGAAGGGATGAACAAATGATAAGTAATTAAGTTTACATTTGTTCAGACTGGGTGGTCGACAAAGGAAGAGTGAATGCCGATGACCGATGATCGAGTGGAAGATAAACGGGCGAAGATGATCGACGCGGCCCGGATGTATTATCAGCTTGACTATAACCAGCAGGAGATTGCCCTCAAGCTGGGGATCTCCCGCCCGACGGTAAGCCGGTTTTTGCAGCAGGCCAAGGAAGAGGGCTTTGTGCAGATCAAGATTGTCGATCCCTGGGAGCATATTGGCAACCTGACCGGTCAGATTAAACGAAAGTTTAATCTGAAGCATGCTGTCATCGTCACAGTCCCCGAATATGATGATGTCACAGTCAAGAAATATCTCGGAGAAAAAGCGGCCGACTATTTGCACCAGACGGTGAAGGATGGGGACATCATCGCGACGACCTGGGGGACACAGCTGTACGAAATGGCGCTGCGTCTGCAGGACAAGCATCTGAAGGACATCAAGGTCGTCCAACTGAACGGCGGTGTGAGCCATTCGGAGACGAATACCTACGCCTATGAAATTGTCCATTTATTCGGCAAAGCGTTCCATACGGTTCCTTATTTTATCCCGCTGCCTGCTCTTGTGGACGATCCGGTGGTACGGACGGCGATCGAGTCGGACCGCCATATCCGCAACATTCTCGAGCTCGGCAAGCAATCGAACCTGGCCTTTATCACGGTCGGCGCGCCGACGGAGGATTCTGTGCTGATTAAGGCCAATTATTTCACGGAAGCGGATCTCGCTACGATTCAGGAGAAAGGTGCGGGAGATATTTGCTCCCGTTACATCGATGTGAACGGCCGGATTATTTCCAAGGAGTTAAACCGGCGGACGATCGGGATTGATCTGGAGGAACTTAAGCGGAAGGACCAGTCGGTCCTGGTAGCCGGAGGAGCCAAGAAAGTAGACGGCATCTACGGCGCGCTGCGCGGCCAATATGCCAATGTTCTGATCACCGATCAGTTTACGGCCAAATATTTGCTCGAGCGCGACAGCTAGTTGTGCGATCGGGCTATGAGAGGGAGTAAAAACGATGAAACCAGCAACGACGCCAAGCCAATTGGCAGCATATTTCGACCATACTTTATTGAAACCAGAGAGCACCGCCGAGGGAATTATCCGCCTGTGCGAGGAAGCCAAGCAATACGGCTTCGCTACCGTGTGCGTCAATCCTTACTGGGTGCCGACTGCGGCTGAGCAGCTGGCCGGTTCGGCAGTAGGTATTACGACGGTTATCGGTTTTCCGCTAGGGGCGACGAGCACCTTCGCCAAGATGACGGAAGCCCGCGATGCCATCGCAGCAGGCGCGACGGAGATCGATATGGTACTTAACGTCGGCGCGCTGAAATCCGGGTGGCTGGATGAGGTAGAGCGGGATATTGCCGGCGTGGTTCAAGTATGCCGGGGCCGCGCTATTGTCAAAGTCATTCTCGAAACCGGGCTGTTGACCGATGAGGAGAAGGTGAAGGCTTGCGAGCTGAGCAAGTGTGCTGGTGCGGACTTCGTCAAAACCTCCACAGGCTTTGGGCCAGGCGGCGCTACCGTGGAGGATATCGCATTGATGCGCCAAACGGTAGGTGCAGGGATGGGCGTTAAGGCTTCCGGCGGCGTGCGCGATCTGGAGACGGTACAGAAGATGATCGATGCCGGGGCGACGCGTGTCGGAGCAAGCGCGAGTGTAGCGATTGTATCCGGCCTGCAGGGAGACGGCTATTAATTCACCGAAGCGGCATAGTGCTGAAGAACAGCATAGAGATGAGTTAGCAGACCTCGCCATAAGGCGGGGTCTGTTTGCCTATACAGCAGCTATCCTTGCGCAACGGCGAATGGAAATGATAGGATTTGATTATACAACCTATTTTTCTTGACATTCTATGGACAGCCAAGGAGGAGAACGATGCAAGCGGAGCTGGTATGGGAAGCAAAGGCTGAATTGGGCGAAGGGCCGCATTGGGACCGGGAGAAGCAGATGCTGTACTGGGTCGATATTACAGGGCGCCGCATTCATGCTTATCATGCACCCAGCGATACGGAGGACGTGTATGATTTCGACCGGATGGTCAGTGCGGTCATTCCTGCTGAAGAGGGAGGACTTATTGTGACTCTTCAGGATGGGATTTACCGGTTCCACCCGGAGGACGATGCGCTGCACTTATTGACGGAAGTGGAGGCTGATCTGCCGAGGACCAGGATGAACGACGCCAAGTGTGATCCGACTGGCCGACTATGGGCGGGGACGATGCGTATGGACGGCTCCAAGGAGCTCGGAGCGCTGTATGTGCTGGAACGAGACGGTCGTTTTCGTCAAGCGCTTACCGACATAGGCTGCTCGAACGGACTTGCCTGGGACGTCCAGCGAGGCCGGATGTACTATATCGATACGGGGACGCGCCGGGTCGATGCGCTAGATTGGGATGCCAGCACGGGAGCCATTGCTAACCGCAGGCCAGCCGTGCGTTTCCCTGACGATGCAGGCTGGCCGGACGGGATGACGATCGATGCGGAAGGCATGCTCTGGGTCGGGCATTGGGGCGGGGGTCGCATCTCGCGCTGGGACCCGGATACAGGCAGTCTGCTCGCCGAGGTGACCGTGCCGGCACTGAATGTGACCTCCTGCACATTCGGCGGTCGGGACTTGGATGAATTGTACATTACAACGGCAAGAGAAGGTATGAGTGCGGAGCAATCCGCCCGGTATCCGCTGGCTGGGAGCCTATTCAAGGTCAGGCCCGGTGTCCGCGGAACTGCCGGGCAACCGTTCGGCTCCTGATCACTGACCCGCCTGTAAGCCAACTGACCGCTTGCAAGCCGGGACGCTCCTTAAGATGGGCCGGATATGGAATAAAAGCAGTAAGGACTGAGCTTGCTCAGGGGGAATGCCCCGATATCGAACGCTGGAGGTTGACCCATCTGGATATCAGGTAATGGACGAGAACAGGGCTCTGTACACAGGAGACCCAGGGAGGTTGGTTGCGGATGATCAAATCTTATGTGTGGAAGCCTGACAAACAGAAGCGGCTTCATGACTTTGATCCTGCCGACACCGGCACATTCAAGAGCAAGCATGAGGTGCAGGAGCAGATTGAGAAGCTCAAGGAAGAGCTGGACGAGCTGCAGAATAAATTGTTCGCCCAGAAGCAATATTCCGTGTTGATCGTGTTTCAGGGGATGGATTGCAGCGGCAAGGACGGGACGATTCGCAAGGTGCTTGGAGTCTTGAACCCGCAGGGCTTCAAGGTTGTCTCCTTCAAGCGGCCGACCGAAGACGAAGCTGCACATGACTTTCTGTGGCGTACTCACCGGGAGACTCCTGCTCGCGGCTACATCACGGCATTCAACCGCTCTTATTATGAGGATGTGCTGATTACCCGCGTCCACGGCCAGGTTGATAAGAAAGAGGCCAAGCGGCGGTTCGCGTCCATCCGGCATTTCGAAGAGCTGATGGCCGATCATGATACGGTTGTATTAAAAATTTTCTTACATATTTCCAAGGAATTTCAGTTGAACAAAATCCGTCAGAGGCTGGATGATCCGGCCAAGGCCTGGAAATTCGATCCGACGGACCTGGCGGAACGAGAATATTGGGATGAATACCAGCGTGCCTATGAGGATGTATTCGAGCATTGCAGTGACAAGCAGGCTCCGTGGCATATCGTGCCGTCCGATCACCGCTGGTACCGGGATTACCTCGTGCTTAACATTATCGTAGAAGCATTGAGAAAGCTGCCGCTGGCTTATCCCAAGCTTACCGCGCACTCCGAGTCTAAGGTTGAGGTTGAGGATCCGGTTCAGGAGTGAGCTAGGATTTACAGGTATCGACAAAAAACTTCTCTCTGACGAGAGAAGTTTTTTGTCATGTGCGGCGGGGATGACTCCTGCCGCGAAGCGAAGAGAGGCCTCGAGCTTATGGAGGCTCATTGACTTGTCAGCCGGCCAGCCAATGCAGCAGCCACGGTGTGGAGCACAAGATGACGAAGGCGGTGAGGATCATCGAGATGCTGGAAATGGAGCCGGTTAAGGCATCGTATTCGAAGGCCTTAGTCGTGCCTGCCGTATGGGCGCTAGTACCCAGCAGTACGCCGCGGGCGATGGCGTTGCGGATGCGGAAAATCCGGATGACCAACGGACCGATCAGGATGCCGAGCAAGCCGGTCAGCAGGACGAACAGAGCAGTCAAGGCAGGCAGGCCGCCGTTCATCCCGGACACGGCCAGCGCTATCGGAGTTGTCGCCGAGCGCGGGGCGAGGCTGCCAACGATCTGATCGCTCAGCTGTAAGCTGCGGGCAAGCCACACCGAGGTCGTGATCGAGACCAAGGCTCCGGTCAGCACGCTGACCCCGATGGCCAGTGCGTGTTTCTTCAAGATGTGAACATTTTTGTACAGCGGGACGGCCATGGCCACGGTGGCAGGACCGATCATGCTGCTGATCCAGGAGGTGCCGGCTTCGTAGGTGCCGTAAGGAATGCCCGACTCTAGCAGAACAGCTACGATGAACGCCGGAGCAAGCAGCAGGGGCGACAGGAGTGTGACCGGGCGCAGCCGGTACAGACGCTTGACCGCCCCGTAGATCAGGATGGTAACTATGAAGCAGGCTGCATACAGCATTAAGACTGTCCCCTCTCCTTCTTGCGCGCAAAACGTTCGGTCAACAGCCCGGAACAAATCATCACAAGCACGGTACTGCAGGCGACGACGATCAGAATACGCATTCCGCTGGCTAATAGGATAGCTTTATATTCAATCATGCCTGCGGCTGGCGGAATAAAGAAGAGCAGCATCTCGGCCAGCAGCCATTTGGCGCCCAAATCGATCCATTCCAGCTTGATCAGCTTGAATTGCAGCAGAAGAAACACAAGAGCCAGCCCCAGAATGCTGCCGGGAACCGGAAGCCGGAGAAGCTGCGCCAGAGCATTCATCAGGCTGGAGACTGCGATAAAGAACAACACTTGAGCGAGACTCTTAAGAAAGGCTTGCATCGCCGTACTCCTTTTTAATGAAAGTATACAGCTGTTATTTTCATTGGTAAAATGAATATATTGAATAGTTTTCATTCCATTTATCTATACATAAGGAGGATTTATGGAAATCCGCGACTTGCAATATGTGACTGAGCTGGCGCGTTGGCGCAGCTTCACCAAGGCTGCAGAGGCGCTGCACATTACGCAGCCGACGCTCAGTAAGATGATCCGCAATCTGGAGTCGGAGCTTGGCGTCGATCTGTTTGTGCGCGTCGGAAAACGGGTGGAGGTCACGGATGCCGGAGCTTTGATTTGTGAACAGGGGCAGATGATTTTGCAGGCTTTCGCCAGTCTGGACCGGGAGCTGAAGGATATGACCGGTCTACATAAAGGCTCCATCCGGATCGGGCTGCCGCCTATGGCAGGATCGAGTTTTTTCGCCGGCGTGATGAGCCGTTTTCGTGCCAGGTACCCGGGGTTGGCGATTCAGATGGTGGAGGATGGTGCGAGGCGCATTGAGAAGGAAGTCACGCTAGGCCGACTGGATATGGGGGTGACCGTACTGCCGACGGATGAGGAGGAGTTCTCTGTTCACTCGATCATTGAACGGCGCCTGAAGCTTATCGTGCATCCACAGCACAGACTCGCAGGGAGAACAGAAGTAGCTTTGCTGGAGCTCGAGCATGAGCCGTTCATTTTGTTTCGCGAGGATTTTGCGCTGCATGACATTATTATCGATGAGTGCGAGCGTGCCGGCTTCCAGCCGAATGTGATGTATGAAAGCTCACAATGGGATTTTATCCGCGAGCTGGTAGCGGCTAATCTGGGGGTAGCGCTGCTTCCCGAAACGATATGCGAGTCTCTGGACCCTGCTCATGTTGCACAGGTTCATCTAGTAGATCCCGTTATTCCTTGGCATCTGGCGATGATTTGGCGGCGAGATACGTATTTGTCCCATGCAGCGCGGGCGTGGATCAGCTTCGTGAAGAATTCGTTCGGAGAGAACGGGGAAATACGTGAAACCTGACGGCTAGTGCTCTTAGACTCCAGCCGTCAGGTTTCACGAAGGATGCAAGGTCAAGAGGTCGCCTTGCGGGGAGGTAAGATGCGGTCGATAAACGGCGTCGTGTCCAGCTCGGCGAGCCTGGTCCGGCCTTTGCCCCAACCGATGGTCTCGCGCCAGCTGCCGAGCAGCTTGGAGTCGATCAACTGCTCCTGTAAGGGCGGAGTTTCCAAGGGGTCCGCATAGGGAGCTACATACAGGGCATCGACCGGGCAGTAAGCCTCGCAGATGAAGCAGGTCTGGCAGTCCTCCTGCCTGGCGATCACAGGCAGACCTGTCGGGCCTTCGTCAAATACATTCGTCGGGCACACGCGGACGCACATATTGCAGGAGACGCAGCGTTCTTGGCTGACAAGTTCAATCATGGGACAACAACCTCCTGCCGGTACGGCTGTGCTTCCTTGCGGATACGAATCCGCTCCAGCCCGGAGACGATAAGCCGGTGCTGCTGGGCCGGGTCGGTGTCCGGGTATTCGGCCAGAGCATGCAGCACGCGTGATTCTTTGCGTTCCAGCGCAGCGGTGTACATCCAGCGGGCCGTTGCCAGCATCGCGGCGGCTTCGCGGGTGCGTACGCGCCCTTGCACGCCAGGGCGTACCGTACCCGTGAGGCCGCTCTCCCATAGGCCATGCAGCCGTTCCAGCGAGGCTTGGAGCACCGGCTCGCTGCGGAAATAATTGATGTCCAGCGGGAAGACTTCCTGCTGGACGCCATGAACGAGCGCCGCGGAGTCGATCTCCTCCGCGGTATGAGCGCCTGCCTCCAGCCCATACCGCCCGGCTGGGCGGAGACGGCGCTCGCTTACGCTGCGGCTCTGCGCCAGCGCGTACTTGGCAGCTCCGGCTCCGGACCACGTGCCGGAGCTGATGGCCCAGGATGCGTTGAACGCGCCGCCTCCGGACTTGGCTCCCGTAACCCGCTCGCGGGTCGCGGCATCGCCTGCGGCGTATAGCCCGCTTACGGTGGTGCCGCAATCGTCGCTCACGAGACGGATGCCACCTGTGCCGCGTACAGTCCCCTCATAGCGAAGCGTCAGCGGGAAGCGTTCCGTGAACGGATCGATGCCTGCCCGGTCGAGCGGAAGGAAGAAGATCGCATGCGATTTGCGCAGAATCTGGCGCTTTTCCTCGGTATCGGCATGATTGAGCACCGCATAAACGGGTCCCTGGCTCAGCATGCGTGGCAGGAAGTCGCCGGCCCGCGGCCCACCGCCCTGCAGCACGGTGCCGTCCTCAGCTGTATAGGTAGCCCAGTTCAGCAGCCGGCCACGGGTATTGGTGCCGAATGCAGCACTAGGAGCGTACTGCCGGGTGAATTCCATCCCGGACAGCTCGGCTCCGAGCTCCGCGGCCATTAGCAGGCCGTCGCCGGTGAGCACGTTGCAGCCGAGTCCCTTGCTAAGGAAGGCGCAGCCCCCCGTCGCGATGACGACGGCATGGGCGCGGACCTCCCATTCTCCGCCGTTCAGGCGGGAGACGCCTCTTGCTCCGCCGACCCCATGCTCATCGACAAGCAGCTCGAGCGCAGGGGACTGATCGAGAATTTTAACACCGGCGCGGGCCACCTGTCTGCGCATCAGCTTCATGTATTCCGGACCCTGCAGATGATCCCGCAGGGGTACGCCGTCTTCGTCGCGGCGGAACGGATATCCCCAGCTTTCCACCAGCACCAGACTCTCGTAGACCTGATCGAGCACCCGGTGAATCCAGGCGGGCTCGGCCAGATACCCGCTCTCGCGGTACCGCTGCTGCACGGCTTGCTCCCGGAGCTCCGGATCGGGCGGCAGGTACAGCAGATTGGTACCGCCTGGCGCAGTCGCGCCGCTGGATCCGAGATAGCCCTTGTCGACCAGCACGACCCGGGCGTTATGCTTGGCGGCGCTCCAAGCCGCCCAAGCTCCGGCCGGACCTCCTCCAATGACCAGCACATCCGCTTCCAGCTTCGTCGTCATGGCTTCAGAATCCATTGCTTGATATCGATGTCTTTCTCCGCGAGCTTCTCGTCGACCAGGAATTTCTTGGTGCCTTCGAGCAGCTTGATGCCGTCGTCGGTGAACGGCACGTCCTTAATGCCGCTGATCGGGCTAACCTTCTCCATCAGCTCCGGTGTTGAGTTGTTCAGCTCAGCCAGAAACTTGTAGTATTCGGCCGGCTTGGATTTCAGGTCGTTCAGCGCCTTCAGCCGCACTTCGTTCCAAATCTTTGGGAAGTCCGGGTTTTTGCTCAAATAATCCTCGCTGACAACCGTCGCACTCGTCCCGATCAGGTTCGGATGCTTGGTCGCATCGTCGATCAGCGGATACCCTTGGTCGATCTGCTTGAGGGCGAATACGCCGGTGTTGGTCATCGCATCGACTTCTCCGCGAGCCAGGGCAGCCTCCGCATCGGGGCGCAGCATATGCACGATCTTCACGTCGGTGATGTTATTTTCTTTGAGCAATCCCGCCAGATAGCGGTGATGAAACGATCCTTTCTGGGTGGTGACCGTTTTGCCCTTCAGGTCAGCTAGCGTCTTCGGGCCGTTCTTCTTGCCGATCAGGTAGCCGATGCTGTCCGTGGTTCCCTGCGTGATGAAGCGGGTTTTGGCGCCGGTGGATTTGGCCAGAATAGCCGGCGTGTCGCCCAGGCTGCCGAAGTCCAGCCGTCCGCTGATCAGCGATTCGCTCAGATCGGGGCCGTTAGGGAAGGCAGTCAGCTTGATATCCGTGATCCCGTACTTTTTCAATTCCTCCTGAATGATCCCCTTGTAGAAGCCCCAGCCTTCGGCGGTTCCCGGGTAGTTCAGCTTGCTCGTGCCAATATAGCCGTAGCTCAGCGTAGCCGGTACCGACGCCTTGGTTGCCCCGGAGTTGGAGCCTGAGCTGGTTGGTGCCGCTCCTGTCGAGATGGTTCTCTCGCCTGCTCCGCAGGCTTGTGTCACCAGCATAGTGAGCACGATAGCGAGCATGCCTCCTGCAAAGCGCGCTTTGCGGAATCTTGATTGGATGGATGATGATTTCATTGAACATTTCCCCTTTTCTGTGTGCGGATTCTGTAGAAGCAGTTGGTTAACCTTGAAAATTATCTCTCCAGCCGAGCAATTTGCGCTCAAGCAAGCGGACAAGTGAATCGACGAGCTTACCGATCACGGCGAATACGATGACCCCCACAAAGATCAGCTCGGTGGTGGCTGTCTGCTTGCCGAAATTGATCAGGAAGCCGACACCTGCCTGGGAGCCGATCAATTCCGCCACGACCAGGCCGAGCCAGGAGATGGCGACCGATAAGCGCAGCCCAAGCAGGATGCCGGGCAGGGAAGCGGGCAGAATGAGCCGGAAAATTTGCTGGGTTCGGCTGAAGTTCAGCACGCGAGCTACCTCGAACCACTTCTGGTCCACGCTGCGGATGCCGAGGAACGTATTCATGTACATCGGGAAGAAGGAGCCTGCGGCGATGATGACGATTTTGGACGTTTCCCCGAAGCCGAACCATAGAATGATCAGTGGCGCAATCGCCAGATGGGGAATGACCCGGAGCATCTGGAAGGAAGGATCGAGCATAAACTCGAGCCGCTGTACGAAGCCGACCAAAAAGCCGAATACGAGACCCAGCGAGCCTCCGATCAGAAAGCCGACCGCTGCGCGCTGCAGCGAGATGGCCAGATGTTGAACAAGCTCGCCTGAAGCGAATAACGTACGGAACTCTCCGGCGATATGGAGCGGCGTCGGCAGGAATTCACGGGAGAATAACCCGAAGTCACCGGCCAATTGCCAGACGACGACGATCAGTACAGGGAGCAGGGCGCCGATCACGAGATCGTTCACCTTCTCCTTCAGCCACCTGGCCCGGTTCAGCGCCAGCTCGGCCTGGTCGTCCCGCTCGGCAAGCGATGTCTGCTGCTCCAGCGCCTTAACTGCATTGCTCATTGGATGACCTCCTCCAGGCTTTCCATAGGAAAGCCACTTCGTAAGCAAAAGCTCCAGGCTTTCCGATAGGAAAGCCGTTATGACCGTCTTAGCGGCCTTGATAGCTGTCGCGCCAGCTCAGCCACTTGCGCTCCAGCAACCGCACCAGCGCATCGGACAATATACCGAACGAGGCGAAGATCAAGATGCCGACGAAGACAATTGGCGTCTTCGAAAATTGCCGGGCATCGGACATCAGGTAGCCGATACCGGCCGTCGAGCCCATCAGCTCGGCGACGACGAGTCCCAGCCACGAAACGCCGAGCGAGATGCGCACGCCCAGCAAAATATTTGGCAGTGCCGCCGGGATGATGAGCCGCATGATTTGCTTCCAACGGCTAAATCCCAGCACACGCGTCACATCGAACAGCCTGTTGTCCACACCGCGGATGCCCATGTATGCATTGATATACAGCGGGAAGAAGGCTCCCTTCGCGATAAGCAGCACCTTGGAGGTTTCGCCGATACCGAACCATAGGATGAAGAGCGGCGCTATCGCCAGATGGGGCACCATCCGGATCATCTGCACAGTCGGATCGAGTGCTCGCTCGGTTTGCCGGAACAAGCCGACCAGGATGCCGAAGGCGAGCCCGAGGCTTGCGCCAAGAGCGAAGCCTCCCAGGGCACGGAGGACGCTGATCTTCAGGTTGTCGCCGAGCTCTCCGGTCTGGGCGAGCCGTACGGCGGCCTGCGCGATGCGGAGCGGTGTGGGAAAGAGCAGGGAGGATATAATCCCCAGATCGCCGAGCACCTGCCACAGGGCCAACACCAGAATCGGGACAAGCGAGCCTAGTCCGATCCGGGCGAGCCGCTGGCGGCTTCTCAATTGCTGCTCTGTCAGGAGCCCTTTCCGGCTCCCGGGCAGTCCGGGAGCGGGTGACACGCTTTGGCTCATCGCATATTCCTCCGCATCTGTTCTAAATGCCGGAGCTGTCGATCAGCTCCAGCTCCTCAATTTTCTCGAATTCGCTGAGAACCTTCAGGCGAAGCTCTTGAAACGACGTGGTTGTCTTCTTGCGGGGCAGCGGCAGGTCGATCGGCACGATGTTGCGGATCGCTCCCGGCCGGGGCTTGAGAATGACGACGCGGTTCGCCAGATAGATGGCTTCATCAATATCATGGGTGACGAAGATCATGGTCGTTTTGTTCTTCTGCCAGATGTCGAGCAGAACTTCCTGCATATGCGTCCGGGTGAACGCATCCAGAGCACCGAACGGTTCGTCGAGCAGCAGCACCTTCGGGTTGCGCAGCAGCGCCCTGGCGATGGCGACCCGCTGAGCCATCCCGCCCGACAGCTCGCGGGGGTACGACTTCTCGAAGCCTTCGAGCCGAACGAGTGCAATCAGCTCATTGACCTTCTCGCGAACCGCCGGATCGCGCAGGGACAGATCGGCGGCGATATTTTTCTCCACGGTTAGCCAAGGGAACAGCCGGGGCTCCTGAAAGATAAAGCCCTTATCGATGCCTGGTCCCTTGATCGGTTGTCCCCCGAGGCGCACATCCCCCGCATACTGGACATCAAGACCGGCGATGATCTTAAGCAGTGTGCTTTTGCCGCAGCCGCTCGGTCCGATGACCGTCAGAAACTCTCCTTCTTTTACATGCAGTACAATGTCATGCAAAGCCTGAACGGACCCTTTGTTCGAATGAAAGGTTTTGTTAACATGCTCAATGCTCAATAACGGTTCAGACACAGTCTTCATCTCCTCCAGCCCCACATACGAAAACGGAGCCCAATCCAAATGACAGCATTCAGAAAAGGTCTCCGTTTTGTAAGGTAGACATTATTCAATTTAAATCATAGTTTTCAGGTGTGAATTAAATGATTTTGGACTATCGTATCAACCAGCCGTCCTTCTGTCAACGGAAAAATGAGCCGCCATGATATCTGCAGACTGGGCTAATGACGAAATATGTTAAGGATTTCTTCTAAAGAAAGGCGCTTCCATATATTTTCTGAGTCAGGTACGACTATTTTGCGAAACGGATCAGGGTCTTTTATTCAAAATGAATCAAAGTTTATTATCCAAACCGGTAAGGGGCACCATTTGCCCATGGGTGAATAACCTAATTGCAAGAACGCCCAGATCAGGAGGAGTTTCCAATGTATCCGTATTATCCCCCTATAGGCACGGAGAAGACCTGTAAGGAAATGCCTGTCTTCTTTCCCGACCAGCATCAGGACCGGCAGCCCGGGCTTGAATACTTAATGCAGCCCCTGCCGATTTCTGACAATCCAAGCTATGTCGGCAGCGGCAAGCTGAAAGACAAAGTGGCCATTATCACCGGCGGGGATAGTGGTATCGGACGCGCTGTGGCCATTGCCTTTGCCAAGGAGGGGGCCGACCTTGCGATTTCTTATCTCAATGAGCATCGGGATGCGAGAGAGACTGCCGAGATGGTGGCTGGGTACGGACGACGCTGCCTGCTGCTGCCAGGGGATCTGCGGGATGAGCAGTGGTGTCGGGAGGTTGTGAGCCGGACCGTGGCTCAGTACGGGAAGTTAAATGTGCTTGTCATCAATCACGGCGTACTGTTTCGACAGCCGAGTATTATGGACATCAGCCGCCAGCAGCTGGAGGATACGTTTCACGTCAATATCTTCCCCAGCTTCTTTCTGACCCAGGAGGCTTTGCCGCATCTGAGGCCGGGAAGCTCGATTATTAGCACAACATCCGTAACGGCCTACAAGGGGGTGCCGGAGATGGTCGATTACTCCGCGTCAAAAGGGGCGATCGTATCCTTTACCCGTTCGCTCTCGCTGCAGCTGGCCCGCACCGGCATCCGGGTCAATGCGGTGGCTCCCGGCCCGATCTGGACCCCTCTGCAGGTTCTCTTCACCAACGAATATATCCGGACGTTTGGCGTCGATACGCCGATGGGCCGTCCTGGTCAGCCATTCGAGCTGGCCCCGACTTATGTGTATCTGGCCTCCGATGATTCCGGTTATGTCACGGGTCAAGTACTCCATGTGAACGGAGGAACGATAACGGAAAGCTGATCACGCAACGTGGAGGTGCCCTTTCAGCAGAATCGAAGGAGCATCATGGACTTAAAGTAAGCAACTATTTGCCAGAAGCTGAAATCAGGAGGAATTCGCATGTATCCGTCTTATCTCCCTATAGGCTGGGAAAAGTCCTGCGAGGAACGGTCCATATTTTTTCCTGCCCAGCATCAGGATCGGCAGCCGGGGTTCGAATACTTGATGCAGCCGCCGCCGATTTCCAATAACCCGAGTTACATGGGCAGTGGCAAGCTGAAGGATAAGGTTGCCATCATCACTGGCGGAGACAGTGGTATCGGGCGTGCCGTGGCGATTGCCTTTGCCAAGGAGGGGGCGGATTTGGCGATCGCCTATCTGGATGAGCATCGGGATGCGAAAGCCACTGCCGAGATGGTGGCCGGATACGGAAGGCGCTGCCTGCTGCTGCCCGGGGATCTGAGGGATGAGCTGTGGTGCCGGGAAGTTGTACGCCGGACGGCAGCTTATTATGGAAAGTTGAATGTGCTGGTTATCAATCAGGGCGTGCAGTTCCCGCAAACCAGTATGATGAAGATCACCCGGCGGCAGCTGGAGGATACGTTTCGAACGAATGTTTTTCCTAGTTTTTTCCTCACACAGGAAGCTCTGCCGCATCTGAAGCCTGGCAGCTCGATTATTAGCACGACATCGGTTACGGCCTATAAGGGGAATCCGCAGCTCATCGATTATTCTTCGTCCAAGGGGGCGATCGTGTCCTTCACCCGTTCGCTCTCGCTGCAGTTGATCGGTAAGGGCATCCGGGTCAACGCCGTGGCGCCCGGCCCTGTATGGAGCCCGCTGGAGGTGTCCAGCCTTAGCGCCGACTATATCCGAACGATGGGGGCCGATCTGCCGATAGGCCGCCCCGGGCAGCCGTTCGAGCTGGCTCCCGCCTATGTGTACCTGGCCTCCGACGATTCCGGTTTTGTGAGCGGTCAGGTGCTGCATGTGAACGGGGGCGTGATTGCGGGCTCCTGAACGGGAGCTGAAGGGTATCCGCAGGAAAGCGGTATCTGTCTCTGCCTTCAAGTATGCGAATCAGGGCTATTTGACGAAGTGCTAAGCTGCACTTGAAAAGTAGCCTTTTTTGACATGGACCTTCCAAATATCATGCCGACAGGATGGTTAGGATGGCTTACAATGAATCTTATGAAACACACAGGAAAGGGTATTGACTTAGAGCGCGCTCTAACGAGTAAGCTTCCATTCATAGGAGGTTCTTCCATGGGACAAATGATGGACAATGAATTGACGATTCAACAGGTTTCTGCCAGAACGGGTTTAAGTGTGCATACGTTGCGTTACTATGAACGAATTGGTCTGATGGAGCCGATCTGCCGGGCATCCAACGGGCATCGTGCGTATAAGGAGTATGATCTGGAGTGGATTACTCTGCTCATGCGGTTGCGAGCGACCGGCATGCGGATTTCGGACATGCAGCGGTTCGCGGACTTAATGCGCCATGGTGATTTGACGATTAGTCAAAGACGGGAGCAGCTCGAGGAGCATGAGCGGAAGCTGCTCGTCGAGCGGGATGAGCTTAGGCAAACCTTGCTTGTTCTGCGCGGCAAAATCGAGTACTACCGGTCCTTGGAAGAGGCTCAGCCGGTATTGAAGCCGGATTCTCAGCATGGCTGAGGTCGGCGGGAAGTTTATTAAGCGGAGAGGAAGTTAGAGATGCACACGATGAAACTTGGCCATTCTGGTATTGAGGTTAGTGCACTTGGACTGGGCTGCCTGAACTTCGGTTCTCGGACAGATAAAGAGACTTCCTATAGACTGCTGGACCAATATGTGGACGCAGGAGGAAATTTCCTGGATACGTCCAATAATTATGCTTTCTGGAATGAAGGCTGTATCGGTGGAGAGAGCGAAGCTCTGCTCGGCGCATGGTTCAAGGAGCGGGGAAACCGGGACCGTATCGTATTGGCGACCAAGGTGGGAGCCAAGCCGACGTTCGCAGGCGGGGGGTTCGAGCATAAGGAAGGATTGTCCCGCACGGCGATCGAACGGGCCATCGATGAAAGTCTGCTGCGTCTCAAAACGGATTATGTAGATTTGTATTACGCCCATATCGATGACGGGAATACGCCGCTCGAGGAGACGCTGGAGGCGATGGACGGATTGGTCAGGGCTGGTAAAGTGCGGGCACTTGGCTGCAGCAACCACTGGACATGGCGCATCGAGAAGGCGCGAAGCATCAGCTTGGCGAATGGCTGGACTTCCTACTGCTGCCTGCAGCAGCGGTTCACGTATCTTCGGCCCAAGCCTGGCGCGGATTTCGGCGTGCAGATCAGCCTCAATGATGAGTTGCTAGGTTATCTGAAGCATCATGAGGACTTTGCCCTTCTGGCATATTCGCCTCTGCTTAACGGAGCGTATACCAGGTCGGATGTGGCGCTTCCGGCACAATACGAAGGGCTGGATTCGCAGGCGAGGCTGAAGGTGCTGGCTGAGGTGGCGGGGGAGACGGGCGCAACCTTGAATCAGGTGGTCCTCGCGTGGCTGTATCAGGGCATTCCACGTACGATTTCCATCATCGCCGCAAGTCGTCCCGAACAGCTGGCGGAAAATCTCGCAGCCCCGCATCTGCTGCTTAGCGCGGAACAACTGCACCGGTTGGAGCAAGCCTGACATGCTAGCATGGGCTTAATCTAGGGAAAGCATGCTGTCGTATAGAGTGCAACAAAGATGAGTCTAGCACCCTTTTGTTAAAGACTGACAGCCAGTGTCAGTCCTGATGCGGTATACTATTCCCATAGCAAGAAGCTAAGGGGGCTAGCAGATGCCGGGTCAAGTATTCAGGCGTGATATTGAACGGGAAACGGGCAAGGCTTGGGAGCAATGGCTCCAGTGGCTTGAGGAGGATTGCGGGCCGGGGTATTCCTATGATGAATTAACCCGTTATGTGCAGGAGGTCCGGGAGGCGGACGCCAAGTGGGCGCCGATCCTCGCGGCTATGTACGAGCAGTCGCTGGGACGCAAGCCGGTCGGACTGACGAAGAATGTCGGCTTCAATATCGGCGTAAGAAAGACCGCTTCTCTAGCCAAAGAGCGGCTGTGGAGCTACCTGGTGTCGCCTGATGGCTTGAAGCTGTGGATCGGCGATGCCGAGCCATTCCCGATTGAGGTTGGCTCTACCTTTGCGTCCAAAGAAGGCGTAACCGGCAGGCTGAGTGTTGTCAAGCCTGAGGAAAAGCTGAGGCTCTCTTGGAAACGGGAGGACTGGGAGCATCCCTCCACCCTTCAGATTTATGTATTGCCGGCGGTGACCGGCAAGACGACCGTCAGCTTTCATCAGGAGAAGCTGGATGATCTGTACATGCGGCATATGATGAAGCAGCATTGGGAACAAGTAGCCGATAGCTTGATTCGGGAGGCTGGGGAACGCGGTTAGTCTGCCATTCAGCTATAGGTAAACATATTGACAATTCCTGTATCTTCCTGTATAAATAGTTCTCATATTCATCAACCTGAAGTGCATATCCGAATATTGAGGAACGGGACAGTAATCTCTGACGCACAGTTGCAGCGAGCCGGAGCAGGTGAAAGCCGGTACGGGTGTCAAGGATGAAGCGGACCCGGGAAATGGTCTGCCGAACGAAGCAAGTGTAGGCAGATCCGGTCGGAGGACCGTTATCAAGTAAAGTGGCTGTGCCGGTGAACGGCTTAGCATCTGGAGTGGTACCGCGGGAGTCGCTATGCTCTCGTCTCTTTATAGAGACGGGGGCTTTTTGGCGTTTTTCGGGCCTGCGGATAATGAATAAGGAGGATGCAGGAATGATGCAGTTAGAGATGGTAGCACTCGTAACGGCCGCGGTTCGCGAATTGTTGGCTGAGTCGGGCAAGACGGAAACAGCTTTGGAGAGGATCGCGTTTGAGCGTCCGGCTAAACTTGAGCATGGGGAGTACAGTCTGAACATTGCGATGGCACTCGCCAAGACCCTCCAGCGTTCGCCGCTGGCGATTGCTGCAGAGCTGAAGGATAAGCTGGAGCGTCAGGAGGCCATTCGCAGCCGGTTCGCCAAGGTAGAGATTGCGGCCCCCGGCTACCTGAATTTTTATGTAAGGTGGGAGGCGTGGCTGTCCCGGTGGGCGGAGGCGTTTGTTCCGGCTTTTCCGGCAAAGGGGCTCAAAGCGGTCATCGAGCATACGTCGATCAATCCGAACAAGTCGGCGCATATCGGCCATCTGCGCAACTCCTGCATCGGCGATACATTATCCAGGCTGCTCCGCAGAACGTGATATCAGGTAGAAGTGCATAACTATATTGATGATCTGGGCAATCAGCTGGCGGACACGCTGGTGGCTATGAAGCAAGTAAGGACGGAAGACAGTTATGTACGCTTCGGCGATTATTGCTGGGATATTTATGCGGGGGTGAATCAGGCTTACCAAGAAACACCGGAGCTGCTGGAGGAACGAGTCCGCGTGCTTCATGAGCTAGAGGCTGGAGAAGCGGGAACGTCCTGGCTCGGTCTGCTGGTCGCAGAGCGGATCGTCCGTGAGCATCTGGAGGAGATGGGGCAGTTCGGCATCGGCTACGATGTGCTGGTGTGGGAGAGCCGGATCGTGAGAGAGGGCTTCTGGTCGAAGGCCTTCGAGCTGCTGCAAGGCACGTCCGTATTCCGGCAGGAAACGGAGGGGAGGCTGGCAGGCTGCTGGGTCTTGAAGCAGGCGGGATCGGGAGAGGAGAAGCGCGGAGAAGAAGATTACCAGACAGATAAGGTGCTGGTCCGTTCGAACGGTATTTTGACTTACACGGCCAAGGATATTGCCTATCATCTTTGGAAGTTTGGGTTACTGGGCAGGGACTTCAGCTACCGTTTGTTTGCTCCGGGCCTCTGGACAACAGCCGCGGACGGCTTCCCGAGGCCGGAGCTCGGGCGGGCGGATCTCGTGATCAATGTGATCGACCAGCGGCAGGAATACCCGCAGGAGATGGTGCGTCAGGCGTTGCTGGCGCTTGGTTATGAGGGTCAAGCCGAGCGGCTGGAGCATGTGAGCTACGGCGTGGTGTCGTTAAGTCCAGGCACAGCGGAAGGCTTGGGCGTGAATACCTCCGAAGGTAAGCGTTCCTACCCAATGTCCGGCAGGCAGGGAATCGGGGTACGAATTGGCGACTTTCTCCAGCGTATGGAGGGGGTTGTCGAGGGCAGACGCTCCCGTGCTTCCGGACTGTCCAGCCGGGAGATTGCAGCGGCCTCGATCCGGTATTACCTGCTCCGGTTCCATATGCAGACGGAGGTGATTTTTGACCTGGACCAGGCAGCTGAGATTTCGGGTAATACAGGGGTTTACCTGCTCTATGCTTATGCACGAGCCTGCAGCATACTCAGCAAGGCGGGTCCGGGAGCTGCGTCTGCCTCCTCTGCGATTCCAGCAGGAGCAGAACCGCAGGAGTATGCCCTGCTCCGCCACCTGCTCTACTGGCCTGAAGTGCTGGAGAAAGCAGCCCGGGAACTGGCCCCTCATCTGCTGTGTACGTATGCTTACGAGCTGTCCGGCTTATTCAACCATTTCTATGCGGCATGTCCGATCCTGCAGGAACAGGAACCGTTGCGGAGCTTCCGCTTGCAGCTGACGGAGGGATACCGCACAACAATGCGCGATGCGCTGGATGTTCTCGGACTGCCCGCGCCGGAGGAGCTGTAGGTACGCAGTACCGCCTCGCAGAGGAACGGCGGATATTTTTTCAGCCTAGAAAAAAACAGGCTTCTGTGATACCTTAGGGTCATTAAAGCGAGGGGTACGGTGAGTGCGATGGGGAAGTGGAGTGCCCGCTTGCATGCGATGGAACTGAAAACGAAGCTGATGCTGCTGCTGCTGGCGATCGCGGTCATTCCGCTTGCCTGTCTGGGCATGTTCTCCTACCGGAAGGCCTCCAGCGAGATTCAGATCAAGGCCTGCGAGATTATTCTGGAGAATCTGTCCCAGGTCAACTACAGCCTCACGTATTTTGTGAAGGATATCGAGCAGTTATCGATGTATGTCTACAGCAACAAGGAAGTCCAGAGCGTGCTCGCTAAGCCGGCCAGCCGCAGCATGCTGGAGAAGCATCAGGATAGTGTCGCGATGAACCAGATTTTGAAGAGCTTTCTCGGCTTCAAGGCCTGGGATATCGAGCTGTATGTGCTGGGCGTGAACGGAGACCGATACTTCACCGGAGACCTGCTCCCGTATGCGTACCGGGAGTACAACGACCATTGGGGCCTGATCCGTAAAGCTCGTATCGCCGATGGCGGGGCGGCCTGGGATACGCATTATTCACTGAAGAAAATTGAGGATTACGGCGCAGTGCTCAGCTCCGGCCGGCTGCTGCGGGATGTTGGCACCGGGGATACGCTGGGGTACTTTGTCGTCGACATCATGGAGACGGCGCTGGCCGACAAGTACCAGAAGGCGCATCAATATCCGGGCGGAGAGGTTTATCTGCTGGACGGCAACGGCTACGTAATCTCAAGCATACCCTCCAAGCAGCAGGTCGGCACGCGGCTGGACCGGAGCTTTATGTCTGAGGTGCTGAGCGGCAAGAAAGGTTTTTTCCAAATGAAAGCGGACGGTCAGTCCGCAGAAAGCATGGTCATCTACGATACGTCCGATACGTCCGGCTTCAAGCTGGTCAGTGTCGTTCCGGTCAGCGCGCTGACCAAGGAGAGTGCCAGCATCCGCAATCTGACGGTGCTGATCGTGATCGCAGGTATCCTGGTTTCTTATTGTCTGGCTTATCTGCTGGCGGATTATATCACACGTCCGCTGCGTAAGCTTCGATCCCTGATGAAGGAGGTCGAGCGGGGCAATATGGAGGTCGTCTTCGCCTCCAAGTACCACGATGAGGTCGGGCATCTCGGGATGAGCTTCAATCATATGCTGAGGCAGATCAGGCGTCTGATCGATCAGGTCTATGACAAGCAGCTGAAGGTGCAGGAGGCGGAGATGAAGGCGATTCAAGCGCAGTTTACCCCGCATTTTCTGTATAACGCCCTCGATTCCATCAACTGGATGGCGCGGATTCATAAGGTCGATGCCATCAGCAAGACGGCGATTTCACTCGGCGAGCTGCTCCGATTCAGCATCCGCAAGGGGAATCCGGTCATTCCTATCCGCGAGGACTTTAAGCAGATTCAGAATTACTTGACGATCCAGGAGCTGCGCTATCGGGATAAGATTCGGGTCGAACAGCAGATTGACCCTGACATTCTGGAGCTGTATATTCCTAAGTTGCTCGTGCAGCCGCTTGTCGAGAATGCGATCAATCATGGCCTGGAGATGAAAAGCGGTCCAGGTGTCCTGCGCATTACCGCTTCCCGGATCGATCAGGAGGTCGAGTTCCGGGTGGAGGATGACGGGACAGGCATTCCGCCGGAGAAGCTGGAGCAGCTGCTGCGCGGCGAATATTCCTCTGACCATCCAGGAACAACGGGAATCGGACTCGATAACCTGCAGCGCCGTCTTAAGCTGCATTTCGGCGAGTCGTACAGCTTCCGCATCGAAAGCGAGCCGGGCCAGGGAACCCGGGTTATTCTGCGAATTCCCGTCATCCTGCACGCTTCGGAGGTGGAGAACCATGTATAAACTAGTCATAACCGATGATGAATGGCTCATTCGCGAAGGGCTCAAGCATACGATCGACTGGGCAGCGATCGGCTGCGAGGTGGTGGCCGAGGCTTCGAACGGTGAAGAGGCTTTGCAGGCGGTTCGTGTGCATAGGCCGGATATTCTGCTAACGGATATCCGGATGCCCGGTACGAGCGGCCTGGAGCTTGCCCGCGAAGCGCGCGAGGAATATCCGGGGCTGAAAATCATCTTTCTGACAGGCTTTGACGATTTCGCCTATGCACAGCAGGCGATCAAGCTGCAGGCCTCGGACTTCGTGCTGAAGCCGACCGACCCAGACGAACTGGTGCGTATCGTCAGCCGGATCTGCTCGCAGATCGGGCAGGAGCGTCAGGCTCAGGACAGCGCCGAGGAACAGCACGGCATTGTCCGTGAGAAGCTGCTCCAGGATCTGATGCTGGGCATCGCCGACAGCAAGGCAATGCTCACGGTGGCGCAACTGCTGGACCCGCAGCGGCTGGAACGGGCCGGTTTCCGGGTAGCGTATAGCGAGCAGGATGGCAGACCGGCGGAAGCTTCGCATCTGGAGCGGGTTACCAGCCTGCTGCAGCCGGTGCTGTACGCGGGTGCCGTCAAGCTGGATTCGCGCCGGACGGCATGGCTGCTGGCGGACGACGACGGACAGGCTGCGGCCCGCCTGCTGGAGGCGACTGGAGAGGAGAGAGCAGAGGCTGCGACGGTATTCGGCCTAAGCCTCAGGCATCCATCCCTGGCTACGCTCCGCGAGGCGTATCTGGAGGCGGAGAGTGCACTGCGCAGCAAGCGCCCGGGAGCCTCCCGAACGGTGTGGGAATATGGGGATATTGCCGGCTGGAGCGGCCAGGAGCTGGCGGGCGCCGGGGGATTTGGCCCGGTCGAGGCGTATCTCCGGCAGAAATATGCCGAGGATATCTCGCTGCAGGAGCTGGCTGCCCGGTTTCACATGAGCGAGGCTCACTTCAGCCGAATGTTCCGCAAGCGGACCGGGCATAGCTATATGGAATACGTAACAGGACTTAGACTGGAGCAGGCGAAGCGTCTGCTGCTGCAGCCTCAGGCTCGCATCTACGAGGTGTCGCTGGCCGTAGGCTACCAGGACGCACGCTACTTCAGTCAGATTTTCCGTAAGTATACAGGAGAGACTCCAACGGAGTACCGCCGGAATCATGGAGACTTGGATTGATAAATATATGTCAAGTTAATGTTATGTAAATGTGAGTATTAAAAAAATGGAACCGTTTAACTGACGGTTCCTCTTTTTTTAGATGTTATGAAAATTGCGCGAATATGATCAAAAAAATCGACATTTAGGAAAAATCCTCGCATTGTAGCAGATTTGAGTAATGTTTATAGTTAGTTTATAGCAAGTTGAACACAAACCTAACATACGGAGGGTCAAGCGGATGAAAACAAAATGGGTCACGGGATTAACGGCTACGGTGCTGATGGCGGCTATGGTGTCGGCATGTGGAACGGGGAATACGAACAGCACGAGCGGTGCGGGGGGCAGCACGCCGGCTCCGGCAGGCTATGCTAGCACAGGCACGTCGACACCCGTGAAGGGCGGCAAGCTGACCTTGTATTCCCCCAACGCGGCGGAAATCAATAACCCGATCATCAAGGAGTTCCAGGACCGTACCGGCATCGAGGTCCAACTGATCACCGGAGGCACCGGCGAGCTGCTGAAGCGGGTACAGGCGGAGACCCAAAACCCGCTGGGCGATGTGTTCTGGGCAGGTGGAGCGGACTCCCTAGAAGCTTATAAGCAATACTTTGAGCCGTATAAGGTCAAGGAGTTCGATAAACTACTGCCCGCTTATGTAGATAAGACCTACCACTGGACACCGTTCAACGCACTGCCGATGGTCATCATGTACAACAAGGAGCTTGTCCCCGATGTGGACGTGCCTAAGACATGGAATGATCTGCTCGATCCGAAGTGGAAAGGGAAAATCGCTTATGCCGATCCGGCCAAATCCGGTTCCTCTTACACCCAACTGGTCACGATGCTGATCGCCTTCGGCAAGGATGACGGCAAAGGCTGGGATTACGCCAAGAAGCTCGTCGGCAACCTGAATGGCAAGATTTTGTCCGGCTCCAGTCTGGTACAGCGCGCCGTGCCGGATAAAGAGTTCGCGCTCGGCATTACGCTGGAGGACGCGGCACTCCGCTACATCGAGGGCGGCTCCAAGATCGGCATCCAGTATCCGGCTGAAGGCACGTCCGCTGTACCGGATGGCGCAGCGATTATCAAGGGTGGCAAAAACCCTGAGCAGGCCAAGCAGTTCCTCGATTTCCTCGTCAGCAAGGACGCTCAGGAGCTGATCCAGAAGGAGTTCAAGCGCCGTTCTGTGCGCAGTGACGTGTCTCCGGTGGAAGGTCTGCCGCAGACGAAGGATATCAAACTCGTCAATTATGATTTTGACTGGGCGGCACAGAACAAAAACGACATCATCAAAAAATTCACTCGCATGACGACTGGACAAGAATAACGGCCGCACAGAAGGAGGAGCACCGATGAGCAAGGTTGTTTTCGACCGCGTCACCAAGTATTTCGGTACCGCCAAGGCGGTGAATAACGCGCATTTTACGATTGAGGAGGGTGAGTTCTTCACCCTGCTCGGCCCGAGCGGCTGCGGGAAAACGACGCTGCTGCGGACGATCGCGGGTTTCTACCGGCAGGAGGAAGGGGATATTTACTTCGGAGACCGGGCCGTCAATGATGTTCCCACCCATGAACGCAATATCGGCATGGTGTTCCAGAACTACGCGATCTTCCCCCACCTGAGCGTGTTCGATAATGTCGCCTACGGTCTAAGAGCCCGCAAGGTTAGCAAAAAGGAAATCGAGCAGCGCGTCATGGAAGCGCTCGAGCTGGTTGAACTGTCCCATCTCCGCGATCGAATTCCGTCCAATATGAGCGGCGGCCAGCAGCAGCGCATCGCGCTGGCCCGGGCTATCGTCATCCGTCCGGCCTTGCTGCTGATGGATGAGCCGTTGTCCAATCTCGACGCCAAGCTGCGCGTCAAGATGCGGACGGATATCCGCAAGCTGCAGAAGGAACTGAACATTACCACGATCTATGTCACGCACGATCAGGAGGAGGCGCTCGCCGTCTCCGACCGGATCGCCGTGCTGAGCGAGGGCAAGGTGCAGCAGATTGCTTCGCCGCAGGAGATTTATTTGTACCCGCAGAACCGCTTCGTGGCTAACTTTATCGGGACGTCCAACTTCATCACCGGCAGCAGTAAAATGAGCGGAGCCAGCTCCGCTGCGGTGACGATCCTGGAGCAGCAGACGGAGCTGCCGCTGCTGAAGCCGCATGCAGGCAGTGTGCTGTTTTCGGTCCGTCCCGAGAAGGTGGGACTCAGTGTAGAACGCACCCCGCAGCACCGGTTCAACGGTACGGTGGAGACGGTCACCTTCCTCGGCGACAAAGTCAGCTATGAGGTGAAGATGACGAGCGGACAGACGCTGGAGGTTCACGATCATCCGGCTTCCGCCCATCACATTTATAAGGAGAAGCAGTCCTTGTATGTGGACCTGTCCCTGGAGCAGTCGATCATGTACGACGGAGCCGGCGAGGAGGTCATCTATCGTGCAGCCGAGTCTTGAGGTCCGCGCGCAGCCTACGGTCAGGCAGCGCCTGCTGCTGAAGAAATGGGATTTCTGGACGTTCGTCACTCTGCTCGTTTACCTGTTCATGTTCGTCTTCATTCTGTATCCGCTCGTCTCGCTCTTCATCAACAGCTTCTATGACGAAGAGGGACGGGTGACGGTTCAGAACTATATCAACTTCTTCCAGCTGAAGTATTACCGGACGGCGATGCTGAACAGCTTCATCGTCTCGGGCTCGGCTACGCTGCTCGCGGTACTGATCGGCGTGCCGCTGGCTTATGTGACAGCACGTTATGAGATCCGGTTCAAGGGTCTGATTCAGATCATGATCATCATGTCGCTGCTGTCCCCGCCGTTTATCGGCGCGTATTCCTGGATTCTGCTGATGGGGAACAACGGCTTCATTACCCGGTTCATTCACGGGCTGGGCATCGATATTCCGTCGATCTACGGTATGCACGGCATCATCCTGGTGTTCGCGCTCCAGTTCTACCCGCACATCTTCCTGTATGTGTCTGGCGCGCTGAAGACGATCGACACCTCGCTGGAGGAAGCCTCCGAGAGTCTCGGGATGAACGGCTGGCAGCGTCTGCGCACGATTACGTTGCCGCTGATTTTCCCGACCTTGTCGGCCGGAGCGCTCATGGTGTTCATGGCTTCCTTCGCGGATTTCGGTACGCCGATGCTGCTGGGTCAAGGCTTCAAGGTGCTGCCGATCCTCGCTTACGAGCAGTTCATCAGCGAGATGGGCGGTAACCCGGCGATGGCGAGCACGCTCAGTATTATTCTGATCTTCTGCACGACGGTAATCCTGTTCGTTCAGCGGTATTTTGTATCCCGCAAAAATTATTCCATGACCGGCATGCGAACGCCCAAGGTAATGCCGCTGAAGCCTGCCGCGAAAGCCTTGTTGACCGTGCTGGCGTTCATCCCGGCCTGCATCTCGATTTTCCCGCAGGCGACGGTGCTCGTCACCTCGTTCATCAAGACGAAGGGGCCGGTGTTCCAATCCGGCTTTAGTCTGGATAGCTACCGGGAAGTGCTGTTCCGAGTTCCGAGGGCGATTCTCAATACGTATACGTACTCCATTCTGTCTATTGTTCTGATGGTGGTTGCCGGGATGCTGGTCGCTTATATCCTGGTGCGCCGCAAGTCCAAGCTCACGGCTGCGATCGACGGCGTGCTGATGATTCCGTACGTCATGCCGGGTACCGTGCTGGGGATCAGCCTGATTATCGCCTTCAACAAGCCGCCGCTGCTGCTGACCGGCACGTGGGTCGTGCTGGTCGTCGCTTATGTAGTTCGGAAAATTCCGTATACGATCCGCTCCAGTACGGCGATTCTGCATCAGCTTGATCACAG
Organism: Paenibacillus filicis; assembly: GCF_038070315.1. NCBI lineage: Bacteria > Bacillati > Bacillota > Bacilli > Caryophanales > Paenibacillaceae > Paenibacillus > Paenibacillus filicis. The sequence continues at coordinate 87,986 of NZ_JBBPCC010000012.1, read as the reverse complement.
CGTGGAAGAGGCCTCGATTAGTCTAGGCGTACCGCCTATGAAAACCTTCTTCAAGACGACGGGCCGCCTGATGGCTCCGGGTGTGGTATCGGGAGCCATCCTGAGCTGGATTACGACGATTAATGAGCTTAGCTCCACGCTGGTTCTGTATACCGGGGCGACGGCTACGATCTCGGTCACGATCTACAGCGAGGTGTTCACCTCCAACTACGGCACAGGAGCTGCGCTGGCCTCCATCCTGACAGTCACGACGTTAATCTCCCTGCTGATTGCCAACAAGCTGTCAGGCAGCAAAGGTCTTTCCCTGTAACCCCTTGGGTTATGGTACAATACGTCCCATATATCCGAGTTAATCGTGCAATACTGCCGAGCCGGAGGGACGGATGATGAACAAAAACAGCTTTGTATGGATGATGCTTATTCTCATCGTAGGGGTCACGTTGGGTGTTTACTCGACTTACTTTCATCAGGTCCGAGCATTTCCGGAGCAGCGCAGCGCCAGCGTGGGGACGCTGGAATGCTGGGTGTACACGGATACTTGGGGACCGCTGCTGGACCGGTTCCAGACGGAGCATCCTGAGATTGGCCTGCATGTCCGGGTATTCCGATCTTATACGGATCTATACGAGGAGCTGATGAATGCGATATCCGCCAAAACAGCTCCGGACGTGGTGGAGCTGAACAATGCTTACGGCCTGGCGGAGCTGCTAGGCCTCACCGAGCTGCTCGGTCAGGATGTACTGGCCCCAGCCCAGACTTACTTGACGCCGGAGGATGAGGCCTCGATCGGGGAGACATTCCGTTCCGCGTTCATGTCCGGCAATTCGTTATGGGCGGCGCCGGCCGGCGTATCGCTGCCGATCATGTTCTACAACCGGGACATGGTGCAGCGGGGCGGTCTGGAGCAAAGTCTCGGCTTCCCGGATCTGTCGTCATTCACGGCAAGCGTCCGAACCTGGCTAAGTGGGCAGCCGGATGAATCCGGACTGCCCGGCAGCCTGCATGCACTTGCTGTGGACCGAAGCTTCCCGTTTCTGTTCACGAGTATGTGGGAGTCACGAAAGCCTGAAGACCGCAAGGCCCGCCTGCAGGAACTGCTTGGCGAGTGGAGAGGACTGGCTGTGGAGCCGGGAGTGATGAAACCTCTGCAGCATGAGCTTGCGCTCAGTGATTTCATCAGCGGTAAAACGATGTTTTATGCAGCTACATCCGAACGAAGGGCTTGGCTTCAGCGTTACATCGGCGGCAAATTCGATTATGGGCTTCTCCCGCTGCCGGAGACGAACGGGCAGACTGTGCTTCCGCAGGTGACGGCATTTGCCGTGTTTTCCATGAATGATCGGGTGAAGCCGGCCGGCGAGCTTGTCCGGTATCTGATCTCGCCGGAGGTCCAGTCGGACCATCTGGGGACGACCGGATACTTGCCGGTCCGCGGTGAGTTGGCCGGACAGCCCAACGGGGATTCGGTGCTGACCGGGCTGTACGCTCCGTTATGGGAGAAGAAGTCCCCCGGGCCTTCGCAACCTGGTGCATATGGGCTATTCCGGTGGAAGGTGCTGGAGGAAGAACTGCAGAGACTGGAGTTCGGTACGGAGCAGGACGTAGTCAGGGCGGCGGATAAGCTGCTTCCGCTGATGCCTTGACAGGTCCCCTAAGTACCGGACTTACTACAGAGAGCAACACAGAACGGAGGAGCTGTATGCGTAGCGAATGGATTTCAATCCAGGGAACCGGTGAGTGGAATGAGGATGCCGTAGTCGTCCATGAGGCGCAAGGCATCTACGGCGTCATCGACGGGGCCACCTCGCTTGTTCCGTTTCGCGGGACTCATGGAGAGACCGGAGGAAGGCTAGCTTCCCATTTAGTGAAAGAATATATCGAAGGACTGCCGCCGGATACAGAGTCTGGTACGCTGGAGACTCTAATGAAGGAAGCCAACCGCAGGCTGGGCGAGGCCATGCTGGAGAACGGCATCGATCTCGCGGCCAAGGACCAGCTATGGACGGCGGGCTTCGCGCTTATCCGCGTAACCGACCATGGGATCGAATACGCCCAGGCTGGCGATTGCATGATTTTTGCCATCTATGAGGACGGCTCAGTCCGTACGGTGACTCGTGATCATGTGGCCCATATCGACGAGGAATCGAGGCAGATCTGGGAGCAGGGGATTGCTTCCGGCATTGGCTCCAAGGCAACGCTATGGGAGCAAGTGAAGCCGCGTATTCTGGCCAACAAGGAGAAGATGAATACTCTTCACGGTTACTCCGTGATGAACGGCAAGCCGGACGCCGAGATGTTTTTCGAATATGGGCGTCTGAACCGGATCTGCCTGCAGGGGCTGCTGTTGATCACCGACGGGTTATTCTTTCCGCGCGAGATAGGGCATAGTCTGCTTGATCCCGAGACGGAGCTGTGGCGGCAGGTGCAGGCGGAAGGCCTGCAAAACTACGCCAACTGGCTGCTGGACCTGGAACGGGAAGATCCTGAGTGCATCCGTATCCCGAGGTTCAAGGTCTCGGATGACAAATCGGCCGTCTGGCTAAGGCTGGACGCCTAGCGTACATGAGGCAGCAGGTTTTGTGAGACAAGTACAGACATGGCGAATAAACCTAATAACCGTCCGGTAAGCTCCGGACGGTTATTAGGCATTTTCTATCATCCCGTGTACGTTCTAATGCGGATTGTTTTCCATGAGCCGGTCCGCATCTGTGACTGGGACAGGAAAGAGATTGATCAGTGATTGCCGCTCAAGCTGAGCGGCCGGAACCAGCCGGGAGGACATTCTATTCCCCGGCTAGTTTGCGCATGCCTGCCGCGGCGGAACGGCTGCGTGGATTTTATGGAAAGATGAGCGCTATAATGGAAGGAGCGGATACATCTTAGAAGGGGGAGAGCAGCTTGTTCGTTAGACGTGAAAGTTTGAAGCAATATGTGAGGCTGTATCCTATAACGACGGCCTTGATCGTGATCCAGCTTGTCGTATGGCTGGCGATGGAGGTCTACGGTTCATCCAAAAGCAATGCGACGCTGCTGGAATTCGGAGCCATGTATGGAGCCCCAGGCGTGCAGCCGGAGCTCTGGCGATACGTCACAGCGATGTTCGTGCATATCGGATTCGAGCATTTGCTGTTCAACAGCTTTGCCATGTATGTATTCGCCGCGCCGCTGGAGCGGCTGCTCGGGACCTGGCGCTACACGTTGCTCTATGTGATCGGCGGCATCGCCGGAAATATCGCCAGTGCTTGGCTGCAGTCCGGTCCCTATATCGGAGCCGGGGCATCCGGCGCCATCTATGGCGTCTATGCGAGCTACTTGTTCTTATCCGTATTCCGCAAGGACTTGATCGATTATCAGACGAAGCAGACCGTCAGGACCATTGTCATCGTGGGCCTGGTGTATTCCATTGTGATTCCGCAAGTTGATCTGTATGCGCATGCCGGAGGCTTCGTGGGCGGCCTGGCCGCTACAGCCCTGCTGGCCATTACGGTATCGGTTAGGAGATAAAGGAAGCGACGCCCGCATCGAGCAGCAGCAGCCATCCGCACGCCGCGATCAGCAGCCACCGGAACATAATCTCTGCTGTCGAGCCCGTGTCCACCGCAAGGAAGCGGGGGAGGAGCCGGATTTTGAACTTCAAGGGCCAGAACAGCCGCACGCCTTGCTCATTGAACAGATCGATTAGCGGATGCGAGGCATAGGCTGCCAGGAAGATCCAGTAGTACAGCGGGGGCATCGGAGCGGCGATACCCCCGAGCAGCACGAGGAACATGATCGAATGCGTAAAGGTTCTGTGCTTGATTTTCATCAAGCGCAGCAGGGCGGAGACGGGGAAGAAAATTTTGGCCATGATGGAGCCCTGCTTGTCGATATCGGCAAGAGGCCCCGCCAGACAGCCGATGAGAACGCCTGCTGCGGCTTCCCAAGATAATAGTGGAACCTGAAAATGCATGAGTGTGAGTTCCGCTGCAAGCACGCCTGCAGCGCCATGTGTCGGTTGAAGCAAAGCTGTCAATCCCTCTCAAAGTATGCTGGAACACCAGTTCTCATTTTACGGGAATTGAATGAGCTTTGCAATGATACTTGCCTGACGGTTATAAATTGCGGCCCAGCCACTTGGTGAGGGCTGCTTTGTTGCGTTTGATGATAAGGACGGCAATGAACAGAACTGCCAAGCCTGCAATGACCGCGGCGGAATAACCGGAGATCCTATGGAGCAGCTCCACGATCCGGTGGCCGAACAGCTTGCCGATCATGACATAAAGCGTAACCCACAGAGCGCCGCCTAGCCCGTTGTAGATCAGCAGCGTAGTGAGGCGAACCCGCAGCATCCCGGATACGTATCCGGTAAAGTGCCGGAATCCGGGGATGAAGTAGCTGACCAGAATCAGCTTATCGCCGTAACGTTCAAACCAGCTCGAAATTTTGCCGATCCGCTCTGCATTGAGGAAGAAATACTTGCCGTGCTTATCGAAGAATGGCGCACCTAGCCGATAGCCCAGGTAGTAAGTCAACACCGTGCCGGACAAGGCCCCGGCGTAGGCGTACAGCATCACAAGCGGCAGATGAAGATTGCCTAAGGCGGCTATATGACCGCAAATTGCCATCGCTAATTCCCCGGGAAATGGCAGGGCCAGCGACTCGGCGAATAAGCCCAGAAATAAAACGAGATAGCCATATTGTTCAGATAGCGCTGTAATCCACTCCATGTGCAACTCCTCACAATCCAATCGTTGATTCAATCTTCTTTACATAGTGTAGCTAATAAAAGGGAATACCATAACAGTCCCTGGTATAGTCTGGCGGCTGGACTTTGGTCTTGGATGAGCCGAAGGCGACCAGAGCAGCAGGTTATAAAAGATCGAATCTAGCAACAACCGGGTTAGTAGGTGTTAAAAAATATTTTACTTTATTTTTTATAGCAGCTTGGATATAATAATCTATGAACCGCCAATACTTAATCATAATGGAGGAATACAAGCACATGGCTACTGATTTCTGGACAGCAGTTCAAAACAGACGCAGCGTATACACATTGAGCAACGAATCTACGATTTCGGATGAAAGAATCCAAGAAATCGTCGAAGACGCAATCAAACATAGCCCTTCCGCCTTTAACTCGCAAAGCACACGTCTGGTCGTTCTGCTGGGCGAACAGCATAACAAGCTGTGGGACATTACGACTTCCGTACTTAAATCCATCGTACCTGCCGATCAATTCGAGTCCACGCAACAACGATTGAACGGCTTCCGCGGCGCTTATGGCACCGTATTGTTCTTCGAGGACGAGTCCGTCATCCAAGGACTGCAGGCTGCTTTCGCCACTTACCAGGACCGCTTCCCGACTTGGGCTCAGCATACGAACGCTATCCACCAATTCGTGATCTGGACAGCACTGGAAGCCGAAGGGCTTGGAGCGAACCTGCAGCACTACAATCCGCTGATCGACGAGCAAGTCAAGTCGGAGTGGAAGCTGCCTGAGAACTGGTCCCTGGTGGCTCAGCTTGTATTCGGCAAACCGACTGCTCCTGCCGGCGACAAAGAGTTCAAGCCTGTAGACGAGCGCCTGAAAGTTTTCAAATAATAAAAGCTTCGCAAAAAAACCTTCAAACCACGATAAAGTGGATTGAAGGTTTTTTGCTATTGTATGTCGATATTATCCTTGGAGGATGGCTTCGATATCCGCCAGCTCCTGGTCGGAGAAGTCCAGGTTGGCAATGGCACCTACAGCATCTTCGATCTGGCTGACCTTGCTGGCGCCGATCAGAGCCGACGTGACGCGTCCTCCGCGGAGAATCCAGGCTACGGCCATCTGCGACAGCTTCTGTCCGCGCTCGGCTGCGATCGCGTTCAGCTTGGCGACTTTACCCAGCACCTCATCCGTCAGGTCCTCGGGCTTCAGGAAGACGCTTTGTCCGGCCGCGCGGGAATCCTGCGGAATGCCGTTCAGGTAGCGGTCCGTCAGGATACCTTTCTGGAGCGGGGAGAAAGCGATGGAGCCGATGCCTTCCTCGTCCAGCACATCCTGCAGGCCATCCTCGATCCAGCGGTTGAGCATGGAATAGCTCGGCTGATGGATGAGACAAGGCGTGCCCAGGCGCTTCAGAATCGCAGACGCTTCCCGGGTTTCCTCCGGCTTGTAGTTGGACAGGCCCACATACAGCGCTTTACCCTGGCGGACGATCAGATCGAGCGCAGCCATCGTTTCCTCGAGCGGCGTGTTCGGGTCTGGACGGTGATGGTAGAAAATATCGACATAGTCGAGGCCCATGCGCGTCAGGCTCTGGTCGAGGCTGGAGACGAGATATTTCTTGGAGCCCCATTCGCCGTAGGGTCCCGGCCACATGAGATAGCCTGCTTTGGTCGAGATGATCAGCTCGTCCCGGTAAGGGCGCAGGTCCTCACGGAGCATGCGGCCGAAGTTTTCCTCAGCGCTGCCTGGAGGAGGGCCGTAGTTGTTCGCGAGGTCCAGATGGGTGATGCCGAGGTCGAATGCTCTCAGCACCAGCTCGCGGCCGCGCTCATACACGTCTACCCCGCCGAAGTTATGCCACAGCCCGAGGGAGATGGCTGGAAGCTTCAAGCCGCTTTTGCCTGAGCGGCGGTATTGCATCGTATCGTATCGATTTGCGCTTGCCAAGTAAGGCATGATCGTAAGTCTCCTTTAGTCCGGTAGATTACCCGTTATGTAGGAAAAGAGGCCGGGCTCCTCAAACCTTATCCTATCGGTTTTTGGCCCATTCGTCCAGTTGTCGCTGCTTCTCCTCGATCACTTTATCCATGCCCGCTCCTTTCAGCGCTTCGATGAAGCGGGGAAGCATGACATCCGGGTCGAATTCCCCTGCGTTGAGCGCGCCCGTATACTGCTGGATGACAGAGTTGCAGGCGGCTACCTCGTATTTGACGCTTTCCGGATTGAACAAGAAGCCGAGCGCCGGGGATTTTTCGGCACTGGTGTTAAAGCGGCGGTATTGATCCCATAGGTTCGGGTCCTCATTCACCCAGGTATAGGAATTGAACTGATTGCCGAACATCCACGGGATATTGAGGTTGTACCCGACATTAAGGGCGTTGACTCCCGAGGGATAATCAATGACATTCTCTGACTTCTTGATGTAGTGGGTTCCTTCGATTCCCCAGTTTAGCAGATTAATCAGGTACTTGTCCCCGTAAAGCAGATCCAGCAGCATCATCGCCCTCTCCGGATTGGCGGAGGTTCGCGATACCGCGAACATGGCACTGGTCGTATCGCCAGTCGTCGTATAAGGCTGCGTCAGCTCGACGGCTGCCATCGCGTAGCCGGTAATGCGGGACTCCTGGAGCTGGGCGCCGGGCTTGATGGATTCCGCATACGCGAAGGCAAGTCCAGACTTCACGGCTTCATGCTCATCCTGCCGGGTGATCGCCCCGTCCGCATTGATGTATCCCAGCTTGAACCATCGGTGCATGAGCTTTGCGTAGCGGAGATATTCGGGCGTTTCATACATATTGACGACCTTCAGGTTCCGGTCTTGGCGATTCAGCACGCCGGGGCCAGTCCCGAAGTCCAGCATATCGAATTCTCCGTAGCCGAGCAGGGTGGTCAGGGGGGAACGGTCGTATTTGACCTGCAGCGGCACAAGGCCGGGTTCCTGTTCCTTCACCGTGCGCAGGATGGGTTCCATGTCCTCCAGCTTTTTCACGGACGACAGGTCGAAGCCATATTTATCGACAATATCCTTGCGGAGAAACAAGCCCTTGGTCGACGCGAACTCCTTGTTCGTGACGATCCCATAGATGGCACCGTTCACCCGTCCGCTATCCAGATATTCGGCAGGCAGCGTCTTCCGTATGGAGCTCCCGTACTGCTTCACCAAGTTGTCCAGCGGGATAATCTGACGCTTGTTTACTTTCTCGCCCAGATACAGCCAAGAGGAGGTAAAGATCAGGTCGAACGGCTGATTGGAGACGAACAGGTAATTCGTCTTGCTCTGCCACTCCGACCATTCGATCGGACGAAGCTCGAGGGTGGCATTCAGCTTTTGCCGCAAGTACGCATTGATCTCATTCTGGACGAGCGGCAGATCCTTAGGTACGTTATGGGACGGAAACAGCATGACGATCGGGTAAGGCTGCAGCCTGCTTTCGGCGGATGACTCGGGATTCTCGGACGGCGAAGCGATCCGCTGGGAGCTGTCCGGCTCGCAGGAAACGGTCAGGATAGCCAGCACAAGCAGAGTAAGCGTACGAGAGGCCATTTGGACTAATTGTTTGATGGCTGACAATGGAGTGTGTTCCTCCTTGAAAAGCGTTGATGAATGTGGATAATAGGAGTCTGGATATGGTTGCCTACCTATGTATCTTAACAAACAATGATCCGCGGCAAAAGAGCGGACTGATTCAGCTGGTATTTATTCTCTGAATGGGAAATAAAGGGTTTACAAAAGGAGTGTCGAATACGTCGATTCAAACCAGGAAAACCAGTACAACAAGGAAAGAAGGGAAGGGCATGAAGAGAGCGACCCTTCGCTCAAGACTGATCCTCGGCTTTGCTTACATAACCGTTCCGTTGGTGCTGCTGCTGCTGTGGAACAACACCTATGCGATGGATGTGGTGCATTCGCAGGTATCCCTGTCCAACAAGAACCTGACCCGTATGTACATGAGTCAAATCGATCAGGTGCTGGAGGACCTTGAGAACTACGTGTTCAAGACGGCCAGCCAGGATAACGAGCTGATATCGCTCAGCACGTATGACAAAGATAACCCGGATGCCTATCTGGCCAAGGTGCGTACTTTGAATAATTTGTACATCAACACCAATTATTATCGGAATGTGGACGCCCTGTTTGCTTACAATGCCAAGCAAGGAGAGCTTCTGATGGCTGCCCAGCAGGACGTGACTCATGAGCGCAAGCAGTCGATCAAGGCGCGGCTCGATCAATTGATGGCGGAAGGCGAGCAAGGCAATGAAGGCTTGTTCCGCTCCTGGATGCTGATTCAGCATGACGGCCAGTACTCGCTGGTCCGGGTTGTCGATACGGGCTACAAATCTTATGTCGGTGCCTGGATCGATATTGCGAGACTGATGGTTCCGCTGAATTTGCTGCATCTGGGCACGGACGGCCAAGCGCTGTTCCTGTCCAAGGAGGGAATTCCGCTGACCCATGCTGCAGATCCCCGCTTCAATGGGGAAGCTCCCTTGGCTGTGTGGAAAAAGAGCGGGAAGGAAAGCGGCAAGCCGTACAAGATCGTTCAGCTCTGGGAAAAGTTTCTGCTGGTCATCCAGCCTTCGGCCAAGACGGATATTCAGCTTGTCGTTATGATTCCGGAGCATAACCTGCTGGAGGGGCTGGCCTGGTTCCAGCGGCTGACGTATTATGTGCCGCTGTTGGCGGTGCTGATCCTGGTGCTTTATCTGCTATTTCTGCAGCGCTCGATTTACAAGCCGATTACGCAGCTGATAACGGGAATGCGGCGCATCTATTCCGGGGACTTGTCGGTGCGGTTCACCAATAACGGACTAATGGAGTTTCGGGTCATCGGAGAAACCTTCAATACGATGGTCAAGCAGATTGAAGTGCTCAAGATCGACGTGTACGAGGAGCAAATCCGTACGCAGCGGGCGGAGCTTAAGCATCTGCAGGCCCAGATTCATCCGCATTTTTTCATGAATTCACTGAACATCGTCTACAATTTGGCCCAGACCCGGCAGTTTGATATTATTCAGCAGATGGCGATTCATCTGGTCAAATATTTCCGGTTCGCCATCCGCACGCATGCTGCATCCACGACGATGAAGGAAGAACTGGAACATATCGCGAGCTATCTGGGGATTCAGCAGGTCAGATTTCCCGAAACGCTTGATTTTGCCATCCATCTGGACCCCGAACTGGAGTCCTGCCGGATTCCGCCGTCCACCATTCTTCCGCTGGTGGAGAATGCGATGATCCACGGCTTTACGGTCAAGCCCGGTGAGAGGTTCTCGATCGAGGTATGCGTCAAGCCGGACGGGACCGAAGGCTCTGCTGTTCTGATTGAGGTGCGGGACAACGGACGGGGATTCGGGAGCGAACCGCTGGCTCGGCTGCAGGCTTCTGCGTTCTTCGACTCGCAGCCGGATGAGCATATCGGTCTGTGGAATGTCGTGAGGCGATGCAAATTTTATTACAAATCCGGCGTGCGCGTTGCGATCGGGAATGGAGAGGTCTCCGGTGCAGTCGTCACGCTGAGTGTGCCGCGCTGTGAGGAAGAGGAATAAGGGGGAACCGTGATGTACAGGGTGTTGCTGGTCGATGACGAAATATTTGCAGTGAAAGGAATGATGTCCGGTGTTAACTGGGAGAGGCTAGGCATCTCCGAGGTGCATGAGGCTTATCACGCGGAAGAAGCCAAGAGGAGCCTGCAGCAGCTGCCCATTGATCTGATGCTGTGCGATATCGAGATGCCGGAGGAGAACGGGCTCCAGCTGGTAGAGTGGGTAAGGGCCAATAAGCCGGAGGTTACGGTGATTTTCCTGACCTGCCATGCGGAATTTTCGTTTGCCCAGAAGGCGGTCCAGCTCGGCAGCTATGACTATCTGCTGAAGCCGGTTATCTTCAGCGAGCTGGAGGTCGTGATGGCCAAGGCGCTGGAAGGCATCCGCGAGAAGCGGGAGAGCACGGAGTCTACCGAGCAGATGAAGAAATACCGAAGCCTATGGGAGAACAAGAAGACGGCGCTGATCGAGCGGTTCTGGCAGGATATTCTCAGCCAGCGGCAGCTGCCGAGCGAGACGACCTTTGATAGCGCGATGATGGATTATCAGCTGCCTGTCGAGCTGGGCCGGCATATGCTGCTCGTGCTGGTCAGCGTCGAGAAGTGGTCACAGCCATTCAATGAGCGGGATGAGGAGATCATGACCTTCGCGCTGCGCAATGCGGCAGAAGAGATGATTGTCGGCAGCCGGACGGGTCATGTCGTCGAGGATCACCGGGGGAACATGGTCATCTTCCTGTATGCCTCAGCCGATGAAGCTTCCCGTCTTGCAGAGGAAACGGCTCTCGCATGCAGCGAGTACATCGCTTCCTGCAACCGGTATCTGTATGCCACGCTGTCTTGCTATATCGGCGAGGTCGTAAAGTTACAGAATATGATGCAATCGTATCATAGTCTGCTCGATTGGGAGCATCGCAACGTGACCCAGCTGGGTAGTGTGCTGGTGTACGGAGGGACCCAGGAAGGACAGGAAGGCGCTCCCCGTGCGCCAGTGCCTCTGCTGCATTGGGCCGACTGGTTTGAGAAGGGGGATATGGAGACGCTGACGGGGCTCATCGACGAGACGCTGCATGAGCTTGGACGCCGGCAGGTGTCGGTGGAGGCGCTGGAGGATCTGTACCACAGCTTCCTGCAGGTGGTGTACTATGTGCTGCACCGGAAGGGAATCGACGCGCAGCTGCTGCACCGGGAGGGGGCGCTGCCCGGGGTGGCGCATGCCACGCGTTCGCTCGGCGAGCTCGGGCAATGGATGCGGAGTATGGTCATTACCGTGAACGGCCTGCTGTCCGCGAAGCGCCCGACCAATTCGATCGTGGACAAGATGAAGGCTTATATCGAGGAAAATCTGCATGTCGATTTCTCCCGGGAGGATCTGGCCGCGCACGTTTTCCTGAACCCGGCCTATATTTCCCGGCTGTTCCGCAAGGAAACGGGGCATTCGCTCTCCGACTATGTGCTGCAGGAGCGGATGAAGCAAGCAGCCGCTCGGCTGCTCGAAACCGACCAGCCGGTCAGCCAGATTGCTGTTCACCTTGGCTACGGCAACTTCTCGCATTTTGCCCGGATGTTCAAGCGGGTATATGGTGTGACTCCCCAGGAATACCGTAAAAAATAACATTCATGAGAACCGCGTGGAGCTATCCAGGCGGTTTTATCCTATCCGGGTGTATGCCGGCAGCAGCTTCCTAGGCAACTGTCACGAAGTCACAGAATGGCTGGTTGCTCAGGAAGCAATCAGTCACAATCGTGTCATTTCATGTCTCAAAATTGGTAGGTGGCTACTCGGGTCCCATCTATAATAAAGAAGAACAAACGGAAAGAAAGAGAAGAAGCCGGATAACGAATAGGATGAGAAAGGGAGCTGGGAAAGGCAATGAATGCAACCAACACTGCACGCCGTGGGCGAAGCTTCAAGCATATGCGCAGATTTTGGGCCCTGTGGGTCATGGTCCTGCCGGGTGCCGTGTATCTGCTGCTGAACAACTATCTGCCGATGCTGGGTACCTTGATTGCCTTCAAGGACATCAACTACGCCAAGGGGATATGGAAAAGCGACTGGGTAGGTTTGAAAAACTTCGAGTATCTGTTTGGCACATCAGATGCATTTGTCATCACCCGCAACACGATTTTGTACAACTTCGCTTTTATTGTCATTACCTTGGTTTGCTCGGTAGCGCTCGCGATTTTGCTGAATGAAGTGAAGCGCAACTTGGCCAAGAAGTTTTATCAAAGCGCGCTGCTGCTGCCGTATTTTTTATCCGCCGTTATCGTCGCTTATCTAACCTTCAGCATGCTGAGCGCCGAGTATGGTTTTATCAACAAGTATATTCTGGCCTGGTTCAATATTGATCCGATCCTCTGGTATCACGAACCGAAGTACTGGCCCTATATTCTGATTATCGTCAATACGTGGAAAAGCGTCGGTTACTTCTGCGTCGTCTACATTGCGGCAATCGTCGGTATCGATTACGAATACTATGAAGCCGCTGTCGTGGACGGAGCCGGCAAATGGCAGCAGATTATTCACATTACGCTGCCGCTCATGACTCCGGTCATTATCACGATGATTCTGCTGCAGGTCGGCCGTATCTTCTACTCGGACTTCGGGTTGTTCTACCAGGTGCCGCTCGATTCGGGGACGCTGCTGCCGGTAACCAACGTTATCGATACGTATGTATACAGAGGCTTGCTGCAGCTCGGTGATCTGGGAATGTCCTCCGCTGCCGGTCTTTATCAATCCGTCGTAGGTTTTGTGCTGGTGATGTTCTCCAACTTGGTCGTCCGCCGCATCAACCGCGATCAGGCGCTGTTCTAGAGAAAGGAGCTCAAGAATCATGGAGCATCAAGGTAAAACACCGTGGTATCTGCACGTATTGTTCTGGCTGATCGCCTGCTCGACGATCCTGCCGATCCTGCTCGTCTTTATGGTGTCGATTACCGACGAGACGACCATTACCCGCAACGGGTATTCCTTTATCCCGGAGAAGATAAGCTTCGAGGCTTACAAATATTTGTTTCTCGATTCAATGACGATTGTCCGGGCTTACGGCGTTACGATCTTCATCACGATCGTAGGTTCGGTGGTTGGGCTGCTGCTCTCCGCGCTGCTCGCTTATCCGCTGTCCCGGCGCGACTTCCCGTACCGGAACAAGCTGGCCTTCTTCGTCTTCTTCACGATGCTGTTCAATGGGGGGTTGGTGCCCTGGTACCTCGTCTTCACCCAGCTGATTAACCTGAAGGATACGATATGGAGTCTCATTATTCCAGGATTACTGATCAATGGCTTTTATATTCTGATTATGCGTACCTTCTTCAGTACTTCGATTCCACCGGCGCTAATCGAATCCGCTTACATTGACGGTGCAGGTGAATTTAGGATTTTTTTCCAAATTGTGTTGAGGCTTTCTACACCGGTACTTGCTACTATCGGGTTGTTCTACACATTGGCTTACTGGAACGACTGGTTCAACTCGCTGGTCTTCCTGACCGATTCGAAGCTGTACAGCCTGCAGTACCTGCTGAACAAAATTTTGCTTAACATTCAATTCCTGGCCCAAAACACGCGAAACAATAACGCTTCGCAAATTATTGCCACCCTGCCAACTGAAACGGTCCGTATGGCGATGGCGATTATCGGGGTCGGTCCGATCGTACTCGCTTATCCATTCTTCCAGAAATATTTTGTCAAAGGCCTGACTGTAGGCGCTGTGAAAGGATAATACCGGCTTAAGCGGCCGGCTTATCATAGAAAAGGATCAACCAATTCCAAGTTGACGGAGGGGTTATTCAATGTTACGTATCAAAAAAGGGACCCAGCTTGCTTTATCCACCCTGCTGCTGTCGTCCACCATGCTGGCTGCTTGCAGCACGGCCAAACCGGCCGACCAAGGCGCAGCTCCGGCTCCGGCCAAGGAAGAGCCAAAAAGCACTGCGGCGCCAACCGGCACCAAATCGGACCTTAAGCCTTATAAGCTGGTCATGATTTTCCCATCCGGCGTCGTGCCTAAGGATCTGCCGCAGGTTCAGGACGAAATCAATAAATATTTGACGGAGAAAATCAACGCAACCATCGAAATCCGCCCGATTGACTGGGGAGCCTGGCAGAACAAGACGAACCTGATGTTCGCTTCCCAGGAGCAGTTCGACCTGATGTTTACCGCTTCCTGGTACGGACTCGGGCAGCAGGCGGCCAAAGGCCAGATTATTCCGCTCGACGATCTAATCGCCAAGCACGGCGCAGGCATCAAGAGCGTGCTCGACCCGGCTTACGTCGAAGGCGGCAAGCTGAATGGCAAGTCCTACGGCGTCGTGGCAAACAAGGAGTTTGCCGCTACGAAGGGTGTCGTTATGCGTAAGGATCTGGTCGATAAGTACAAATTCGATCTGTCGGCGGTCAAGGAATTGAAGGATCTGGAGCCGATCTTCGCGAAGATCAAGGAATCCGAGCCAGGCATCACGCCGCTGCAGGTTAAAAACGACCGCTCCCCAGCAAGCGCCATTCTCGGCTACGGACTGTTCGATATGCTGGGCGATGGCCCAGGCGTACTGGATCGGAACAGCAATGACCTGAAGGTCATCGACATGTTCCAAACTCCGCAGTTCCTGGAAGCGACGAAGCTGATGCACAAGTGGTATAAGCTCGGCTACGTTAACAAAGACGGCTCGACGAACAAAGACAGCGAATTCCTGGCTGTCAAAGCCGGCAAAGCCTTCGCTTACGGCGAGTCCATGAAGCCTGGCTTCGATATGCAGGAAACACGCAACACCGGTACGCCAATGACAACGGTTGAGCTGACCAAGCCATACACGACGACGGGCGATACGACAAGTGCGATGTTCGCGATTCCGTTTACGTCCAAGGACCCGGACAGAGCCATGATGTTCCTGAACCTGCTGTACACGGATAAAAAGCTGCTGAACCTGCTGGATTGGGGTATCGAAGGCAAGCACTACGCCAAAGCTGGCGATAACATTATTGACTACCCGCAGGGCGTGGATGCCGCTAACGTTGGCTACAACCTGAACCTGCCGTGGATGTTCGGTAACCAATTGAACTCTTATATCTGGAAGACAGAAGATCCGCAAATTTGGGATAAATACAAGAAGTTCAACGAAGGCGCGCAAAAATCCATCGCTCTCGGCTTTGTCTTCGATCCGGAGAAGGTCAAAAACGAGATTGCAGCAACCAATAACGTAGTCACTGAATTCACAGGCGGTCTGTACACCGGTACACTCGATCCTGAAGTCTACATCCCGAAATTCGTCGAGAAGCTGAAAGCGGCCGGCATGGATAAAATCATCGCCGAGAAGCAAAAGCAACTGGATGAGTGGGCAAAAGCACACAAGAAATAAGCGGCACATACAAGCAGGGCTACGCGTAATTGCGTAGCCCTTTTGCCCGTAGCGCGGGTGCTGCATCTCCTGCGGATAACCGTCTCAAGGTCCAACGACAGCCATACCCGGTGACCGATGCTTGTCAGGAAGAGATCTTCTGCTTGTTAATCAGCGTCTCCATGCTCTTGCGCAGCGAAGTCAGCTCCTTGTCTAACTTTTCCATGTCTTTGAACATTCTCTGCATGTCCCGATCCTCGGTCAGCACCTTCAGAATATGCTCGAACTTGATCACAACGGTTCACCTGCCTCCCGGAGTATACGGTAGCGATACTGGCGGAGTTGTTATAGTTTATGCCTCCAGGCGACGCTGTGCGCGGGCGAGGGCAACTATTAGGAAAATTATTAATACATTTTCCGAATTAATAATGAGTTTATTATATATTTTCCATATTAAAAATCGCTTGTTATAATCAATCCAATGAATGAAGGGAGGCAAATTTGGTATGAAATATCGAAAGCTTGGCAAAAGCGGTTTGATGGTAAGCGAGATTGCATGCGGGAACTGGATCACTCACGGGGCTCAAGTCGATGACAGCATTGCGCAGGCCTGTGTACATGCCTCATTGGACTCTGGCATTACCACCTTCGATACAGCTGATGTGTATGCGGAGACGAGGGCGGAATCCGTACTGGGCAATTCTTTGAAGGGGATACGCCGTGAGAGTGTGGAGTTGTGTACCAAGGTGTTTCATCCGACGGGTCCGGGACCTAATGACAAAGGTCTGTCCCGTAAACATATGATGGAGGCTTGCCATGCATCGCTACGCCGTCTGCAAACGGATTACATCGATGTCTATTACGCACACCGCTTCGATGCGGCTGTGCCCCCAGAGGAAACCTGGCTGGCATTATCCGACTTGGTCCGGCAAGGGAAGGTGCTGTATGTAGGGGTCAGCGAGTGGACAGCCGAGCAGATCAGCCAGGGGGCAGCATGGGCCAGGGAACTGAAGGTTCCCCTCGTCGCAAGTCAACCTCAGTATTCTATGCTGTGGCGTGTGATTGAAGCCGAGGTGATTCCCGCTTGTGAGCGTGAAGGCATAGGGCAGGTGGTGTGGTCGCCGCTGGCGCAGGGCATCTTATCAGGTAAATACGCAACGGACAAGCCTCTGCCTGAGGGCTCCCGTGCTTCTTCGGCAGCCGGCTCGCCATTTTTCGAACGGCTGGCCGGACAATGGATGCGTCAGGAAGTGCTGCAGGCCGTCGAGCGGCTCCGGCCGCTTGCCCATGAAGCCGGGCTGACGCTGCCGCAGCTGGCGGTAGCCTGGGTTTTGCAGAACCCGCAGGTATCATCAGCGATTATTGGTGCTTCGAAGCCGGAGCAGATCAAGGAAAACGTGAAGGCAGCAGGCATTCGTCTCGATGCTGAGGTTATGGAACGAATCAACGACATTCTAAGCGGGTTCGCTGAGCTGGATCCAAGCAAAACGGGTTGACCTGTCAAGCTACACAAGCTTGCTTGTCTGATCCGCCGTTTCTTCCATGATCATTAGAAAATGAGTCAGGACGGGATTCCGGTTATCGGGTTGCCACGCGGCATAGAGAGGAAGCTGCGGCGTATCTTCATGGAAGGGGAGGAATACTACGTCGCTGCGCTGGAACACGGAAACCGAAGAAGGCACTATGGAAATACCTATCCCAGCAGCCACCAGATTCACGATGGTGTACATCTGAACAGCTTCCTGCACGATGCGGGGCTCGAATCCATGCTCCCTGCAAATGCCTACCAGCAGATCATGAAATGACCCGCCCATCTGATGGGGAAACCACACAAAGGCTTCATCAGCCAAGGACTGCAGAGACAGGGTGGAGGAGCTAGCTAACGGATGCGTAACAGGTAATACGGCGACGGGCGATTCATTCGTATAGAGCCGTGAAGCAATAAAGGCGGACCGGTCCGCTGAGCGCAGGAAGCCGATGTGAATGGCTCCATCGTGTAAAGCTTTCAATTGCTGGGCGGATGTCATTTCGAGTAACGTTAGCTGCACATGGGGGAAGCGCTCCCGAAATTGCTTGATGACGTTGACCATGGTACCGCCAACAGCTGAATCTACAAAAGCGAGGGTCAATTGTCCAGTTTTTCCTTGGGCAGCAAGCTGTGTCCGCTGAATGGACCGTTCCAGCTGAGCGATAAGGCTGCGGGATTCCTCCAAAAATATCGTTCCAGCAGGCGTCAGCCGGACCTCTCTCTTGGTTCGGTCCAAAAGCTGAACACCCAGTTCCTCCTCCAGACTTTGGATTTGCTGGCTGAGGGGAGGCTGGGTCATATTCAGTTTCTTGGCAGCACGGTTGAAATGCAGCTCCTCCGCAACGGCGATAAAGTATCGCAGTTTTTTCAAGTCCATAGACGCGGTTATCTTCCTTTCTATAAGGGGCTCGTCAGGGTACTAGAAAAAGATAGTACTACACAGGACCGTTTTCTTCATCCTACAATGACTGCAGGAACGTTAGGGTTAAGGAAAAGAGGAAACCGGGTCATGAACAGGGAGAACCGATTATCCGTCTTGAGAGAGCATGAGACCGATTGTTATACGATCTGCATGACGATTTTGCGTTGTGAGGATCTGGCGGCCTACGCAGCCAGGCAAGCTCTGCTGCAGCTATGGCAGCATGATACATTTATGGAGCTGGATCCTGCTGCGCGCCCGGGCGTGCTCACCCGTGTGTCGGTACATGCAGCGTTAGAGATCAGGAAAACGCACGGCACGGCTGATCTTACACATTAAACATAGATCCCAGGCTGGGATAGCAAACAAGAAGGGGAATCCACTCGTGATGGGATGGATTCCCCTGTTCGGCTATTCCGGTTGCGGCTTAAGCTTGCCAACCGGCTGTTTGACGGGTGGCGAGTCAGAGCCGGCCTCATTCGTTCTGTCCGCTCCTTGCAGCGGCTGCTTCGGCTTGGCTTGATCGTTCGGAGCAGGGGTGTTCCTGCCAGGCACTGTCGTCCCGGGCTTTGCAGGCTCTCCCTGGCCGGACGGATTGCCCTGCACATTGTCAGCAAGAGAGGGGGCAGCCTCCGTACGGACTAGCTCGTACTGTTCCCGGCTATACTTGTAATGCCCGCGCCCCGGCTGGGCGTTCTCATCGCTCCGGTTCTCTGTGAGCCATGGACGCGTAGCGGTCAGCTCGCCTTTGCCGCTGGAGGACAAGGCATCGGCTTCCACGTCGAGCACGGGACGCAGCGTGCCATCCTCCTCCACGTGCAGCAGCACGTATCTGGCGATTCTGCGTGCGGATGCGCCTTCGACCAGCAGCAGCTTGCCGCCATCCGGCGCGCTGAGGTCCGAGTAGCGAACGGCGCCCTTCTTCACGGGAGGGTTCAGCGTCGCTTCATGCAGGCTGGGGCTCCCGCCCTCCGATAGCTGAGCGAGCAGCAGCTTGCCGCCTGTGCTGTCCAGCGCAGCCGCCTGAGGCAGACCACCCGCCGGGGCGAGTCCGGTCACGGCCTGCAGCTTGCCGGTGGCGCCTGCGGCCGTCAGCAGCTTCTGGGGATCGCCGGCGAGCTGACGCTGCTCGGCAGCTTGCAGCTCCTTGGAGGTATCGCGGTAAGCGCCGATGGTCCGGTACAGGGCGACGGCATCTTCGTGCTTGCCGCTGGCCGAGAGCTGAGCCGCCCTCTGCAGCCTGCCAGTGACGACGGATTCAATGTACGTGTCGATTTTGCTGCCGGGACCGGCCCAGACCGTGTAAGCTTTCACCTGGCGGGCCGCCTCAAGGAACTTCGGCAGATCCTGCTTCTCCAGAATGGAGAGCGAGCCTAGCGCCAGCTTCTCCAGCTTGGGAGCGACCCAGGCTGCTTCCCAGCCCAATCGCTCATAGGAGGTGCGCAGCTCTTCGCCTAGCTTCCAGACCTCGACATAAGGCTTGGTCTTGGCGAGGCTGTCCAGTCTGGCCGTATCGCGGTTCTGGAGCAAGCCGTTCACCGCCTTGCGCTTCGCGGCATCTCCGCCGTAGTAAGCGGAGGGGATCGCAATCAGGTCGGCTGCGGCACTCCCGGTGTCCTCAGTCGCCTTGGCGGTGGTTAGCCGCTTCTCTGCGGCCTTGCGGATGTTGGAGAAGCCGGTGGTCAGCTTCTCCTCCAGCCCGGCCTCCTGCACGGCGGAGGCGAACCGCTGGGCGTGCTCGGCTCCGGAGGCGGTGATGGCTTCCCTAGCCGCCTCCAGCCCGGCGTAGGCTTTGGCCAGGGCGGCCGCGTCCCCCGCTGAGGCGGCGGCTGTCACGCTGTCGGACAGTGCCGTCACCGTCTTCATCATATGGACGATAGGCTGAAGCTGGGCCAGGGCGGTGTGAATCTCAGCCTTATGATAGTCGAAGCCAGGCATGGCTGCGGCCTTGGCGTACAGTGCCTCGGCTTCGGGCAGTTGACCTGCCGCCTGCAGCGCCCGAGCCTGTTTATATGCTTGCACCGTCTGCAGCGCCAGGTAGGATTTCCACCCGGCTGCGAGCAAGGTTATGCCTAGCAGCACCAGGGCTGCCTTCTTGAAACGGTAAGCGCGCTGATACGTAAAACCACTCACAAGCGTTCCCGCCTTTGACTGTTTGGTTCGCTGCTGTCCGTAAGGGACTCAGACTCAGACTTGGCCACGGGCTCCGGAGCCGTGAAGCCGGTCACGGCTCCGCCCGAGCGGCGGCCGGCCGCCTGCTGCACACGCTCGTAGAGGCCCGGATTGTCAGCTGCCAGCTCTGCCGCCAGCTGCTGGAGCCGCTGAAGGCGTTCATCGGGCAGCAGATCGATATAGTCGAGCACCAGCCCTTGGTACTGCAGCAGATGGCTTTTGATGCGCAGGGCGGCTCCTGCCGCCGCCGTCAGCACCTCGGCTCCGTAAGGCAGACGCTCGATCTCGGTGCGATGCTTCACGACATAGTCGATTGTCGGCCGTTCGATGAGCCTAGGCTTGACCCGGCTGATCTCGAGCAGATACGCGGTGAAGTCTGTATCGAAGCGGCTCGGGATCAGCGGGGTGAGCTCCAGCTCCATATCGCTGCGCAGGATAAACCGGTTCAGGCACATCAGCTTGAGCAGCCGGATCGGATTATCCTGGATGAAATGCCCGATCTCACGGAATTTTTCGTAGGCGGATTTGAAGTCCTCGGATTTGAGCGCGACCTCCGCCTGGTCGATATCCTGCAGCAGGCCCTGACGAATTTTTTCATGTTCCTGCAGGAGTAGGCGGGATAGCGTGCGTCTAAAGATATAGGGCGCGTACGCTTGACGGATTTTGGCGTAACCGGCAATCAGGACGGCACCGGCTCCCAGAGCGGCCGCCATCTCTGTGAAGCTTCGGGCGACGATGACGCCTGCAGCGGCCAGAATGCCGAGTACGATCATGTCCGTATAGCCCCGCTGCCGGGCGGCGACTTCGGCGGGAGCCGGGACTTTCAGCCAGGTGCCCTTGGGTCCGCAGCGGGGGCATTCCTCAGGGTCCAGGCACGTATAGGCACCGCAACTCGAACATTGGCGCAAACGTTGAAACAAATAGGCCGTTCGAAGCGTCTTATTGAAGCGGACGGTTTTTTTCGGATTCATGAGTTCCCTCCATAAACCGTAGGGCGAGCTCGCGGTCGATTTGGGCTAGCGAAATATCTTGTTTTTTGGTATAGACGAAGGTGAGCAGACGAACCCCTGCAAACAGGGCGGCTGCAAGCAGAACAAGCAAGGTCAGCATAGGTCCTCCCGGTCATGCCAGATGTGCTGTCAGTGATCCGTCAGCCATCGGTCAGCAATCTTTTAGCAAATCTTAAGGAATTTTTAATGGTCTTTCAATTTAGGACCAGGTAATATATAAAGTTACAAGCGACAGTAATATTCATTGTACAACCCTAACCGGCAAAATACTACAAGTCCGGCGCCTTTATATGAGGCCCGGTCGCTACAGATGGAGGAATGAATGCTGTGAAAATACACGTAAGGCTCTACCGCCTGCTGCTGCCTATGCTGCTGGTCCTGCTGCTTCTGCAGCCAGCCACAGGGAGCGCAGCAACTCCTGCGGGTGATCCGAGAATGGACGCCGTGCTCTCCGTGGACGTTAGCACTTCGATGAATGAGAGCGACGTCAACAAGGTCAGCTTCGAGGCGGTCAAGCTGTTTGTCGACATGGCGTCGGTGCAGGGCGACAAGATAGGTGTCGTGGCCTATACGGACCGCATCATGCGCGAGAAGGCGCTGCTGGAGATGAAGACGGCTGCGGACAAGCAGAGCCTGAAGTCCTTCATCGACCAGCTCGACCGGGGGCCCTACACGGATCTGGCCGTCGGTGTGAATGAAGCGGTGAAGGTGCTGGAAAACGGCGCGGACCCTTCCCATATCCCGATGGTCGTGCTGCTGACGGATGGCAATAACTCGCTGGCTGCCGGGCGCACGCAGGAGCAATCCGACAAGGAGATGACCGCAGCTATCGAGCGGGCCAAGGCCAAGAACATCCCGATCTATACGATCGGCCTGAATGCGGACGGCCAGCTGAATAAATCGGTACTGGATAAGATCGCGGGCGAGACGGGCGCCAAGTCGTTCGTCACGAGCTCGGCAGCCGATCTGCCTGGCATCCTGAGCGAGATCTATGCCCGCCACCTGAATCTGAAGGTGGTGCCGGTTCAAGAATTGAACGGGAACGGCGCTTATCAGGAAGTGGCGATTGACATTCCGAACGCCAGCGTGAAGGAGGCCAATATCTCTCTGATCTCCGGCTCGGCGGTCGAAGTGAAGCTCTCGGACCCTCAGGGCAAGGCGGTAGCTATTCCTTCGGATAAGCTCGTCTATACCTCATCCAAGGCTTATACGCTGCTCAAGATCGTGCAGCCGGCTCAGGGCACTTGGAAGCTGCAGGTCAAGGGAGTACCGAAGGACAAGATCAAGATCAACCTCGTGTACAACTATGATTTGAAGCTTCAGATGGAGCCCTTGCCCTCTAAGACGTGGAAACGGGGGGAAGATGTTGCAGTCAAGGCGTATTTTGAATCCGGCGGGCAGAAGGCAGGCGACGCCGAGCTTTACAAAAAACTTAAAGCCACGCTGGTCGCCAAGGATGTCCAGACGGGCAAGTCGGAGGAGGTTCCCCTGACGTCCGGTGCTCAGGGCATCTCGGGTACCTACAAGCTGCCTGACTCGCATGACTACGAGCTGGTCGTCCGGGCGGAGGATGCGGGCTATGTGCGGGAGAGCGACCCGGTCCGATTGTCGGCTGCCTCAGGTGCTGCCCAGACCCCGGCCACTCCTGTCCAGACGGCAGAGCCGGCCCAGAAGGGACCGGGAGCCATGGTCTGGACGGCGATCGGCGCTGGCGTGCTGATTCTTGCGGCCGCCGTTCTTTACGGGCTGTCGATGTGGCGTAAGGCTAACAAGGGATTTGTCGGACAAGTGGTTATCGAGGTGCGCGACGAGGATACCGGCGAGCGTACGACGCCGCAATACCGCAAGCTGGATGCGTTCAAGGGTAAGTTCACCCTGCATCAGCTGCTCCAGCTCGCGCCGGAATTCGCGGAGACCAAGGACATCGTCTTCCGCCCGGGGGCGAATGACAGCCTCCAGCTGCACAACGGAACCGCCTGCGTGATCGAGAAAGGCGGCCGCGTGCTGGAGGCAGCGCAAGGGAAGGAGCTTCGCGCAGGTGATCGCATCCGCATCATGCTTGGCAGCGTCCACCGTTCGGTGACGCTCGAATATATCAAGTGAATGTTCCCACAGGAGGGGTTACCCGATGAAAGCAGTCGTTAGAGAGCATATTCAACAGCTAGACGTATCGCTGGGCGGAGGAATCGTCAGCGAGAAGATCCGGGTGGATACGATCGACAATCCGATGCTGGTCATCGGCTTGGGCGGGACGGGCATCGATGCGCTGCTTCGTCTGAAGTACCAGGTGAACCGGCGATTCAGATTGCCTGAGGACCCGCATACGAAGAAGAAGCGCGAGAAGCCAGATAATATCGAATTCCTAGCCTTCGAGACCAATGAGCATGACCGTGGCAAGCGCTATAAGGGCGTCGGGCTCGATCCGATGACTGAATTCGTGCTGCTGGCGAATGCCGAGATCGGCAGCGTGCTGCAGAACCGCAGCATTCTGGAGCCTTATATCAAGGAATGGCTGTCGCCAGAGCTGACGATTACGGATGGGATCAACGGTGCCTCCGGAGTGCGCCAAGCCGGGCGCTTGCTGCTCTTCACTAAAATTATCCAGGTCGTCCAAACGATCGAGCGCAAGATCAAGTCTCTGATGATCGGCACCAACAAGAAGCTGATGGTGTTCGTGCTGACCGGGCTGTCGGGCGGTACAGGAAGCGGCTGCTTCCTTGACATTTCCTATATCGTACGGGGGATTCTCGAGCGGGACTACGGTTCTGCCGGTGTGGACAAGGTGAGCATTCTGGGCTACCTCTTTACCCCGGACGTCAATCTTGCGAACAAGAGCCTGACCGAGCATTCCCGCGAATATATCAAGAAAAACGGCTACGCCGCGCTCAAGGAGCTTGACTACTGGATGAATGTGGACGAGCGCGGAGAGCGGTTCCGCCAGCAATATGCGAACATCCTGAACGTCCAGTCGCCGATGCCGCCATTCAATCTGGCGCATCTGATCTCAGCGACGAATCTTGAGGGCAAGCTGCTGGAGAACGCCTACGACTACTGCATGAATGTGACGGCCGAGAATATTACCAACTTCATGGCGAGCGAGCAGAAGGCTTCCGGCGAGGAATTCGCCATCCATGACTATATCAGCAATATCCGCACCAATATCAACCAGATGCCGAAAGCCTATGCCGCTAACTATCAGTACAATATTCTGGGCGCTTCCTCCGCCGTGCTGCCGATTGAGGAAATGACGACATTTCTCGCCTACAAAGTATTCCAGCGCATGGACGAGATGTTCAAGGCCGGACCGTCGCAGGAGGATGTCGAGAAGCTGGCGCATAAGCTGGGGCTTGACCCCGACTCGATCCATCGGGAGTTCGATAAGCGTGTGCCTGAGGCGCTGCCCGGCTATAAGAACAGCGAGCGTCTCAGCTACAACAATGTCGTAAAGCAGCAGGTGGTCCACGTCGATACGGAGCTGGAGCAGAGCTATCTGTCGCGGGCGCGCGAGGAATATATCAAGTGCCGCCGGCAGCTGCCGGGCGAGGTCAAGGAGCGGTTCACCGAGCAGATCACGCGCGTGTTTCTCCATCCAGAGCAGGGGCCGTTCTATGCGTCGCGTATTATTTTGCAGGATAAGGGCTTTTGCCTGCTGAAGCTGATTTCCTCCTATATCGAGGCGCTCAAGGAGAATCTGCTGCGTCTGCCGCAGGACCTGGAAGCTGCGCAGGAGAGTTCACTCCAGAAGCTTGGCGAGGCCAAGAGTGCATTCATCTCCAAGGACCGTAAGAAGGACGCCTATATTGAGGCGAAAATTCAGGAATACATGCTGCATGCCGACCGAGAGCGGATGGAGCAGATGATTGAATTTTACGAGGACTTGTACACGCTGATCAATAACGACAATTCGCGGATTTACCAGGTATTCACCGAGCTGCTGAACGAGCTGAACCGGATCTTTGAGAAAAATGGAAATCTGCTGCTGAACGGGGAGGAGCAGGTCGATCACAAGGGCAATCGCACGTATTACTGGAATGTCGTCAGTGTGCCGGATATGGCCAAGATGATCGGCCGGCTAACCGAGGACCGCAACTCTCAAGAGCTGATCCGCGACTTCACGCAGGAGCTGCTGAATAAGGCTAACCAGTGGGTCAAGGAGCAGGAGGTCGATATCGTCGGCTCCATCTCGGACTTCCTGACGGATCAGTTCGGCGAGCTGATCACGAAGTCGATGGAGGAGTATCTGGTCATTCAGTACGGCCATGAGGATTCCATCGAGAAGCTGGTCGAGCAGCGTATTGCCGGACGGTTGTACGAGGAAGCGAAGCCGGTGTTCCACCTGACCAACTCATCCGGCCATTTTAATTTCCCTTCCTGGGGCTTCGTCTCGGTGCCGGTGAAGGCACCGAATATTTTCAAGGGCATCCGGGCGTTCCAGGATAATGCGATCGCCAACTCCCGCTTTACGATCAAGGAAAGCGAAGTGAAGAACCGCATCTTCTGGCTGAACACGCAGAACGGGGTCCCTCTGTTCTTGTATACGCCGCTCAAGGTGTATGAGGAAAGCTATGAGCGCTCCATTCTCGAGCCGGAAGGCATCGGCCGCCACCTGGTGCAGACCGACCGGATCAACTGGACGTATCTGCCGTCGCCGATTCCCGAGCGTTCCTGGGGCGATACGTATGTCAATGGACGGGTGCGCGGCTACAATGCGGAGGTGCGCAGCATCTTCGACCTGGCAGTCAAGCAGGGCGTCATCCGAGAGAAATCAGCCGATTCCGGCACGATCCACCGCTACGAATGCGTGGTGACCGGAGCATTGGATCTGGACCGCAGGCTGGCCGGCTACAGCATGCAGCTGCAGGAGGCCCGTCCGAATCTGGGCGAGGTCAAGCGCTGCGTAACCGACCTTCGCGCTTTGCTGGAGCAGGGGCTGGAGACGGAGAGCATCAAGGATATTTTCGGCAGCGTCAGCGAAGAGTTGGCCAAGGAGAATCTGATCCGCTCGCCGGAGCAGCTGCGCCAGGTACGTGAGGAGCTCGGGAAGTACGAGCGGATCCGTGAGCGGCTGGAGGCGCTGGAGAAGGTGCTCGCCGCCCATCAGGACGAGGAACGGCTTCTCAAGCAGTATATCGAGGCGATCTACACCGGCACGATCGGACGCCGCGGAGCGCTGTATGTGTATGATCACGGTGCCGAGGAGGATGCGTGGGAGCCGTTCGCCAACGTGATGCAGGCCGGACGCTTCGTGGACTTCGAGATGTACGGCAAGCTCCGGGCGCTGGAGCCCAAGCAGCTCGCCCAGCTGCAGCGCAAGACAGCGGACCGCATCCGCCAGCTCACGGCCTCCGAGGATATCTCAGGCCTGGTCGCCAAGCTGCAGGAGATGGCGGGCGTGTACCAGGATGCGAAGTCTGCGCTGGACTACGATCGCGGGGATTATGCGGACGGTGAAGAGATGTACCGCTTCTACAAGGAACTGGCCATCAAGGTCAACGAGATGGTGCGGAGTCTGAGATAGGCATGAAAAGGGCCGGAAGACATCAACTAATGTCTCCGGCCGAGGAGGTAGCGAGCATGAAGGAGCGTCTGGCGGCATTTGCCGATGCTTACGTTCAGCGGATGGACAGCGCAGATCCGGGCGCGGAGGAGCGGCGTGGTCTCCACCATCCGCTCGTCGTTCTCGTCGTCGGCGACCGCTCCAAGGCTGCGCTGGAGCGTCTATACGAGTTGAACCGGATGCAGTGGACGCATCCGGACGGAGTGATGTATATCTACATCGGCTCCGGGGAGCCCGAGGGGGCGGCCGGAAGCGAAACCTTCTGCTGGCAGCCTCCGGGGGCCGGAGAACGGGAGAACAAGAGCTCAGCGCGAAGCTTGCTTCCGCAAGCCCTGATGGACAACGGAGACAAGCTGCAGGAGCTGAACCTGCTGCTGCGCCGTATGGTCGGGCGGATCGGAGAGAAAGGCCGGCTGTACGGCTCCCTGATGCAGGTGCATGTGGCCGTCGTTACACGGGCGGACGATCCCGCGAATGCGCTGCTGCCCGAGCTGACGGTTCTGATGAAATCCGTACTTGGCGAAAGCTTCCGGTCGGTTTCGGCGGACTTGTTCACCCTGCTGCGGGAGAAGCAGTCGCAGAGCGACTATGCCTATGACGCCGCACTGGGCGTAGCCTTTCTTCAGGAATTGGACCGTATGCAGCATCGCACCTTCCGGTTCGAAGCCGGTCTTCAGCTTACCCATGACGGGCTCAGGCTTCCGGTATCGCATGGGCCCTCGCCACTATTCGATACGGCTTATGTGCTAGGGGACAAGGATGAACGGGGATTATTTGCCGAGGATGATACGGCGGTTTGCAGCCGGATCGTATGCAGGCTGAGCTTCCTCAGATGCCGGCAGAACGCCGACGGCGAGATCCGTCTCAATCCTTATAATCACCAGCTCTTCCGTCAGAATATGATGCCTCCGGGGGCGGCTGAAGCTTATTATGCGTCAGCAGGTCTAGCGGAGGTGACCCGGCCTGACCGGGCGATTGCGCTGACGGTACTACTGGCCCTGCATCGCCGCATGATGAGGCTACTGCAGGATAATGGCGGCGACACCGGCCAGCGGGAGCTGCTGGAGACGCTAGGTCTTGATCCAGGTCAGATCGATGTCCTGGTACAGGGGGTTACGGAGCGCTATCCCGACCCGGTGGAGGAGATGCAGGGGCTGCTTTACGAGCCGCTGTCTCCCGGCGAGCTGCGCCGGAAGACGCTGCGTCAGGCGGAGAATGCGCTGTTCGGCAGCAATGCGCGCGATTTCTTCGAACGGCAGCGCGAGCGCTTGAAGGAAGGCTTATCTGCCGGCGGACCGGCGGAGCGGCTGCGTCAGGCAATCTGGCAGCGCCTCGTCGAGGACCCGCGTTACGGCCTGTGGGCCGTCTATCGATGGACTTCGCCGGATGAGCGGTATGGGCTTACGAGCGCCGTGCGCGAATGGCGGCTGGAGAATGATCGTCGTCTGGCGGCGGGCCGCGATGAGCTGGAGGCGCTGTACGAGGAAAGTGCAGACGGGCTGCCGGCGGCCCGCGGGGGCATGTTCGGGTTGTTCGGCGGAGGAAAATCCGGTCTCAAGGGAACGGTGAGCGCTCTGCTGGACCGGATCTACGGCTGGAAGCGGGAGCTGCTCGTGCTCGAATTGAAACGCGAGCTGCTGCTGAGGTATGAGCATATGCTGGAGGAGCTGAACAGCCGGCTCAAGCGGTATATCGATAGGCTGACCACGATCGACAAGCGGCTTCAGGATGCCTGCCGCCTCCGTATTCTGGAAGCGAGCGGCGAGATGGGACGCAATGTGGAGGATTATTATACGCAGGTTGTGGACCGGATTGCCGCCGAGCTGGAATCGCGGTGGGGAGCCCGCTTTGAATTCGGCGAACGCCGGATCGGATCGGTCGCTGCCTTACTGGAGCAGGGGGACGATGCCTATATCAACCGGCTGATCCAGATAGCTGAGCAGGATTGGTTCGCCCATCCGCTGTTCCATCAGCCCTTCGAGCAGGAGCTGCTGGAGCGAGCCAATGTCACCGTCAGCTACGACAACCGCCAGGCTCTCACCAAGGAGGAGCTGTACCGGGACCTGTCGGCTGCGCTGGATCAGGAATCGGCTGTGCGCGCGGATGTATATCGGTTCACGCACCGCCACCGGCATGAGGAGAGCTATCTGTTCGGCGACGCTCATAGCGAGCTGGTCAAGTATGCGCTTGAGGCCGCGGAGCAGACGGACTCCAAGGCTGGTTGTGTGCATGAAGGCCCAAGCAGCGGCGTAGAGAAGCTGCGCCTGATGGGCGGGTTCCGCCGCGACGATCTGATGGCGTATCGCAACGGCCAACGGTTCTATGACACCTATGCGGCCAGCGGCTATACGTTCCACCGTCCGGGCTGGGAGCCTGCAGCAGCGAAGCCGTCCGCAGGGCTGGAGCTAGAGAGAAAGTCAGCGCTGTCTGATGATCGGATTCCTGCGAGTCAAGGCCAAGCAGGCATTCAAGATTTAGCGTCTGCAATAAATACAAGGACAGGAAACCTGGGTACCCATCAGCCAGACGGACACATCGCTGAAACGACATCAAGTGCTTCAGCGAATAAGCACCTGGGCACTGGAACGCCCGAGAGCACGGATCAAACGGAAGGAGGGGATGACCGATGAAGCGCCGCAAATGGAATGGCCTGCTTGTCGTCCTCGGCCTGGCCGGAGGATTGATAGGCTATCTCGCAGGGGAATGGATGCTGGACAGGCTTGCCGGTACCCTGCATGAAACGGTACTGATGGGGCTGTATTTTGGGGTCTTTGGCCTGTTCGTCACGGCAGGCTGCCTGCTGGCCGAGACGATATCGCCAAGGCTGAACGGATCGAACTGGAAGCTCCGCTATGCCGCTGACGGCTGGAAGTGGCTGGTGCCGGCTTCGCTGCTTCTGCTTTTCGCCGCAGGCACGTTGTTCCAATGGCTGTATGGTCTGGAATTGGGACGCAAAGCCGCCCCGCGCGATTATATTCTCTTATTGGATACTTCGGAAAGCATGAAGGAGAATGATCCGTCCAAGCTTAGCCGCCAGGCGGCTTCCTCGCTGATCGCGGATATGTCGGACAGCAAGCGGGTAGGCGTAGCGATGTTCAATGAGGACACGACCTGGCTGCAGCCCCTGGTCAGTCTGAACGACCGGGCCGCGCGCCAAGGAATAGCGGACAAGCTTGCTGGAGCGCCTGAACCGATCGGGCAAACGGACATCGCCAAG
Source organism: Paenibacillus filicis (assembly GCF_038070315.1). Lineage (NCBI taxonomy): Bacteria > Bacillati > Bacillota > Bacilli > Caryophanales > Paenibacillaceae > Paenibacillus > Paenibacillus filicis. The sequence continues at coordinate 58,019 of NZ_JBBPCC010000012.1, read as the reverse complement.
GCGCTGGACCAAGCGCTCGAGCAATTGAGAGCGGCAGGTACGCCTGACAACCGAGGAGCCGTCATCCTGCTTTCGGACGGCTACAGCGCGTTGAATCTGACGGATGTGACCTCCCCTTATGTGGCGATGGGATTCAGTATACATACGATTGGTCTGGAGTCGAAGGGGAATGAACAGGGCAACCGGCTGCTGAAGCAGCTTGCGGAAGCCACCGGCGGCACTTACCGCCACGTCGATCAGGCGGAGGGCATCTCCGAGGCGCTCGATACGATCTACGCGAATCAGCAGCACTGGCATCTGCTGGAGGAGCGTACGGGGCTGGCTGCGGACAGTACGTATAGGGCTCTGCTTCGCGTCGCGTCGCTGCTGCTGGTCGGCGGTTTGCTCGGACTGGCGCTCGGTATCGTCTTCGATAACCGGTACCTGGCCCGCAGCTTCCTGCTTGGCGGTATTGCCGCCGGGCTGTTGTCGGGGCTGGTGCTGGAAGGAGCCTTGCCGGCGAGAGAGCCTGCTGCCGTGCGGGCGCTGGCAGATTTCGTGCTGGCGCTTGTGCTGACCTTGTCCACCGTGCTGTTCGCATTCAAGGAGAACCGTGAGGGCGAGGGACTGGGGCGTTTTCGCAGAGGCGGAGGCTATGGCGCTCTACCTGAACGCTCTGGCAGCGGAGCGGCCGGCAGCCGCACGGGCAAGCGGTTCCGCTGAGTTAGCCGGGGCTGAGGCATCAAGGAAGGGAGCTTGGACATGTTGTGGACAGCGCCGGATGATCGGCAGCGCATCACCAAGGCCGCTTCGCGGCTGGCGGACGGGGAATGCCTGGTTACCTGGCATTGGCCAGGCGACATTCAATACGTCTATATTCATAGCTTTGGGGCCGGGGGCGAGGAAGCAGCCGCCACTCCCGATGAGCTGCGCATGAAGCTTTATACACGCGAGGAGTACAAGGTCCGCGGCGGCTACCGGCTGCCTGCCGATTTCATCGGCGTCCGGTATTTCCGAATCTACCCGTGCCGGATGGAGCAAGGACAACTGACCGCTTTCCGCCAACTGGATGCGGATAATCTGGCGCGCGTCAGCGGGGGCCGCGCCAAAATCCGGTACAGCATCCAATATGGCTTCGGCTGGTTCGGGAAGCATCGTCCCGTCCAAATCAGTCTGTACTGCGAGATCCCTGTGCCCAAGGAAGCGCTCTGTTATGTCAAGAAGCAGGGCGGAGTTCCCTTGCACCCGGATGACGGTACCCGTTACCCGCTGCTTCGGGATTTGCAGGCGGGCAGAAGCGAGCTGCCGGAGATCCAGATAGGCCGGGCGGAGCAGGTACGTCTATTTCTGACGGATGGCCGGGTCTATGGGGATCAATTCGAGGTTGTACCTGAATAAGTGAATGTGATCAAATAAGGTAATCTCTATATAGCGGGAAGGGAGGAACGCACATGCTGGACTTTTTCAAAAACTTGTTCGAGAAGAAGGCGCCTGTGAAGGAACGGCTGCCCTTCTACAGTATTGTCTGCCCTTATTGCTTCGCCAAGTGCGAGCCCTCCGAGGTTGTGTTTCGGGCCGCTCATGTGAAGGAGAACGACGATGAATTCGCCCTGCAGGAGGACGAGCGGCTGAACGAATGGCGCCGTAAGTTCCGGCTTGCTCTGCCTGACATGGAGGCGGTGATTGATCCTGAATTCATACCCGAGGACAGCCGCATCTACAACGGCCAGGTGCTGGTCGGGGTCACGGACCGCTATGGCGTTACGACACGCCGCCGGCTGTGCCCGCACTGCCACAACGAGCTGCCGATTACAGCAGGCCAGGTGCCGAGCAATATCATTTCCATCGTCGGCGCATCGCAGGTCGGCAAGTCGGTCTATATGACCTCGCTGATCCATACGCTGCAGACGGAGACGGCGGCCCATTTCGATGCGGCCTGCATGCCGCTCAGCGCGGATATCTCGCGGAAATTCCGTCATCACTATCATGAGCCGATCTTCGAGCGCGGCAGCATGCTGCAATCGACGAACCCGAACGAGCAGCAGGAGCCGTTTATCTTTCAATTCGTGTTCAAGGACGAGACGAAGCCGCCATTGCTGCTTGTGTTCTTCGATGTGGCAGGCGAGGGGATGGTGGAGCGCGCTTACCTGGACATTTATGCGTCTCATATCCAGAACTCCTCCGGCATTCTGTTTCTCGTGGACCCGCTTCAGGTGCGGACGATCCGTGACAAGATCCGCCTGAATCTGGGCGAGGAGGAAGGCGAGTTCGCCAGCCGCTATGATGAGCCGCGAGAGGTCGTTATTTCCTTATATGAAAATTTCATCTCGCACCAGCAGAGCGGCAAGACCGATATTCCGACCGCGATCGTGCTAACCAAGAGCGACATGCTGCAGCATCTGCAGGAGGAAGACAGCGACTACATCCAGCCGAACAGCAACGTGTTCAAAGACGTGAGGCACAGGGGATATCTCGATCGTACGGAGTTCGAAAATATTAATGGCGAAATCCGCCGCTTCATCGAGAAGGTGGACCGGCCGTTCAAGGACGCGGTCGATGTATATTTCCGCAACACGGCGTATTTTGCCGTCTCGGCGCTGGGCACCAATCCGGTGAACCGCCAAGTGACGGGCGTGATCAGTCCGATTCGCGTGGATGAGCCGTTCATCTGGCTGCTGAACCAGCTCGAATATATAGACAGGAGAGATGCCACGTGATTGCGAACGGACAGCGCAGCATTCAGCAGCATTATTTTACGCGTGCGCGCGAGGGCGTGTTCCGGGCCAATGAAGGCTTCGATACCGTGGCGGTTTCTCCGGGCCTGGATGCTTTGTTCATCAAGTCGGCGCTGCACCCGTATTGTTACTACAAGGGGCCTCTTGAGCTGCCGGAGAACGGTGAGAATGCGGGAGCGGAGGCTTATCCAGCTGCACTCGCGGTGTATTACGCAGATAACGGCGATCTGATCATTGGACAAACTGCCTATGTTCCGGAGGATTTCACGGGGCAGCGCAGTGCCTTTTTCACTCATCAATATGTTATTCCTTCGACTCGCAAAGACGAATGGGTCCGCCATCCGGAGCGGATATTCGCCATTCAGGATTTTGCTGTGTCGCATGATGCGGCACAAGGCAAGGAGCTGCCGGAGCTGCTGGAAGCGGCAGCGATCCCAACATCGGATCAGACGCAGTCTCAACACCCGGATGTGCTGCTGTCGCAGCTAGGGATCACCCGGGAGACGTTCGAGATGCTGCTGATGTCGATGATGGCCTCCGTGACGAACCGGCGCAAGGTGTATGTCGTATTGGGCGGGGAGCCTGACCGTGCTGAGCGGGATGCCCGGCGGCTGATGCAGATCTTGTGGAGCTGCATGCCATATGCGTTCCGTCGTCGCATGGGTGTGCTGACCTTCTCAGGAGAGGCGGAGGGGAAACAGCATCTGCATGTTACGTTCCTGGGCAAGGGGGCGCTGCGTCAATCCGACCGACAGCTGGAGCGGGAGATGCTGTTCGATCTGTCGGCCGGCAGGCTGGCCGGTGTCGAATCTGCTGGAGGCGCCGGGCGGTGGATGGAGACGATCTGGACGCTGCGCGGGGAGCCGGAACGCCTGCAGGCGCTGTTCGACTTCTGCGAGCAGGCGCTGGCTGGGCTGGATGCGGGTCACGCGCTTTCCTTGTCTGCCTATGAAGAGCTCTGCACCTTGTTCACCATCGAGCAGGGCGGACCGGCTGGCGATGCTCTATACGATGCCGACCGGAAACAGGTGTGGCACTCGCTGGCGTCCTACATGAAGGGAGAGGGCGAAGCCACCCGTAAGCCGCGACTTCATGAGCTGTTCGTACGGCTATTGCGTTTGGAGACGGCAGATGTCAAGCGCACTGGCGATCCGCTGCTGATCGATGCGATGCTGGGCTGCGAGGCCTACGCGGAGCGGGGCGAACGTGCGCTGCTCAGCCGGGCAGTGGCGCTGTTCATCATGCGAGCCGCTGCCGGGGGCGATACGGCGGCTACGGTTCCGCTGCTGGAGCCGGTTCAGCGTCGTCCCGAGATGTTCCGCTCTGTCTTCCGTGAGCTGTATAGCCTCTCGCCGAGGACAGCGGAGAGCTGCGCAGCCTTCGTGCTGGGGCGGATCGACGGGACCCGTGCTCTGCAAACGGCGCTGGCGTTCTGGCTGACTTATGCGGACCCGCTGTCGCTCAATTTCTTTGCCGGCGAGACCGTGTCGGCGGTTAAGCGTCTGCTGGCCAAGGAAACCCCCGGCCGCAAGGTGGACAATGGAGCTGCGCTGTTTCGATTCTTCGAGGAGCTGTCGGAACAGCCGGGTCTGGAACGGTATGCAGACTATTGCGAGCTGCTGAAGCTTGAGATTCAATTGATGCTGCTGGAGGAAGCCCCGCTTGCCGAGCTGGAGGCCGAGCATGTGATTCGTCTGGGCTTCATGCTGGACCCTCCCGCCCCCGAGCTGCTGCCCCATCTGACCAAGGGACACCGTCTGACGCTGGAGCTCTGGTCGGCCGTGTATGGCGTGCTGAACATGGAGCGCGGGGGAGAAGCACGGGCCGCCGCCGCGATGTCCAAGCTAGGACCGCTGGAGCTGGACCGGGCGCAGGCCTTCCTGCGGGGAGTCTGGAGAAACGGGCTGCCGCGCTCCGCTTTTTCCGGCATGGCCTTTGCTTTCTACGGCGGCGGAGGCGGTGAGGCAGGGAAATGGGGAACCTTCGACTTTGACCCGATGCTGGACTACGTGGCGCAAGCTGCGGGGAGCAAGGAAACAGTCTACGAATTTATCGAATGGAGCGCCTCGGATGAGCGCTTCATCGGGAGCAGCGGCGGCATCGACCCGCATTACCGGGCGGCCTTGAACCGTTATTTCGACCGTTACGACAATGGCGCATTGCGTATGAAGCCGGTCCGTGAGAGACTGATGGCTCTTCCCAATGATGCCTTTATCGCTCTATTCCGTGAAATTCGCGCTCGTCAGGCACCCGGCTGGCAGCGGCTGATCTTGCGCCGCCGCAAGCCTCTCTTGCTGGCAGTTTTGGTGGCCGTCACAGTATTCATCATCATACCGGCGATCTGGACACCGGTCTCCGCATTCATCATGCGGCCCGTTCCCGAGCTGCGTGTGACCGAACTGCCGGAGCGGACGGCCTCTGACGTTATTGTGGTGAAAGCCGAGGCCGCGGACAGCTACGACAAGCTGCCGAATATCTATATCAATGACGTTCTGGCCGGTCAAGGCAAGGTGAGCCGGGAGATTTTCCTGGCCTCCGGGGTGAATACGATCACGATCAAGGCGGAGAATAAATACGGCCGCAGTCCGGAGACAGTCACGAAGACCATTATTCTCGAGCAGACCGTAGGTCCGAAGCTGCCGGTATCGACGTCCAGTACGACCGGCGGGACGACCGATGGCGTGTCGGCGAGCGGCACGGGAGGGGCTGGAACGACCGGAACAACCGGAACAACCGGTGGAACCAAGCAAGGAACGAAGACGGACACGACAAAGTCCGGACAGACAGGCAATGGCGGGACAAAGGGGACGACGTTACGAGAGTAATAGTCCATCCTCTGACAGGAGCCGATGAAGCATATTCCCCTATCGAGCTGCCTTAGCTGCTTGTGAAAGAATCCGAATATCGAGAAGCCCAGGTCAGAGGACCTGGGTTTCTTTGGGCTTCGCCACGATGGCTGTGTCGTCTTGATCTCGGGCGGATGCTTTTCGGCGGATGAACAAAATAGACAGCAGAGCGGGTACCAGAAACAGCGTACAAATAAGTGCCAATTGCTGGAAAGCGTGTGTGATAACAGCTGCTCCCAATGGCTGCAGGGCGGGGGAGTCGGGGAGAAAAAACTGCCGCGCTTGCGCCAGCAGCTCCGCCCACGTTCCCTCCGGCAGCTCCAGCGGCCGTGCCGGGTACTGGCCGATGCTCCGCGTGTACAACTGCCCCAGCAGCGCAATGCCCATCGCCGTGCCGACGTTCCGAAACATGTTCAATAAGCCGGAGGCCAGGCCGATCTTCGTATCCGGGACTGCACTCATAATCATCAAGGAGGTGGACGCAAACAGAATGGGAATGCCGAAGCCGCGAATGATCATGGAAGGCAGAATGGAGTCCTCATAATGGCTGTCCGTTCTCAGCCCGATCATAATCAGGAAGCTGACTGCGACCAGAAGCACGCCAAGCATCATAAACCACGGCAAGCGGCTGCCGACCTTCTGACTGATGATTCCTGCAAATGGCGAAAAAAGTGCAATCAGTACCGTAGCCGGCAGAAACGACAGTCCGCCCTGCAGCGGTGTAAATCCCCAGTAATTCTGGAAAAACAAGCTCCAGTAAGGCTGAGAGCCGAACAGCGCGGCTGAAAATAAAAACATGCTGATCAGCGGAACGGAAAATTGCATGTTCTTAAACAGTGAAAAATCAATTAGCGGGTGGCTGATCCGCCGCTCCAGCCAAGCAAATAGCGCCAGAATGATCAGGCCTGCACCGATGAATAGCAGGGAGAATCCGTCGAAGCCGGCATTCTCGGCTCTCGTGAACGAGAAGAGAACAGCCGAAATGCCTGCGCACAGCAGAACAAGTCCGAGCCAATCTACTTTTTTGCTCGCTTCCAGCAGCTTGGTTTCCTGGACAAACCAGGCCGTAAGGGCGATGGCAATCACACCGATCGGGACGTTGATCCAGAAAATCCATTTCCAATTCGATCCGTGAACGAGCAGTCCGCTAAGCACGGGGCCAGCGATCAGCCCCAAACCTCCGATGCCGGAGTTGATACCGATAGCCAGTCCTTTCTGTTCTTTGGGGAACGCGGCAACCAGCAGGGACATCGTACCCGGGATGAGGGCTGCGGCGCCGATTCCCTGAAGGGCCCGGAATACGATCAGCCAGCCTATATGAGGCGCCATGCCGCAGGCGAACGAGGCTGCGGTGAAGAAAATGAGCCCGAGCATATACAGCCTTTTATGCCCCCAAAGATCCCCGATCCGTCCAAGGCCTCCCGGGAAAACCCCGATCATTAAGGCATAGACGGCGACGGTCCAGGATACCGAGGAGAAAGAGGCATGATAGTGCTCCCCGATGGCAGGCAGCGCCACATTGACAATAAATAAATCCATGTTCAATACAAGTCCTCCGAGGCAGGTGGCGGCGAGCGTCCACCACTTGGAGTAGCCGGTAACCGATGAAGGGTTCACGCTGTATCCTCCTGTTTGAATGGAACCGTGGCCAGTCTGGACACGGAGCTCATGCTTTGAGTGTAACTGATTGGGTTTCTTCCGAGACAAAAAAATATAGATTTGATGTCCGCAAAATCCACTAAAACTAATATAGTTACAGCCAGACCTTTTGTCAACACATGACTGGAACGCCAGGTTGATTGTTATTTTCAATATGCAAACCGTTATGATAGACTTGAACGGGGAGTAAGTAAGACGAATTTGGGTAGCAGGGAGTGAGGGAATTGGCGGTAGTCAGTCGTTATACGATTTCGTTGCACGTTCTGGCCTTGCTGGCCTATGTCGCTGAGCGTTCGTCGGCCAATAATCATCGCACGTCCGAGTTTATTGCCAATAGTGTGAATACGAATCCGGTGTTTATCCGCAGAATTTTATCGGTGCTGTCCAAGGCAGGGCTAGTTAGTGTCCGCTACGGAACGGGAGCGGGCTGGCGCATTGCCGGAAATCCGGAGGAGATTACGTTTCTGCAAGTTTACGAGGCGGTCGAGGAAAAACCGCTTTTTGAATATCATCACAGCACGCCGAACGCCAGATGTCCCATCGGTGCTGGAATTCAGCCTGCGCTCAAGCCTTATTATGACGAGGCCGAGCAGGCGATGAAGGCCAATCTGGCGAAGTCGACGATTGCCGATCTGCTGAAGGATACGATGTTGTTTTCGAATATGAGCATCGAAGAGGCAGATCGGGTGATCTCCGTACGGGCAGACTCATGAGCGGGCTCATGGGTTCTGTTCCCTATGGAGAGCGAAGAACTGGCAGTTGACAAATAAGCCAGCTGTAACTATATTAGTTTTAGCGAAGACGAGAACAACGTTATATTTTTTTACAGTAAGTGTAACTGAGTCAGTTCTTCCCAAGCAACATATACGCTATGCGTCGCATGTTGACCGTACCAACGGAAACATCCCGGGGAATAAGGGGTGTTTTTTATTTATCTTTAATTCCTAGTAAGCGCATAAGAGTAGTTTATTTCGTTAGTCCTTGGCAATCCATGCTTTAGACATGAAGAGCGGAATATGAAACATGTAGAGACTGCCTACAAGGCGTAAGGAGGACCTGAACATCATGACGGAAGAAATCAGGCTGGCGACGTTAGCCGATGCCCCGGCCATACTTGATCTTACGCTGAGGGCTTATGCGCCGATTCGCGAACTGGGTCTGTCCTTCCCTGCGGCAACTGCCGACCTGGGGAAGGTAGAGAACAATATCCGCCGACAGCGCACCTACGTGCTGCTGGTGGACGGCTCTATCGTATCGACGGTCTCCATCTCCCTGCCGGAGTGGGTCAGACAAGTGATTGAGTATCCGTTCGAGCTACCCTTCATCTGGTGGTTCGCTACGGATCCGGAGTATGGAGGGAAGGGGATCGGCGGCCGATTGCTGGATCGGGTGGAGGAGCTCGCATGCCGCGAGCTGAATTCGGACGCTGTGACACTGTCGACGTCCACCCGGCATCCCTGGCTCGTGGACATGTATAAGAGACGAGGCTATGAGACGGTGAAGGAAACGGACAAGGGCGAGCAGGGCATATCGGTCATTATGCGGAAGGCAATAAATCTTGGACATACAGAATCTGAGAAGGAGGGAGAGCATTGACGATCCGAATCGGTGTGCTGGACCGTAGTCCCGTGAATGAAGGAGAAACCCCGGTACAGGCGATTGCCCATACCTTGAAATTGGCTCAGAAGGCAGAAGAGCTTGGCTTCTATCGCTTCTGGGTATCGGAGCATCACGGCTCCGACGTCTTGGTCGGTTCATCCCCGGAGGTGCTGATAGCTCACCTGCTGGCGCAAACGAGCCGCATCCGAATCGGCTCCGGCGGTGTGATGCTGCAGCATTACAGCCCCTTTAAGGTGGCTGAAAATTTCAACCTGTTGGCCTCGCTGTCCCCGGGCCGGGTCGATCTGGGCGTCGGCCGAGGGCCGGGCGGGCTGCCGCTGTCAAGCAAGGCGCTGCTGCCGGCCACGCAGGGCGAGGCGCTTCCGATCGCCGATAAATTGGCGCAGCTGGATCAGTACCTGAACCAGGGAGGAAGCGACGGCCTCAAGGCCCAGCCGCTGCCTGTAACCCCGCCTGCGCTGTACGTGCTCGGAGCTGGAGGCTCCAGTGCCAGACTGGCTGCCGACCAAGGCTTGCCTTATGTCTACGCCCATTTTCTCAATGGCGATGAGGAGGTGCTGCTGCAGTCATTGGCTGCTTACCGGGAGCACTTCAAGGCAGCCGGAGGACGGAAGCCGGAGCTGATCTTCGCCGTATCGGTCCTGTTCGCGGATACGGACGAGGATGCGGAACGGCTGGCCGGGGACATGATTACGTATAAGGTTCATCTCAGCAGCGGCAAAACCTTGTCGATCTTCTCACTCGAGCTGGCGGAGCGGCTAGGTCAACAGGCTAATGAGCCTTACACCATCGAAGCCAAGCCCGCAAGTATCCTTCACGGGTCCAAGACGACACTGGCCGAGAAGCTAAGCGGTTTGTGCCGCAAGCATGGCATCGAGGAAGTGATCGTCTTGCCAGCCGCCCATGATTTCTCCAAGCGGCTTCAGGCATATGAGTGGCTGGCCGACGGCCTGCAACTGGATCGACCATTATCTTATTCAATTGGGGAGGCCATTCAATGACAACGAACAGACAATTACGGCTTGGCGCGGGTCTTACCGGTGTCGGCACCAGCAACGCCGCATGGCGCCGTCCGCAGGCCAAGATTAACGCCAGTGTGGATATTGATCACTATATCAGCCAGGCCAGGAAGGCCGAGGAAGGGAAGTTCGACCTTTTGTTTGTCGCCGACGGGCTGTTTATTAACGAGAAGTCGCTTCCGCACTTCTTGAACCGGTTTGAGCCGCTTACGATTTTATCCGCACTTGCCGCCGTTACCTCGCATGTCGGGTTGGTGGCGACCATCTCGACCTCGTACAGTGAGCCTTTCACCATTGCCCGGCAGCTCGCTTCGCTGGACCATATCAGCAAGGGCCGGGCCGGCTGGAATATCGTCACGTCCCCGCTCGAAGGCTCGGCGCTCAACTACGGCAAGCCGCATCCGGAGCATGACGACCGGTACCGGATCGCTGACGAGTTTCTTCAAGTCGTCAAGGGGCTGTGGGATTCGTGGGAAGACGATGCTTTTGTCGGAGACAAGGAGAACGGCGTTTTCTTCGACCCGGATAAGCTGCATGCGCTGAATCATCAGGGAACGTATTTCTCCGTGCAGGGTCCGCTTAATATCATCCGGTCCCGGCAGGGGCATCCCGTGATCTTCCAGGCAGGGACATCTTCAGTGGGACGGGATTTTGCGGCTGCTCATGCGGACTGCGTCTTCACGAACCTCGTGTCGCTGGAGTCCGCTCAAGCTTACTACAACGACATCAAGAGCCGAGCCGTGCATTTCGGCAAGAATCCTGCGGATATCTCCATTCTGCCGAGCATCCAGCCGGTGCTGGGAGCGACTCAGGAAGAAGCGGACCGTAAATTCCGGCGGGTAGGAGAGCTGCTGAGTGCGGAGGATACGCTGAACTACTTGGGCCGTTTCTTCGATCACTATGACTTCTCGAAGCATCCGCTGGATGAGCCGTTTCCGGAGCTGGATGACAGCGTAGGCGGCAATGCGTTCCAGGGAGGTACCCGCCGGATCAAGAGTCAGGCGAAGGAAAACAATTGGACGCTTCGGGAGACGGCGCTGCAGGCCACATATCCCCGCCATCCGTTCATCGGCACGCCGGAGAAGGTTGCGGACGAGATTCAGCGCTGGTTCGAGTCTGGGGCATCGGACGGATTTATCGTCGGGCAAAATGAAGCCGGAGGCTTCGAGGAGTTCGTGGACCTGGTCGTGCCGATCCTGCAGGATCGGGGGTTGTTCCGCAAAGAATATGAGACGGACACGTTCCGCGGTCATCTGAGCCTGCCGGTGCCGGCTAACCGCTATGTGAAGGAAGTGCAGCGATGAGCGAGGCTCTGCATTATGTCGATACGCTGAAGGCGGAGCTCATCGAGCTTCGCCGGGACTTTCACCAGTATCCGGAGATTTTATTCGACGTGGACCGGACAGCTGCCAAGGTGGCGGCTTATCTGGAGAGCCTGGGTCTGGACGTAAGAACCGGGGTGGGCAAGCATTTCGGCAAAGGAGTCATCGGCGTGCTGGATAGCGGCAAGCCGGGACCCACGCTTCTGCTGCGCGCGGATATGGACGCACTCGCCATCACCGAGGGCCATACGTTCGCTCACCGCTCCCGCAATGAAGGTGCGATGCATGCCTGCGGGCATGATGCGCATATGACGATGCTGCTCGGAGCAGCCAAGGCGCTCAGTCGTCACCGCGACGCCTGGACCGGTACGATCCGGTTCGTCTTCCAGCCTGCGGAGGAAAGTGCGGTTCCGAGTCCTTCCGACGGCCGGATGATCAGCGGAGGTAAGGACATGATCGAGGCGGGCGTGCTGGACGGCGTCGATCTGTGCTTCGCTCTGCATGTATGGCCCGAGCTGCCCTCTGGTGTGCTTGGGATTCACCGCCGAGAGGCGATGGCCGCCTCGTCCCATTTCCGGTTCTCCTTCCACGGCGTGGAGGGCCATCACAGCAAGCCGCATCTGGCGGTAGACGCGCTGTCCATAGCGGTTCAGTTTGTCACGGATGTGAAGTTCGCGCTGGCGACCGAGCGGGACCCGTTCGAAACCTCCGTGCTCTGCTTCGGCACCTTGCATGCCGGTAACGCGACGAATGCGATTGCAGGCGAAAGCCAGCTGAGCGGCACGTACCGTGTGCTCGACCCGGAGGCGGTGGGGAGCATCCAGCGTCTGCTGGAAACCCGGGCTGAAGCGGTGACTAACGCTTACGGCGGGAGCTATTCCTCGTTGTATCGGCTGGGCACTCCGCTGATCAACGATGCGGCTGCCGTAGAGCTCGCTTTGCAAGCTGGACGAACGGCGCTGGGTGAGGACAAGACGGTCTTGTTGGATAAACCGAGCCTTGCGGGAGAAGATTTTGCGCTTTATTTGCAGGAGGTGCCGGGCGCCTTCGGATTTCTGGGCATTGCCGATGAGGCGAAGGGCATCACGCAGCCGCTGCATCATCCGCTATTCGATGTGGATGAAGAGGTGCTGACGAGCGGAGCGAAGGTTTTTGTGCAATGGGTGCAGCAGGCTTCGGCCGAAGAGAAGAACAGACGGGGGAATGGACAGTGAAGGTTGGATATCGTCATAAGATGTTGGTATTCCTTGTTGCGGTCATGATGGCCGTACTGGCGGCGGGCTGCGGGGCCAAAGCCGTTACGGATGTAACGCAAGCATCCGCTCCTGCAGGTGCGGGGAGCCCGGCATCAGCCAAGGAAGCAACCCCGAAGAAAATAAAGGTAGGCACCAACCCGGTCGTGCCGAACGTATCCTTCTTGAACGAGAGCGGGAAGCTGACTGGCTATGACGTGGAACTGGTCCGGGAGATTGACAAGCGCCTTCCTGAGTATGAGTTTGAATTTGTCACCGGGGATCTGGCGAATCTGTTCTTGAGTCTGGATACCAAGAAAATTGAATTTATAGCCATGCATCTGGAGCAAAACGAAGAGCGCAAAGCCAAATACTTATTCAATAAAGAACTATACGATTCGTCTAAAACGATGGTAGCCGTGAACGAATCCAACAACATCATTCAATCGATTGATGATCTTAAGGGGAAGTCCGTGCTGGTCACGCCTTCGACTAGTACGGCTGCGGTCATTGAGCGATACAACAAAGCGAATCAGGATGCGGTGAAAATCGTCTACGGCGAGATCACCGATGCCGTTACGCAGATCAAGTCCGGCCGTGTGGACGCTACGATCATCGATTCTTCCCTGGCTGCCAACCTGAACCGGACGGCGGATGCCAAGCTCAAGCTGGTCGGTCCCAACCTTAACCAGCAATCGGGCATTTACTTTGCTTTCCGCAAGGCGGACGGCTCCCCGCTTAGCGAAGCGATTGACAAGGTGCTCAAAGAAATGAAGGACGACGGATCGCTGACCAAGCTCATTCAGCAGTGGCTGAAGCGGGACTATAAATAGCTTTAGAGGGTGAGCCTGGCAGATGGGACAAGCGTTTGACATTCAATTAATAGGGCGTTACTTCTGGATTTTGCTGGAGTATTTGCCTGTCTCCTTGACGATATTGTTCTTCTCGCTGGTGCTTGGCGGCATAGTCGGGGCGCTGCTGGCGGTGCCCCGCTTGTATAAATGGCCGGTGGCGGACGGGTTATGCGCGGCTTATATTTCTTTCTTTCGCGCCACGCCCATCATTATTCAACTGATCCTGATTTTCTACGTATTGCCGGAGCTTCTGAAGGCGGCCGGGTTACAACTGCCGGAGGTTCCCCCAGCGGTGTATGTCGTGCTAACCTTCGGACTGAACAACGGTGCATCCTTAGCGGAGATTTTCCGGGCTTCGGTCAACAGCGTGGATCGCGGCCAATCGGAAGCAGCCGCTTCAGTCGGCCTGTCCGGCTGGGACAGTTTCATGCGGATCATCCTCCCTCAAGCGCTTCGCGTGGCGATGCCCCATCTGTCCAATGTCGTGATCTCCAGTCTCAAGGATACCTCGCTGGCGTTCTCCGTTGGCGTCATGGATATGATGGGGCGCGGCGAAGCGATCGGTCGAGTGTATTTCCACATGCTGGAGGTTTATATCAGTCTAGCGATCATATACTACGCAGTTTGCCTGCTTCTTCAATATTTCTTTGGACGCGCCGAGCGCAGGTTGCAGCGGCATGAACGGGCGCTGACAGGTACTTAGGCCATTAAGGCACACAGGCCAAGTTCTGGTTTGGTAGCCTGCAGGCTGCGCCCAAATGAAGAGGGAGGAGGAGACAACTATGACGTTCGAGCCGCATTTTTTCGGGGAAGCGTTCCTCGGCATCGCCGGGGCGCTTCCGCTGACATTGTTTCTAACTTTGGCTGCGATGATCAACGGATTCGTCATCGGACTTGCGGTGGCGATCATCCGGCTTAGAAAGCCCGCCGTTATCCGTCCGCTGGCTGAGTTTTACGTATCGTTTACTCGGGGCACGCCAGTCGTGCTGCATTTGTTCATCGTATACCTGGGTCTGCCGATGCTCCTGGATACGCTGGCCGATCACTATGGCTGGGGTTTCCGTTCCAAGGACATTCCGCTGTTCGTGCTCGTCGCTGCCGCCCTATCGCTTACTGCTGGCGCCTATATGTCGGAAATTATTCGTTCCGGGATTCTAGCGGTTCCAGGTGGGCAGTTAGAGGCTGCTTATTCCGTCGGAATGACGACCTTCCAAGCCGTTCGCCGAGTCATCTTCCCGCAAGCGATCGGGGCCAGCGTCCCGGGCATGTGCAACTTGTTCGTAGGCATTCTACATGGCTCCTCTCTGGCCTACATGGTCTCGTTGATGGAGATCAACGGCATGGCCATGATGCTCGCGAGTAAAAATTGGAGCTACCTGGAGCCGCTGGCGGCCGTTGCCTTGATCTATTGGGCGATTGTACTGGTAATAGAGCGGCTGGCTGCGGTCGTTGAGAAGAGATGGAAGGTATATAGCGCTGGCGGAGTAGCGGGGTGAGTAAGTGCTAGGAACTTTATTATGATGAAAGGCGGAGTCTATGAAACGGACTCCGCTTTTTGCATATCCGCCAAGCTGCCGGAGGTAAAAGGACCACGTACGGTCTTTCGGTGTTATTTTTGTGAAGAACGAGAGGGGGAATAGCGACCAACTATTATTGGCGGATAAGAACATATAGAGGGAATCTTGACTGAATAGGAAAACTTGCTTCAGTCGTTCTGTTATATCGAATAGTGATGGGATAACGGCATGGATTGCAGTTTTTCCGAGGCGGATGGTATGATCCGAGCATAGGGCGGTTTATTAATGAGGATACGTATGAAGGGGAACTTACGAATCCGCTGAGTTTGAATTTGTATACGTATGTTACAAACAATCCCCTGAAGTGGATTGACCCGACAGGACATTGGTGCACATCTGCTGACGGTAAGTATGCTCATTCCGGTGCTTGCGATGACCCTGCCAATAACTCAAGATATGAAGATGACATATTACACGATGGAGCATCAGAGATATGGAATGGTAAAAATGTGGATACATATTATTACCCTTACCAAGATAGACTTGCAAGATGGGCAGCAGGAGACTCGTTGGCCTATAATACAGCAAGTCAAAGCCAACAACGACAAATGTATCATGATATTTATCAATCAACAATGTCATCAGGTGCAAGTGAGTTTGGCTCCGGATTCATGTTGGGTCTAGAAATGCTGGTTAACCCCGGTAGTAAAATTACTAAAACGATAAGTTTTGCAAATAAATTAAAAAAGGCATCAAAAGCAGCATTTGATATGTTTGAGAATTTTGAAGAACATTATATGAAGCATGTTAAAAAGCAAAAAGAATTTGGTAATATCTCAGAGCAAGAATATCTAGAAGGTGCTTTTAATTTAGCAAGAACCGCCTCAGATGGGAAAAATATTTTCTTTAAAGTTCTTGAAAATGGTAGAGCGGCTACCTTCAACAAGAGAACTAACGAATTAGTTATTACCCATGGTGGCGGTGACTATATAGGAACGTATATGAAACCAGACTATGGAATGTCAGGAGTTCTGTTCTTCTTAAATTTGAAATGATGGGTAGGTTTTTATTTTGAATACTTGTATAGTATGTGGATACGACAAGTTGAACAAACCACAGTACCTTGAATCTGGTGCACCAAATTTCAATGTTTGTCCGTGTTGTGGCTTTCAATCTGGTTACGATGACTTAGTACATGGAAAATCTGTTGATACCTATAGGGCTATGTGGTTAAAAGAGGGGGCACCTTGGTTGAATGAAAAAAAGAAGCCAGTTGATTGGAATTTAGACAAACAATTAATGAACATCACAAAGTTATAAGTCGTTCTCTAACCACAATGCGACTAACCCTCGCGTTGTGGTTTCTTTCCATATACCCAATATAATCCAAAACTACACTTGGCCGAGGCAGCACGTCCACACAACCCTTTACTTTATTAATACATGCTTAGTTCTCTCGGAGTTAGAAGAAAAAGTCTAAACCGGACTAATGATCCCGAGCTTCTGCTTGAAGGCTAAGCGCCCGTATGTGCCCGTAGATGGTGGTGCCTTCCCCCGATCGACCTATCCCTTAGAAATGACTGATGATGGCAGTCTGCCACTTCCTAGACAGCTGTAGCCATTCATTTAAAGAGAAGAAGCCTTCAAGGTCAAGGTGACGGAGCGAAGCGAAGTCCTCCGAGCGTAGCGAGGATAGGACGGGAAGAAAGGAAATAAAAATAATTGTTATCGATTTTAGATCAATGCCTGCGAATGAATCTAATAATTCGAATAATAGCGTATTTATATACGAGATGTCGAATGAATATACGAAAAGATAGACGCCGAGGATCGTTGCCATGTGATGAAACGGTTATGAGCTTCGATGTGGCCGCTACAGGCTCTCTATGAGTTTGTATGTGAAAGTCTTCTGTTAAGTAGGAAATAGGCACCTGTCAGGCGTGTGCGTATAAAACGAATAAAAGTGGAGCGGATATTCAGAAGTAGAACCAAAACTTCTACACCTGAACATTCTGTCCTTCCCTGAAGGCCGGAAGGTAAGGGCTAAGCCTTTGAGTCCTTAACCCTGATAAAGGAACAGCCTGAACTGATTGAGCCCAACAAGGAACTAGAGAATGAAGAAAGGTTTTGGCGAAGCTTCTACTTCTGAATAAGGGAAAGTCATGTCTTCTATGAAGCGTATGAAGCATGACCATCCTCGCTACGCTCGGAGGACTTCGCTTCGCTCGTCACTCAGCTCTTATCGAGCTGATGTATGGATTTCGAATAGCTGTTCCCTTCCTATCCCTGCCTTTCCATAGCCCTTCTGGCGAATAGACGGACGCTGATCGTCCTAAAATCGCCGGAAAGGGCTTTTCGCCATTTCGACTCGTCGAAGTATTATCCTGAGGACCTCACCAATTTCCCATGAACCCCATGGAGTACACTTCTTCTTCCCTGCTTTATTTAGAACAAATGCCCACAGGGGGCTTATGAACCAGGGAGGATGAAGAAGATGGGCGGATATAACTGCCAGATGGTAAGAATTGGGGACTATGTGCGAGTGAAGCGCTATGGGAGAAAGATATACCCTGCGGGAATGAATCCGCGTCTAACGAAGGCCCAGCGCGAGGCCGCGAGAGCGGCGATACGGGCCGACCCGAAGCTCTCCGCTATGGAGAAGTTGCTTCGCTCCGCCATCTATGAGCCTGTAGGGGAGGAAGAACAGCCCAAGAAGCACCGGGAGAGGATGCCCAGACCTGGAAGGCTGACTTTAGCTGAGCGGGAGAAGTTCTGCCACCTGATGGACCTGAATTTCCGCCCGGGAGATAAGTTCATCACCTTGACGTATGAGAGAACGGATATCACGTTGGAAGAAGGAGGACGAGACTTCGAGAACTGGGTGAAGCGGATGAGGGAGTGGTATGGAGATTTTAAATATTTGGCTGTTCGGTCGTTTCAGAAGCGCGGAACGCTGCACTTTCACGTTCTGGCTAACCTTCCCCGCCTCCCGGAGCAGGTCTTGAAGGATCAGACGTTTCAGGCGCTTTGGGGCCAAGGGCGCGTGGATTATCGAACGATCTATGGACTGCCGATGGAAGAACGCCGAAACCGACTGAAGCAAGATATGCTGAATAACCTGAGGGTGTTTAAAGAGGATGAACGCTCCTATGGGAAGCGGTTGTTGCTGCAGAGCAAGAACCTGATCCAGCCAACGAGAATGAAGGGAGATTACGACGAGATGATGAAGGACCTGAGGAGTCATGGCTATCAACCGTATCTCGTCGAGTCGCGCCGATTTCCTGCGGAATACTTGGATTATATGGAGTTGGAGACCTATCGGCTAAGCTCGAGCCAAACTGAGTGATTTAAAGCGGGAATGGAAAGGAAGCATGACGGAAGCATGTAGCTGGCTAGAGTAGGCTGTGTGTACTTATATGCCACTTTAAAAACGAAGTTCCCCACACTTTAAAAAAAGGGCTTGAATTTCTTCTGGGAAGCGTACTATGCTTGCCGATAAGGAATTAATTACCATTTTCTAGAAGCGATGGGGGGGACGGTACGTGAAGGAGAAACGAGAAAGGTACGAGAGTTTAGTGGAGCAAGAAGACAAACGGCTCCAGCAAGTCCAAACGAGCGAAGCTCTAACGATGGTGATACTGGACTATACGTATGAACGTGCGATGGACCTGGACCTCCTGACGGCGGAGGAGTTGCTGGGAAGGGTTCACCGATATACCGAGGAGTTACGATTGTCTCTGCTTCATCTTCGCTTGGAGAAAGCGTATGTGGCCGGGCGGCTGAAAGCGGAAAGTAGATAAGGGAAATCGAAGCTTAAGACTCTGCTAACGTGTCTTTGCGGCTTGTCCGCTCGAACTGAGGATGCAGGCTTAGGTGGAAGCTAACCCGATTCTCTTCCGAGGATGCTGCCCGTCCTACCCTAAGGAAGGAATGATGAGTAATGACACAGCGTGAGAAGGCGATCTATGTCGGGGTTGACCTGCATAAGCAGCACCATACGGCGGTGATCCTCGACGCTTGGAATAAAAAGCTGGGAGAAATCCGTTTCGAGAACAAGCCTGCTATGTTTCCGCTTCTGGAAAAGGAAGTGAAGAAGCATGTCAAGCGGGGCTATAGCGCGGTCTATGGCTTGGAGGATGTAGGGGGTTACGGCAGGTCGCTGGCCCTATACTTGACGGAGAAGAAATATCCGGTGAAGGAAGTGAATCCGGCGCTGTCTGCGTCGAGACGTAAAAGCCACGTAACAGTCCAGAAGTCAGATAGCTGGGATGCGGAATGTGTGGCGAAGGTGCTGCGAGACGAGTGGGAGCAGTTGCCCGATGCGAAGCCTCAAGACTTGTACTGGGCGATTAGCCAACTTGTGACCCAGAGGCGCTGGATCGTGAAGAACCAGAGTGGATTGGTGAAGAAGCTTCACCAGCAACTGGGGTATGTTTACCCGAGTTACAAGAAATTCTTTTCGGAAGTGGATGGAAAGACGGCGCTGGCCTTCTGGAACGACTATCCATCCTCCGTCCACCTGAAACACGTAAGCGTTGAAGGCCTGACGGAGTACCTGAGAGAGCGGAGCAACTATGCTTTATCCGGGAAGAAGGCTGAGCAAATCCTGAATCTGGTCGAGACGGATGGAGATACGATACGGGAGTTTCAGGATAAGCGGGATGCGATTGTGCGAAGCTTGGTAAGAAACATTCGGTTTAATGAAGAGGAACTGGCAGGGCTGGAGAAGGAAATCCGGGAGCTGATGGAGAAGCTAGGATACCAGTTGGAGACGATGACAGGAATTGAAGGAGTCACGGCAGCGGAGCTGGTGGCAGAGATTGGAGATATTCACCGTTTCCCGAGCGCTGAGAAGCTGGCGAGATTCGCAGGAGTAGCGCCGATCCTGTGCGGCTCGGGCAATAAGGTGCGAAATTACAAGAGCAAGCAGGGGAACCGGGAACTGCACGATGTGTTCAAAGCCTTGGCGATTCGGCAGATAGCCGTCACGCGAACGAAGAAGGAGCCGCGTAACGCCTACTTTCACGCGTACTATGAGGAGAAGATGGCGGCTGGGAAGACGAAGCAGCAGGCGATTGTCTGCATCATGCGTAAGCTGGTTAATGTAGTGTACTGCCTGATGAAAACGAAGACAGCCTATGTGATGCCGAAGGTGCCTGTTAAAGATGCGGGATAGTATGCTGGAATGGGGCGGGATTCGCCCCTTATTCTTACGGTTGGTCAGCTTTATTAACTAGGATACGTATGAAGGGAATATTAAGAATCCGTTGAGTTTGAATTTGCATGTGTATAATAATTCGCTGAGGTATAGGGACCCTAGTAGGCATGCTGTAGAAAATGCTGGCTTGAATGATAAGCGGAGGGGTCAAACGGGAATGCTGTTTGATCAAGACTACAACTTGCGGAACAACGTTTTTTTATAGACCGTAATGATGCTAAAACAGTTGGTACCCTACATGAGGGTTGATAGAGGGAGGAAGGAAGATTGGTCTGTTGTGATCGGAGCAACGGTAGCTTGAGCGACCTGCAACGTTTCCAGCGGCATATTAATTACGGCTGGCATGAATACCGCTGACGTAGCAACGGGAGGAACGGCGATTGGAGGAGCAGCAACTTTAGCGAGCGTAGCACTAAGTGTAACAAGTACTTCTCTGAAAACCTACTATCATGTCATTCTAAAGCTATGGCACAGAAATAATCCTTCTTACTTTAGTTTGGATGAGACGTTCAAAAATGCAGGTCCATGTATAGAAATGGGGTTTGGAAAAGCATGATACCCACGGACTTGTTTCAAGTAAGACTAGAGAGTTATGAACATGTAGCCGATCCCAAATTACATGGCTATGGTCAGATGCGTGATCACTGCAAGAAATTATCCCATATTTTTTATGGAAGCTTAGCTTACGGTCTTATTGGTGAATGTGGTACAGGGGGGGGACGTTAACTTACGTACTTTCTGGCAGAACGGATGTAGGTAACAACGAAGATATTTTTAAACGACGAGATAGCGGATCCATTCACGCATAGCCGGGGTTTGCCTTACGACAGCATCCTAAACGACCTCCATAATATGGTGTCAGCTAAAATTGCAACTTCTTGAATTATCCAGTAAAACTCTTTCTTTTATTACAATTTACTTGTACTATAGGTAGTATTAGTAGAGAATGAATCATAGGAGAATAGAACTATGTCAACAAATACAATGGCTTCCACTAAATCGACCTTTAAAGATTTGTACACACGATTCAAACTAATAGAATATCCCTTTACAGTTTACACAACAGAAAACGAGAAGGATAAACTCGTGGATTTGTTTATTCAGCCTTCAGATTATGCTCCCATTATTGAAAGCTTCAGCCATGGGCGAACGATGATGTTAATCGGAAATAGAGGCACAGGGAAAACTGCTTTACTATTTGATCTTCTTCGAAAAGAAAATAAGGCGACGACATTAGTATGCTCAATTGATAATTTTTCTGAATTAGATACAACAGGTGATCTAAAAGAATTTTATAAGTTGATTTTAAAGAATTTAACTTCTCAAATTTTTTTAAGATTAGCTGAGGATAGGAAAAAAATAAATAAACTCAACTCCGAAGAAAGACTCTTACTTTCATATCTTCTTAAGAATTATCTTGAAAATGTCACTAAAAGAAGTTTAAGAGATAAAATTGAGCAGATCCAATCTCCTAAATTAGTCCGCGGGTTAAAAAAAGGGTACAACTACTTCCGCTTTACATTAAATTATGGAACTACTGCCGCCGCAAATATTATATCCGATACTATTACATCACATTTTTCCAAACTACCTCCGCTTATCCAAGAAGGGAAAATAAAAGAGTTCTTTCCAGAATTAACAACTGAAATTGATGAAGGATTTTTGAACCTAGATTCTACATACTCTTTAATTGAGCGCTTTATCTACATTATTAAGAAGATGGGATTCACCAAAATTATCATTTCTCTCGATAAACTTGATGAGGATCCGAGATTCGAGAATGATGCAGAAGGTATATCAGAATTCATAAAGCCTGTTGTCACGGATAATAAATTATTGTTGAACCAAGATATTCAGTTAATTGTTTCGATTTGGGCTGTCCCGTTCTCCATGTTAAGAGATGCTGTAAGGACTCAGAAACACTACTGTCCAGAGATAACTTGGAATAAGGCTGATTTGGTAATGGCACTAAACCAGCGACTAAAAACTTATTCAAATAATCAAATTAGTGATTACAAAGAAATATTTGATCCCAAAGTTGAGGAAACCATGCTCAATGAAGTATTTATTTTAGCTAATTCTAATCCTAGAGATCTCTGGCATGTATTTAATAGAATTTTTGAAGCTCAATTTGAAATTGATCCGGATTCCTCTTATGTTACACTTGAGGCTATTCAACAGGGATTTAAACATTTTGTTCTGAAGTTTAATTTCTATGAGTATTACCCAAGAAAGCTTAATGCTCGGGCAAATACAATGGATATTTACTCCTATGTAGCTCATCTACAAAAATTGCCTGATGAGTTCTTTACGAAAAACCAATTAAATGAATACGCTAAAACTGGCGGTTCAACAAACAATTATGTTGTTGCAATGGAAAAAATGGGTTTGGTTAAAAAACATGAACAAAAATCCGGGACGGTCGTTTATAAAATTAGCGATCCAAAAGTTATTTTCGTAATAAAAAATGGATTGCGAATTGAAAAAAGATAAAATATTATGCCGGTGGCCCCTTTGCCACCTTTCTAAATAAATAATTGATTTCAGCTAACGTTTTATATTCACGAACCCGAAAGGCTTAAGTTTCCGTTCAATCAAGCGCAGCTAATGTTTCTTGCCGGGTAGCTCTCCGTAACTTAGCCTTGCAGGATTGTCCGGCTGACTCCACTTCCAGGCTTCTTAACTTCTGCCGGACCAAGGAGCGAAAGCAACGACGCGTGATACGGTGTAATACCGAATGGCCACATTCATTTTTAATTCCGAAGGTGACCTTTCAAGCCTATTTATTGCTGATTCCCATGATTTTAAGTTTACCTAGTAAAAAAGAATACCGGATTATTATGCACATACGTATAAAGATTCAACGTGAGCGAATTCGTAAGTTCCCCTTCATACATATCCTCAGCAATAAACCTTCCTAGTATTAGGATCAAATATCTTGGCCTTAAATACTCAACTTTCGCAGCACGAAATTGGTCAACAAGCTCTGATGTAGTTGGGCAACACCGCAATCCATTGCCCAAGTTGACGCTTAATCAAAGCCGACAGCTTCATCCCAGCTTTATTGGCTACTTCGTTTATCAAATCGAGCAACTGTTGCAGGGCCACCATCCAAACAAGTGTGCCAACTTCGTCGTACAGCAAATAAAACAAACCACCGAAGGAGAGCGCGTCCGTGTCTTTCTTTCCGATGCTGCCACTCAAGAAGCATGTTGCTGGAAAACACAATCGCCGTATGGCTGATTAACAAATCATAGGAGCGGCCTTGAAAGTTACTCTGGTCCTCAATGCCGTTACGGTGGAGAGGATCGTCTACACTTAGTTGGATAATAAAAATAAGGGCTTGTGGAATAAACCTATCATCCTAAGGAGCAGATCTCAATAATGCCAAAACAACAACGACGTACTTTTATAGTACAATTCAAAAAACAAATGGTGGAACTCTGTGAAAATGGCAAATCCAGAGTAGCAATTGTGGAGGAATACGACCTCACAGCCTCCGCTTTAGACCGCTGGATCAAACAAGCCACGACCACAGGATTCTTCAAAGAAGCCGGATTCATGGGACGCACAATGTATCGCTATGATACTCATGGAGGAATTTTACTTAGTTACATATAGCGAGAAGCTGAATTTTGAGGGACTAATATAATTAATCTCATACTCTAATCTATGTAACGAACTCTCGAATCTTCTTACTTGTTTTTTTGGGTAATTGGCTCTCTAATGATTTGTTATTGGATTAGAGTGAAAACGAGTACTTGGAATTATTTTCAAAGGACTGACGAAGTTGGATTCAATGAGGTATCCATTACTAAAATGGCTAGGGAAGCTGCAAGGCAAGGAATCAGAAGCGGTAGTTTATAATTCAATGATTTATGGAATACAGTTAAATCTGTTTAAATTGATATGGAGAATAGTATGAGAAAATATAAAGCGTTCTATTTTGCCTCGGAGAATAGTGTGTTTCTTTTAATGATCTATCAAAACGAAAATAGTATTGATATTCACGGTGAGCTTCTCGTTAATGAGTTGCTATTTGAAAAGCGCCCATTTATTGATGAAGTACCAACAATACACTCAACAACGCATCCCTTTATCGGTGAAGTTTATAATAAAGAAATCGATATAAAATTTACAGGTGAAGCCAAATCGTTAAATCCTGATTGGAAGGACCCTTTGACAGGATTGTTTTGGAAAGGGATTTGGGAGGATGACAAGATTATTTTCCTAAATTCTACTTTTCCAGACGTGA
Organism: Paenibacillus filicis; assembly: GCF_038070315.1. Lineage (NCBI taxonomy): Bacteria > Bacillati > Bacillota > Bacilli > Caryophanales > Paenibacillaceae > Paenibacillus > Paenibacillus filicis. The sequence continues at coordinate 33,763 of NZ_JBBPCC010000012.1, read as the reverse complement.
AAAATATGCCTTTTTTGTTAACAGAAGATGAGAAATATTTTTTGAGTTGCTGGTTGAATTAGGTGAGAGATTAACCCGGTTGCAGCAGTTCATTCCTACCACAATGCGATAACCCTCGTATTGTGGTTTTTTATTTTGAATTCAAGTCAGTGCCTCTCCTTTAACTGCTTGTAACTCCATCACTTCACTCTTAACTAAGAATAAAGAAGTATTAAATTTTTTTGATATTAGCCAAGAAACGACATTTTCCCTCATTTTAGGACGAGAAAATGAGTATTTATTCTTATATTCATCAAAATGTTTAGTATTTGTTTAGAGGTCATTGTTTATAATGCAGGAAAGCTTACCGAAAGAGAAGTGGTTTTAAAGAATTTCAGTTGTGCCATAAGAACTAGTGATTCGAGACTTTAGGAGGGGTATTGTTCGTGATTAAGAAGAAGTTGATCTGGAAATGGATGTCCATTCTGATCGTCGTTAGTATGCTATGTTCATTACTGCCGGTCTTAGGTGCTCAAGCGGCCGGTAATGAGGATTTAGAAATATTTTTCGATAATACCCGAATAGGCAATGCAACAAAGGAGGCGCAAAATGCGTTCCGCAATTTTAATGTAGCTTCTGACAGCTTTGCCGCTTCTCCCGGATTTTTACAGACGGAAACGGACCGCGATGCAAAAATTTATGCGGATGGCACGATTAATGCTTCCGGCCCTGTATCTGTGGCCTTTAAGATTACGGTCAAGGATAACCCTTATTTGAAGGCATTGGCCGAAGGAGGAACTGCCGAAGTTGTAGTAGGCTGGAATAAGCTCAGGCTTTATGAGTATGATTGCGTTCTGTTCTGGTGCAAAACGAGGATTACGTCGGCTAACTTCACGATAGACGGAAAATCGGTTTTGTCCGGACATACGGGTGGCGGGGATATTGGTTACCGTGAATTTGCCGTAAAAATTACCCCAAATACGGTTATTAACATTAATGCAGGTATGGAAGGCGAGCATGCAGGAGCTGAAGGATTATTTATTAAATTCAGAGACACGGTCCGGCCCGAAATGACAGGTTACACTTTCACTGGCGATGGCGTGCAGCGAACCAACAAGAAAGGACAACATGAGTTATATGCCAAAGCCAAGGAAAACATCACCCTGTCATATAATTTCAGCAAGCCTGTACGGCCTACGACACTAAGCTCAGGATATCATGAGCATTTTCTGCGGCAACCTTTATTTGTAAATCCGGCTGGAGACGGTTTGCCTACGGCTGGTCAGGAGCAGTTTCTGACAAACGCCTCCTATACGTCAGCAGATTTTACCGGTACGTTTTTGAAGGTACCGTTAAGGCAGCAATTCGTATATACATACAAGGCATCGAAGTTTCATCATAGCGGCAACTTGCCTTTGAAGCCGCGTCTCAAATTAACGGATCAGCCTTCAGAGAACTCCAGAGGACCTATGGACAAAAGCTTGGAGGAGAAGCTTCAAGAAGCAGTGCTGGCTGATGCAGCGGGTAATGTGATTAAACCTTTTAGTTTTCCTAATACAGCGAGCAATGAGAGCTTACAGCTTCTGAGAGGTAAGGAGGTCAACCCGTTTGATTTTGAGAAAGGTGGCTTTCGGGTCATTGTAGACGCTGTAGCGCCTAAATTTACGAAAACGGGAAATGGTGTTCAACCTGAGATTTTAACCGGTGTCACTGTGAATAAGGATGACACCATCGACTTTACAGTCCAGCTTACCGAAGAGGTCGTCATTAGGGATGATCGCGATGGAAGCCCGGATTGGAATCCTAAAGAGACTTATTTGCTTTTTAATAATGGGATGCGGGCTTATTACTATGATGAAGCCAATGATGAGAATCTTGGCTTTAACTCTAAAAATCTTAGATTCCGTATGAAGATTCCGGCTGGTGTACAGGTAGAAACGCCGCTGCTCAAAGTTATTGCACTGACGCACAATAAGAAAGACTATCTTCCGGACAGTGACTACCTGAACAAAGACAGAAATGTCATACAGGATTATGCAGGCAATCATCTCATTCAGCCTGTTAATTTTATGGGGCTGCACAAGGACAAGGACCCGGAGAAGGATCCTTCGATTGATGAAGGCGACTATTCGAATGTCAATTCCAAAGTAGATTGGGCCCAAATTTCTATCGATAATACGATTCCGGTCATCAGCTTCCACTACGAGAATGATGGGGCAACGGATACACAGTATAAGAAGCGCGGTAAGATCACGATTGATGCCAATGATCCACCGGTACCGATTCCTGTACTTGATCCGGAATACAATGCGACTTCGAACTACGAGCGACCAAGCCGGGGGATTTACCGTCCTTCCAATGTAACAGGACCTTCGTCGCCGGCAGTCGGACTAGTATATTATGCTTGGACCCGAAGCGACCAAGACCCCTTGGCGGGAAAAGAAACAGACAATTACGCCGCAATCAAGCGATATTCGCTGGCGGCCAAACAGCCAAGAGAGGACCTGTACAAGGATGAAGCTGCATTTGCCAATTTGAATCTAAATGTGGTCAACAACAAAACGAGTATGATCGCTCCGCCTGCGGAAGCATTCACCCCTGAGGGCAGTGGAACGTGGTACCTCCACAGTTGGACCGCGGATATGACATGGGATACCGCCAGGGAATTAATGCAGTACGAAAAAATGAAATCGTACAAGGCTTCACACTCGCAGCAATACGAAGTCTGGAAAAACGAAGCCCCAGGTTCGGAGGCTGATAAGATCTTTTATGCTGACAACAAGGCACTCGCTGCGGTCGGTCAATATGACGATTTGAATGTTTGGCCCTTGGAAGATTTTAATCATCTTGATTCGAACTGGACGCATAACAAAAAAGCGATGCTGCTGGATAACAAGGGTCCTACGATCGAGCTTTCTTCGCTGTCCAATGACCGTTCGGCTAACGTAGAAGTAACGACAACGATAACGGATGAGCACAGCGGACTGAAGGAAAGCTTCTATCAATGGGTCAAAGAGGGCAGCGAGCCCCAGGATATCCAGTGGAAGCCGATCAGCTTGAATGGGAACCAATTCGTCACAGGCACAGTGAATGAAGTGTCGGAGGACGGAAAATATGTGCTGTATATCAAGGCTACAGATATGTTAGGCAATGAATCTCTGAATCGGCTGAGTTCTCCGGCTACTGTGGATTCAACAGCTCAGGTAAGAGGCGAGTTTTCCTCTGGAACTGATCGCGTTTATGTGCAAAGTCATGATATTAAGTTCTTTTTGAACCGGCCGACTGCGCCCACCGTTAGCTCTGTAACTTATTCAACCTATGGGACTACGGTTAGTGCTGCTACCTACAGGATGCCACAGAATCTCTTGACCATCCCTTATGAGGTTGGCTATGCATTCAATTACAGCTCCGTTCGTCCCGAAGGAGATAGTGCCTACACATGGATTCATGAAGTGCCGGGAAGTTCCGGAGGCTATGAATACCTCGTTCCTGCGGACAAGCAATTGAATGGGACGCAATACCTGCATATTACAGTTAAGGAAGCGGGAGCGAATCGGTATTACTTCTTCTCAAAGGCCTATTTCTTTGATAACACAGCGCCGACGGTGGAATTTGGCATTCAGGAGAACTTATATCCGAGGGCGAAGCAAGAAGTGGGCTTTGCTGTACGCGATACGCTGAATGAGGCCGCCGGTCAATATCAATGGGTGAAAAAAGGAGAGCCTGCTCCACTGGAAGTTTCTCCGGGCTGGAAGACGCTAGAAACCAATGAAGCAAAAGCCGTAATTGATTCCAGCAATCTGGCTGCCGGAGAGTCGGCAGACTATAAGCTTTATGTATACGCCAAGGATAAGGCGGGTAATGAGGCGGTCATTTCCACAACAGGATATTTTAGAGTATCCAAGCCGTCCACCCAGCCTCCGGCAGATGCCAAGTCGGACCTGCTCTACGTATACGGGGATCAGGAGGATGGTTATACAGCGATTGTCCAGCTCAGTCTGGACGTGCTGGATAAGTCGGGGTACGAATATTCAATCTCCCCGGATTATGGAAATAGCTGGCTGAGGTGGCGCCCTTATACGAATTTTGTATCCATCAAGGTACCTTCAGACAATGTGAAGAGCGGGCAAATCCAAGTTCGTTACAAAACAGGGCCTCAAGCTGATGGAAGTGAGGGTGTCATTGGAAACGCCAAGCCGCTCGATATCGGCTCCCGATCCGATGTGGAACCTGTCTATGCAATTTCCACATTAAGCACAAGCCGCCCTGTTAGCGTGGTCACGGGCATCGATATTGATATTACGCCTCCACTGGGTATTAAGGTAGTACCTTCCGCGGTAAATCCGTCCGCGCCGGAACGGAGCGGGAATCGGTTCCATGTCAAGCAAAACGGTTACTATTCATTTGATTTGACAGATACGAGTAATCCGGACCGCAAGGCTACACTTTACGCGGTTGTCAGCAATATTGATACTACCCCGCCGACGGGAATCGTGGAGAAGCTTCTGTCCGGGGAAGGCACTACCAATGGCAATGTTACGGTAAAGCTGAAGCCTTCCGAGCCGGTTCGTATCACCAATAATAATGGAAGCAATACGTATACATTTAAAGAGAACGGCACCTTTACCTTCGAGTTTTTGGACGAAGCAGGCAACAGTGGTACGGCTTCTTATACGTTGAATTCAATCGATAAGGAAGGACCCCAAGTAAAAATTGCCCGTGCGTATACCAAGGCCGATGGCACAGCTTATAAAAAAATAATCGCAGACGGTCTGGAACTGATTGAGGGAGTCAAGCTTACGGTAGAGAAGAAAGACCAGAATTCCAAGGAGTTCATCATTCCTGCCGGGATGCCTTCCGAGATCTATATGACAGCGAACGGCGTTGCCGAATTCACCGTTTATGATGCACTGGGCAATGTGACAGTGGTGAAGGAAAACGTCAAGAATATCATCAGCTCACCTCCACAGGCTGAAACGATTGCCTACAGCTTGGTGGATGAAGAGGAAAACCCAGTTGCGGAGAGCAATAAGGTAATCATTGACGGCCAAGCCTATGCCCGAGGAAAAATGAAGGTAGACATCAGCGGTAAAGCGATGGCTCCTAACCGTGTGTTTCTGGGTACGGCGCCTTATCAGCCGGATCCAAACGTGGAAGAATACAAGAATCAAATTAGCGATGCAGATGGAAAGTTTACAACCACCAGAGTTTTCTCAGCTGACGGGTCGCTCTCGGTCGCAGTATCTGATCTGCTCGGCAATGTGAATAAAATTCCGATAACGGTCAAAGGTCTAGACAATAAGGCGCCTGAGCTTACATTGAATGTTCCAACCATTGGCGTTGCGCAGAACAAGCCTGATTTCGATTTTCGTAAGGATTTGGGAGGGTATTCCGTTCGCGATAACGTATCTTCACCAGAGAACATTCGAGTATCAATCAACGGGTTGGATCTTTCCAGAACGGGTCGCCAAATCGTCACCTATACCGCAGTGGACCAGGTCGGTAATGCAGGATCCGCTACTCAGGAGGTTGTGGTAGTAGCTGGAGACGGTATGCTTATCTTTGGTAACGATCAGTTAATCTCGGCTTCGAGCGGGGAGACGTCCTTATTTGAAAGTAATAAGGTTAGCTTCAAAATTACTGGATTTAATGTAATGGATGTTTCAGGTCAGAAATTGACCAATACAGAAGGCACCTATGATTTGTTCTACTACTCCGGTCTGTTCCGTGAGGGACAAATGAAAACTATTGCGACGAAGCTGAGCTATCGGGAACTGGTCAATGGCAATTATCAGGTGACATTCCCTAAAGCAGGATGGTATACCATCATCGTTCGTAATCAGGAACGCGAGCGCGAGTACGCTACGTTCTTTATTAGTAAAGTGGATTAGCGCATCTTAGCCTGGATAAGGAGGGAATCTTAGGATTCCCTCAGCTATTGTCAAAGTAAGCTTTTTCATTAAGAGACAGGAGGCACTCATGTGAAGCTGTTTAAAAGAACGCTTGTGTCCGTGCTGGCCGTATTGCTTCTGCTCGGCTCGCTCACCCAGGCGACATCGGCTCTGGCTGCCGTTGCTTCGCAGCCCAAGACAACGGTGCTGGAAAATAAGTTTATTAAAATAAGTGTGGATAATGGCACAGGCCGTTTTGGGATTCGCACGGTGGACGGGCAACCGATCCGCAAGAAGGATGACAATGTCAATCTAATGTTTCGCGGAGATGATCCGGATACATCATTTACAAGCTTCCGGATCGATGGGGCGGATTATATTTTCGGTAATCCCTATAAATTTGGAGCTGATTTTTTCTCTGAGATCACGACTCCCCGAATTGTAGAGAATAGCAATGGCACCAAGCAGATCGAAACGATTTGGACCATCAAAGGTGTGGCGATCAAACAAATCCTCATGCTTTATGCCGACACCAACGATAAGTTGAATGCAGGTAATGCCAACATCCGATATGAGGTCATGAACAACAGCGGAGCTAAGGTCGAATTGGGTACACGGATCCTGTTGGATACGCAGGTCGGCAGTAATGACGGGCCGCAGTTTCAAATCGGTACAGCTTACAGAGCACCACTGCTGGTGGAACGGAAGCTGGTGCATGATCCCGAGAACGACCCTTCTATTTCAGAGGAGGATAGGGCCTACTATAAGCTGCCTCCTTATTGGGTCATGCGGGACAAATTGGATTTAACGAATCCGCTGGCGACCAATGTGGTTGCGTACGGATTTAACAATTTCTCCGAAGCTGGCATCAATATCGTGGATGAAATGATCGTTGGGCACTGGAATGGTCTGGCGAATACGAAGTGGGATTATACACCCCATGGAAATTTGGATTTTACCAGGGATACGAACGACTACGGAACGGCTGATTCCGCAGTTGCATTTTATTGGAAGCCTAAGGCGCTTGAGAATAAAAAGGTTCAAACGTTCGAGACTGTCTATGGACTAGGGGAAATTCTGGAACCGGACAAGGTGTTCTCCATACGATACATGGACCCGCCTCAACAGCTCGCTACGACTATGGATAATAGCGCCTATGAAAATGAAGGCATATTTGATATTACAGCGGAGATCGAAAATCTGGCGTTGTTTAATATGGAGCATTCCGACATTACGGCTAACCTGGAGCTGGAGAGCGGATTAAGCTTCGTCAGATTGGACAATGAAGGGAAGGTCGTAAGAGACGCTGCCGGCAAAGTGGTTACGGAGGCCTTCCGGAGTAAAGAGCTTACTTACCGTAAGCCTGCTACCCCGGAGGAAGCGGCTAATGGGATAGAACCGAAGTATAAGCCGGGCGATACGGTAACGGTATCATTTAAAGTGCAGGCCAAAGGCAAGCCATGGCCGACTACCAAGCAGTACATGCTGACAGCAAAAAGTGCGGAAACCGTCAAGAAAATTGAGGGCATCCAGGATGAAGGGCTGAAAGCCCAGTATCTGTCCGTCAAGTCTAATTTTGTCTTGCTTCCGCCTGTGGGCCAAGCCACGCCAACCTATGTATACGGGCTGGCTCCCAAAGAACTATACAGCACCGATATTAAGTACTTTACCGTGAACATCACGAATCTTGAAGCCTACAACACGGGTAATGCTCAAGTAGCGCCTAACTTTGATCTGTATCTCAAAGAAAAGATTACCGGCAAACGATATAAGGTTGCTGTGAAAGATTCTGTGATTCTTCAACCGGCTGATGACGGCTTCTCCGGTGATATGAGGATCACATACCGGGGCGGTGACCGGGTTGACGATAAAGGAAATGTGATTGAAGCCGGACTTGGGCCAGAACTCCCGCTAGGCGAGTACCAGGTACAAATTGACTTCAAGGGCGATACGGGCGGCGATGAAGAGATCGCTGCGATGTACGACATTACGACGAAGCAAACCTTTAAGGTCACGAATAATAATGAAGCCCGCGTCAGGGAAGCCGGACTGATGGCGGTGTACAAGCAGTATGTGGACTTGAGCTCAGTCACCAATCAGACAAACGGGAAAAAGCTTGAAGAGATCAATGATGCTTTCCCAGGCAAAAAGTTTGAGAGTGGCGAGAAGCTCAACGAAGCAGTCAATGTTCTGATAAATGCGAAAAAGCTGGTCGGTGCAGCCAGTAAGCTGGCGGATCCTAAATTCGATCTCCCTGGATTCACGGACCGTGGGTCCTTAAAGGAAACTCCTGCTTACAATTATAAGCTGTTCAGCTCGGAGAAAGAGTACAAGGAATTTTTTGAGGAAAAAGATGCGAGCGACAAGCCGGTTCGTGAAATGCTTGTTGAGATTCGCGGCATGATCAAGGAAGTTGGTACAGGCAGCGAGAAGCAGGTGATCGTCGATACCAAGACGGAGCCAGCGCTTATTAATGAGGCCGTTGCCTATAGGGGCAAGGACTTGGTATTCGTTCGTGGGAAGCTGGATGTTTTCGATCTTCCCAAGAAAATAAGCGGCTATGATAGCTTGCCGTTCCTCGACACTTTGTTTGTAAAAGGCGAAGGAACCTTAAGTGTTGCGAATAGCGGGTTTGCATTCTATGCGGGCGAGTGGACGCTGGATTTCTTCAACGGGTTTGATAAAAAAATCGCGGGCCAACTAGTGCCTAAAGACGATGATCCATCGGAAATATTCCCAGATGATCACAGCAATCCTGAAGATACCAGCTTGAACGGCACGTTAAGCTGGGCCACCGGCGCTCTTGGAGATAGGGTCAATCCGCTTAGGCAGTTGATGCTGACGCATGTGTATTTTAACAAGCACAGCTTGTTTGCCGCTCCAGGGTTTATGGTGGGAGGCTTTGGCTTTACGTTCAATGACTTTACTCTCCGGCCGGGCGGAATCTCGTTTGGCGGGAAAGTGTCTATGAAGATTGTGGATGGCGAAGTGCGGAACGTTATATTCAATGACAAGGGCTTCGTCGGCGTCGATGCACATCTGCGCTTCGATATCGGCAAGGATCTCGGCTTGTTTGAGTCCAAGAAGAAAGAAAAGAAAGAGGGCGAGAGTACTGCGAGCGGAGATATCACGGTAGTCCACTTCGTGCAGAAGGTGGAGGACGTTTCCAATCGATACGGTATCCGCTTCAAGGCCGATGTCAAGGGCAAGTTCGAGGTTCAGGCCGAGCTCGCCTTTAAGCAGGTGAAGGACGGCCGGGTACTGCCCGATGTAGTCGCCTTCGGTACGACCCTGGGGCAACCCGGTGTTCTGATTACCGGCGCTACCTACTTGACCTCGGTCCGCGGTGCTGTTCGGGAATTGGCCGATACGATTGCTGGAGGCACGTCCAAGGATCCGTTCCCGTTAGTCATTCAGGCCGGAGTTGACATGAGGTTCGGCGTTCCGCCGGTGTACTTGTTCGGCAGCGTGGACATGACAGTTAAGCGCACGGGCCTCGCAATCCTGGGTAAGCTGGATTTCTCATCAGATCCGAAGGGTGAGAAGAAAATCAATATGATTACCAAAGCCTTGCTGGAAGCCCAATGGGTGACGCCTTGGTTTGTCCGGGTGGAGACCGAGGTTGATATCGGCGGATGGGGAGTCATTGTGGGTAAAGCGGGCATCTTCGTCGGGCAAAATCTGGAGAAGCACCGGATTGACTTTGAGGGTTATATTGGAGCGAAGCTGCAGATACCGGATAGCGTTCCGGTCGTAGGAGGCATGCCGCTGTCCAGCGTGTTCCTAGGTCTCAATAACGATAAAATCTGGGGTAGTGTGGGCATCTTGTTCATTTCCTTGGGGATTACCTACTATTGGGGCGGTGGGGTCGAATTCGGCACCTCGCAGGAGGATCTTCCGGAGGGCTTCGCTCACTTGCTCATTGAGGACCCTGAGAAAGGTCCGCAGCTGTTTGTCATCGGAGCCGGCATGAGCACGTTGGCGACTTCGTGGCTGGATGCGGAGAAGAGCAATCATGAAATTGTATACCGCGATATCGCTGAAGGCGTTAAGCTGGTGGAAAATAGTGCGATGGAAGCCGGTATCGGCGGTATCTACACGAAGGACGGCGGAAGAATCCATGAAATCCCGGTGGGCTCTGCGTCCGGTAATGCCATCATCGAAGTGGAATACGATGAAGCTAATAGACCTGACTTTAAGCTGAAGGATAAGAACGGCGTGCTGTACCCGGTGATGTTCGATAATACGAACACGAATCCGGAGGCCAATGCTTTCACACAATTTATTCCTGCCGCACAATCGGCTACGAAGGCTGATGTGCGCAAAGCCTTCATTATTGTACCGCAAGCGAAGGCTCAAGAGGGCGGTACTTGGACATTGACGGCTATGAAGCCGGTCGCTACACGGCTGCTTAACGTCCCGGTTCTTGCTGATCTGAATAGCGTAGCTTTGGTCAATCACGGGACCGATCCGAACCAATTCACCGCCACCTGGCAGGTAGATAACGCCAAGTCGGGTGATAAGGTAGATCTGTACCTGACGAAAGAACCCGTCACCCAAGACAAGCAAATGGTGGACGGCAAGGAAGTGCTGGAGCCCGGTGATCCGGGCGTACTGATCGCCAGGGACCTGGCCGTAGATCTTAACGGTTCGGTGAATGGCACACGCGCCAGCGGCAAACTGAATGTTGATGTCAGCCGGGTTATGCTGATGGGTCAAGAAGAAGATCTTCGCGGCTTGCTGCAGCAGGGCCAGTATTACCTGCGCGCTTCGCTGAAGTCATCGGCATCCTTCAAAACTAAGACTTCGGCGGAAACGTTCCGCATGACGGACCCGCTGGCACCTGGCGAGGTGACCGATGTGCAGATCGAGCCTGCCGGCAACGGCTTCTTCAGTCTCTCCTTCAAGCCTGCTGCCAAGAAGGCCGGTCAAGAGGGGGTCGAGCATAGCTACTCGATCACGGCTCTACAGCAGAAGAATGGCAAGCTCTCACCTTATATGAGCTTCGCCGAGCAATTGTTTACGGAAGAAGAACTGAAGTCTTATTGGAATGCCACAAGCGGCAAGTACGAAGGCATACTGGTCGGGGGCTGGACGGAATTCTCCAATTCCTCCGAGGTCAATGAGACGGATCTGACAGGTCCTAAGGTCAACCCGAACGAGAAGAAAACGTATCTGGGCTTGGAAGTGGGACAGTCCTATGTACTCGGTGTCTCGGCTGCTACCAAACCGAATCCGGACAACGACAATTATCGCTTCGCGGGTCGTACGGACAGCGCAAGCACGCTGCTGCCGATTCCCGTCGAGCCGAAGCTAAGCTTGGAAGCAGGCAAGTACCCGGATTATCTGGAGGTTCTGACGAACCAAACGAAGCAGACCATTCAGTTGTTCGCGGATCAGCTGGATATTGAGGTCGAAGCGATTTATAACGAACAATCGATAGGCAAGACGAGTTTGGAGAATAACGGTGCAGGCAGCACCGGAACCATTACGTTCGACCGATTCCCGACGGACGGCACGTTCGGGATCGAGCTGAGAGCCAAGAACAAGCGTACGAAGGATCAGAAGGTGACGTTCATGTATTTGAATGTCGATACGAGCGCTCCAATTCTGTATCTGGATAAGCCGGTTACAGGCCAGCGTACCGTCAATGGCGCCATAACGGCAGCGGGTACGACGTCCAAGGATGCCAAGCTGACTGTATATGTAGGTCAGGTTGCAGACGGGAAGGGCGTAAGCATTCCGGTAGCCGATAACGGCAAATTCTCAGGATCGGTCCCGATTGGGGTGGATAGTCCGGAAGCCCAGTTAATCTTCGTCGCACGTGACGGGGCGGGCAATGAAAACCGGGCTACCGTAGCGGTGACGAATGACGGCTTCAAAGTGCCGACAGCCATCGTCCTCCATAAGATCGACACACTGAATCCAGGAGCCAAGGTAACCGTGGAGCCAGTTCTCCGCGTGCAGCAAGCCCTGGATAAGAATAAGAAGCCTATTTTCGGCGAAGTGCCGATGACGCCGGAGCAATCGCAGCGCGTGAAGTATTCGGTCACAAACGGGGATGCCGTGGCTATTGAGGAAGTTCAAGTGAAAGATGCCGCCACTGGCAAAAACCGCAAGGTTCTGCAAATTACGGCCGGGCGGGATACAGGCGCGAGCCTGATCGCTGCTACTTACGATATTGCCAAAAGCGAAGCGTCTTCTGAGGAAGCCGTTGATACAGCCATTAAGCTGGATTCCATGATGGTGGCTTCCGTCAAGGTGCCGGCACCGACGAAGCTGGAGAACTATTCGGTGACAACGGAAGCCTTAAGCGGCAATGCAGCCGCGACCAGGGTACACGTAGGCGATACGGGCGAACAGCCGGGCTACCAGGTCGTGTACAAGGTGTTTCCTAAGGGCGCGGGAGCCGTGGTTCCAGTGTTCGGCGACAAGTTGAACGATTGGAGCTTCCTGCCTGCCGACGGGGTTGTGCCGGCTAATAACGGGGACTCTGTTGTCGTAGCCAAACGGACATCAGCCATGAAAGAAGCCGTCGGCTCATCGCCTGTGGTGACGGCCAATGTGTGGACTAGAGCGGGTGGCGGAGGCGGAGGCGGGCCGATGGCGCCGCCGGCCAAAGATTCAGTCAAAGTCAACGATCAGATCGTGAAGGCCGAACGCAATGCTGATAGCCTGACGGTTCATATCACGGCCAAGGACGGTGCTGACACGACCAAGGGAGACATTATCGTCACCTCGGATGACGTCACTCTGAAGGAATACACGTTCCGCTTCGACAAGGAAGTGGCACAGCAAGCAGCAGCCAAGCAGCGGAGCATTCGCATCGAGCTGCCTGGGGTGGGCCTGGTCCTTACGCCGGATATGCTGACAGGCATGCAGCAGGATCTGGAGATCAAGCTTCGTCCGAACGGCGCACCTGCTCTGCGCGCCATGAAGCAGCTGGCAACTGATATGAAGGGCGAGCTGCTCGCAGACGGCCAAGGGCTTGAGATTGTTACCAACCTGCCGGAAGCGAATCGTCAGGCTTACCTGAAAGCCAAAGTATTCCTCCCAGCCTCGATAAAAGCAGGAGATATCAGTGCTGTGATTCTGCGCGGTGCGGATGGTGAATGGACAACCGTTCCTTGGAAGCTCGATACGGTTCGTGGTCAAGCGGTTGTCGATGTCCGGCTGACCGGCGATGGAAGCCTGGTCTTCCTGCACAGAGCCTCTGCCTTCACGGATGTGGAGGATGGATTCTGGGGTAAGACGGGTATTGAAGCTGCAGCAGCCAAGCTGTTTATGCAGGGCAAGAGCGATGGTGTGTTTGATCCGGAAAGCAAGATCACACGCGCCGAGTATCCAACCGTTCTTCTGAGGGTAGCCGGATTGATGAACAAGTCCGCAACCTCCGAGTTCACAGATGTGGCGGCTGACGCCTGGTATAACCGCAGCGTGGCGATTGCAGCCAAGCTGGGTATCGTGAACGGTCTTGAGGGCGGCAGCTATGCGCCGCAAGCGACTCTGACCCGCGCTGAAGCGATGACCATGGTCGGGCGCGTGATCGAAGCGCTTGGACTGAACAGCAAGCTCACAGACGAAGAGGTCGAGCAACTGCTCGGCAGTTATGAGGACAAGCAGCAGATTCCGGATTGGGCGCGCAGTCAAGCCGCTCTAAGCATCAAGTACGGTATTATTCAAGGCGAAGGCAATGCCGTGAATCCGCTGGGTGCGCTGACCCGGGCACAGGCGGCCGCTATCGCGGTCAGACTGGAAGAATGGATTACGGGCAAGTAGAACGCAGCAGCCCGCATCAGTCACAGGACTGGTGCGGGTATATGCGTAAGTTGTTCTCCGAATTCAAGAAGGCGGTGTACAGATGGTAAGAAAGCACAAAGCAATCTTCGGGATTGCATTTGCTGCCATGTTGGTAGCCGTAATGGTATGGGCCGGCGTATTCGTCGTGAATGCCGATACGGAAAAATGGTCCGATCATGCGGATACAGCTTGGTACAATGCGGATTACGTAACCTTCACGATCGATACGCCGGCCAAGCTTGCTGGAGCGGCCAAGCTGGTCAACGAAGGCTCCGTAGACGGATTAAGAAACAAGATTCTGGAAGTAGATCAGAATCTTAACCTGTCCGCTTACGAATGGGTGCCGATCGGCACGGATCAGCATCCGTTCCGTGGAACATTGCTGGGCAAAAACAACTCCACATTCGAGATCAGCGGGATGAAGCTGTCCGGCAACCTGACTTATGCGGGGCTGGTCGGTTATATGGATCGCGGCACCGTGGGCGGCTTTAAGTTTATGAATAGCGGCAAGATTGAAGTCGGCTCGACTAATGTAACGGGCATCGTGTACGTGATGCAGCCTGTTACCTCGCAAACGTACGGCACCGTGTGGGAGCTCGTTCCCGTGCCGGATACCCGCATCGCCTACGTCGGTGCGGCGGTTGGCAAGATGGTTAACAACAGTATCGTTTATAATGTAACGAATCAGCTCCCAGTTAAGGCGGACTTTGTCGTCAAGCATATTTATGCGGGAGGCATCGTCGGCGGGGGAGAAGGCAGCATCTCCAACTCCAGCAACCAGGCCCCGGTGACGGTCAAAGGCCCTGATCTGGAAAGTGGTGGTATCGTCGGATACGGCGAGAGCCAAGGTCTTGTTCTGAAAAAAGTGAGCAACCAAGGAGCTATCCAGGCGGATAGCACAGGAATCGCCCATGCAGCCGGTATCATCGGCCATGCCGCAGGACGGCTGAGCATGAGTGACGAGAATACGCCGATTTCCAATACGGGGGCTATTCAGATTACGAATGCCAAGACGGCTTACGCAGGAGGTATTGTCGGCCGGGCAGGAGCAGCCGTCGAATTCTCAGATGTGACCTCGAACGGAGGCACGGTCACCATTGAGTCGGCTGCGGCTCAAGGCTCCTATGCGGCAGCCTTGATCGGTTCGATCGATACGCAGCAGGCCAATCCGCGATTTGCGATCGGCTTTACCAACACGGCGGCGGTTACGAATAACGGGGGCATGAACGTTCACACCGGGGGATTAGCCGGTTATGTAAACGGCACAATCACGTGGAGTAAACCGTACACGAATACGGCTGCCGTCACGGCTAGCGGTCTGAGCCAGGTATTCACCGGCAGCTTGATCGGTAAAGTGACGGGGGATGTGACTTTCAGCGGAACCGCCAAGAACAGCGCGGCTCTGACCGTCGGTACGGGCACCCAAAAGCCTAGCGAAGCCTACACAGGCGGATTGATCGGGTATGCAAGCAAGCGCGTGCTGCTGGACAGCACGGCGAGTCAGGCTTATGCCAATAGCGGACCGATTGCCGTGAACGGCGGAACCGGCGTGTATACAGGCGGTATCGTGGGGAACCGGGCTTATGCCAGAACGTCCGGCGCCGTCATCAACAACGTAGTGAATACGGCCAGCCTTCAAGTCAGCGGTCAAAGCAAGATTTATACGGGCGGCCTGATCGGTATCGTACCGGAGGAAGGCGTGGATAAGGTTATCTCCGGCGCTTCCTTCAATCAAGAAATTACCGTGACAGCGGCGTCCTCCGAGCTGGGCAGCACCGTCAGCACAGGCGGGATTGTCGGCTACTATGTCAATCATAGCGATAACCTCGCCGCCATCGATCTGGCGAGCTTCCAAGGGAAGATCACGTCCACGGGCGGCGGCAACGAATCGTACACAGGAGGTATTGCCGGGTATGTCGACGGCGGTACGATTACCCGGGCTACTGTCGGCAACACAGCAGCCGAATTTGCCAAGCTCACCTCGGACGGCAATGCAGGCGGTGTCGTCGGGTTCATCAACGGCAGCGTGGATACGGCCAGCGTCAAGTACACGACGATCCTGCTCCAGACGGCCGGGGGAATCTCCGGCGGTGTAGCCGGTAAAGCGCAGGGCTTGATCACGAAAGCAACTGTTGGAGATCCGGCATTCACGACCGGCTACAGCGTGAGGCAGGAAGCGGCGGTTAGAAGCGCCGTGAACGCTCAGGATAACATCACTTCCGGCGGTATCGTTGGAGCGAACACGAATACATTCTTACTGTCTGACAGCCATGCTGCGAACATCGGACTGATCACGCAAGCAGGCCGGAGCGGTTATACGCTGGGCTCGCTGGCGGGCTCACTCACCGCAGAGGCGCAAGTCGGTCAGCCTGAGAAAGCCGTACCAGTCGATCAGATGAGTATCGACTTGCTCGCTGCGAGCAGTCAGGTCGGCGGTGCGATCGGATACAACCGTTCGCCGAAGGTCTATACGACCGTCAAGCAGTCTACGTTTACTCTCCAGGGGAATCAAGCGAAAGCGGGGGGCATCGCGGGTGTTCAGCATGTTGCGATCGAGAGCATCCCGGTAGCAGACGGTGCAGGCGCAGCGGCATTTGCTTTGTCAGTCCAGAACCTGACCTTCACTGTCCCGGGCAACGAGTCTTCGGTCGGCAGCATCATCGGCGAGAACCTCGGGGACACGCCGAGAGTTTCCGCTGAAGGCGTTACGATCACTTCCAGCGGGACAGGCAACCGTCTCGGCGGCATCGCCGGCACGAACCGGGGCATTCTGATGGAAAGCAGTGCTTCCCAGGTGGTTATTGCGACCAGCGGAACAAACGCCGAAGCCGGCGGCATCGCAGGGCACTCGGATGTAGCTACAGGCGGACCTGCCTCCGCCAAGATCATCCGTCCCTATGTACATGCGGAGGACGGGGCTCTGATCGCTTCCACCGGGGCGCGTTCCCAGATCGGCGGGATCGTCGGTTTCGGGAAGCTAACGGAAATTGTCAATCCGCGTGTGGAAGCTGTTACTCCCAATTATGTGACGTTGACCGTCAATGCTGCTGGAAACGGAGCGGGCGGGCTTGCCGGCCGTTTGGAGCAGAGCAAGCTGCTGGGAGATTCCACAGTATTGAATGCAGAGAATGTGCTCATCACCGCCAGTCCTTCAGCCTCGTCCGCGTATGTGGGCGGTATCGTGGCTTCCCAGGAGCTGACGACAATGGATAAAGTGACAGCCAAGGCGGTTAATCTAGTCGTCAATAGCGCACAGTCCGTGGTCGGGGGTATGGCGGGATCTAATAAAGGCTCGGCTTCATCCGTCATCTCAAGCAACTTCGTGGACGGGTTGAATATCAAGGTCAATGCGACGGCCGCGCAAGCAACGGTTGGCGGATTCGTCGGCATCAATGACAAACAGGACACCGATCCGGCCGCACAGCCGGCAACCGGAGTCAGCACGATCCAGAACAGCCGGTATGTCGGCTCGATTCAAGTGGTTTCTCCGTCTTCCATCACAGGAGGCATGGTTGGGGAAAACCGCAGCCTTGTTGCTAACAACAGCATTTCGGATAAAATCCCAGTTTCCTCCAAGGGGAAAGAGGGCACGATCGGCGGGCTCGTCGGCGTCAATGCGGCGGCAGGTACCCTGTACTATACGTACTCGAACTCCAACCTTGCTATCGAAGGAGAAGGTACGCTGGCAGGCGGTCTGGTCGGCGATAACAAGGGCAAGATTATCGCTTCTTACGTCGATATGGATCTGAATGGCAATGCTTATGGAACGGCCGAATCCTCGGTATTCCTGGGCGGACTTGCCGGCCGCAATACAGGGACTATCGATAAATCGCATTCCGTGTCCAAGGTCACAGCGAGCGGAAGCAACACCAACGTTGGCGGTCTCGTCGGGGATCAGGCTGGCGGCAAGATTACGAACTCTTATGCAGGCAATGTGGTGAAGGCGGCAGCCGGGGGTTCTTACTCGGGGGGCTTCCTCGGACGGATTACGAACGGTGAAGTATCCACCGTCTACTCGGCTGCTCAGGTTGCAGCGGAGAATGGCGCTTATGCGGGCGGCTTTGCCGGACGCTATGACAATCCTAGCAAGGAGCTGCTGTACAAGGCTTACTATGTGAAGGACGAGACGGCTGCGATCAACCAGGATCTGCCGGACTTCGCCGACGGCTATCACCGCTGGCTTCAAGTTCACGCGCGGCTCAGCACGCTGCTGTCCGCAACACTGATGGATCGCAGTGCGTTCCCGGGCCTCTCCGGCTGGGACTTCACGAATACATGGAAGTATGGCTCGGTGAATGCGGATTACAAATATCCGGAGCTTCAGCGCAGCGCCAATACTGGCGGAGATGGTGGAGGCGGCAATGAAGTGAACGCCAATATCGCCTGGTATATGCGGGACAAGGGAGCTTTTGCCTACGACCTTAAGAGCGAGGCCGAGCTGGCGGGCCTGGCAGCACTGGTCAATGGTACGGTGACCGGTGTAGAGAGGTTTGATTTCGAAGGAAGAACGATTCGTATCTCGAACCCGATCCATATTCAGTCCAAACAATGGGTTCCGATCGGAAAAAGCGAGGATACGCCGTTCCAGGGTACCTTTGATGGAGGCAAGCATCTGATCGACGGGTTGATGGTCCAGCCGGATCACAACAATTCCGGATTGTTCGGCGTGATCGGCGTCAAATCCAAAGTCTCGAACATGGTGATGGAGCCGTTGTCGATCGCAGGCCTTCAAAACACAGGCGTACTGGCTGGCTATAACCAAGGTCAAGTCTCGAATGTAAGCCTTAAGGTCTCCAAAGATATCACAGTCAGAGGCGGTACGGTGGGCAGCTTGTTCGGCAAGAACACCGGGACATTCCAGAACGTGAGCGTCACGCTGGAGCCTGGAAGCAAGCTGGAAGCGACAGGAGCAGACGCTGTAGCAGGAGGCTTGATCGGAGATAACACGGGAGCACTCGTGCCGGGTGCGTTTACCTTCAAGTCAAACGGTGTGATACTGACCAGCTCCGCGGAGAGCGCGACGCTTGGCGGTCTTGTCGGGAAGCAGGCCGGTATCGTGAGCGGATTCGCTCGCGAGATGGACTACACCCTGGCGGCTTACGGGAAGGACAGCGTGCTGGGCGGACTGATTGGCCGGCATACGGAGGGTAGGACGGAGCAAGTGGCCCTGACTTATACCTCCGGCTCCATAGCGGCTCAGGGCAGCGGCTCGATCGTCGGCGGAGTGACGGGACAATCCGAGGCCGGCAACACGCTGAGCGATGTTTCGGTCACAGCTTCCGGGTCCGGTCAGCAGCTGGTGAGCGGCGGAACGGTCGGCGGACTGATCGGCAGCAAGACGGGCGCAGGCACGAACCGCTTCGATGTGGAGCGGGTGAAGGCAGATAAACTGCTGATCGCTTCGCTGGAGAGCAGTCCGGAAGCGACAATCGGCGGTATCTTCGGGAAGCTGTCGAGCGCGGCCGTGCATCAGGCGGTATTCGACGGGGCCATCCAGGCGGCCGGTGCGAAGGTTACGGCTGGCGGTATCGTCGGCAGCGCACAGGATACGATTCTGGAGCAAGTGGATGTCGTTTCAAATCTGACCTTCACTTCCCAATCTGGCGAAAGCTCGCTGGGCGGCATCGCAGGAACCTTGTCGGCAGCCGATGTGAACAAAGCTTTTGATTTCGGCAGAAGAGCTCCGCTGTACCCGGGTATTTATGAAGCTTCGGTACATGGAAAACCTTTGATCGCTCAAGGAACTAACCAAGAAGCGGATCTGCTGCTTGGCGGGATCGTCGGCAAGCTGAGCAATGCCTCCATCTATTATGCCAAGACGAACGTCAATCTTGAGCTGCATGGAGGAAGAGTGGCGGCAGCAGGCGGTATCGCCGGGGTAAGCAGCGGCATCATCGTCAGCTCTGAGCCGACGCAAAGCATCAAAGCCGATACGAGTGTTGTGTACGATGTCGGCGGTGTTGTCGGCCGTGCGACGGGCGGGGCCATTCACTATACCTCCGCCGCTTCGCCGGACGGGCAAGCTATTGATATTCAACGAGCTGTATTCAAGCAAGGAATCGTTCCCGCCGTTCATGCGGGCGGACTGATCGGACGAGGAGACAACACCAAGGTAACCGATGCTTATGCAGCGCTGCCTGTTAAGGTCGCGGACGACAATCAGGATACGACGATTTATGCCGGAGGCTTTGCCGGAATTCTCGGCGACTCGAATACCGGCAGCAGCACGATGGAACGCGTATATGCGCTCGGTTCCGTCGATGCGAAGGGCATCACAGGCTCGTACGCGGGCGGCTTCGCAGGCTCTATCGACCGCTATACGATCACAGATGCTTATGCTTCGGGTCAGGTTGCCAATACAGGCTATGACACGGGAAGCGGCGGCTTCGCAGGTGCCGTAGAGCGTCGTGCGGTTATCAAGCATGCTTACGCAGCGCAAGGAAGCCTTACCGTGACGGGAGTGAACCACGCGACCCGTTCGTATGCAGGCGGCTTTGCCGGCTACAATGACGGCACGCTCGACGGCGTATTCGCCAAGACACCGGCACCTGTCGTGAATGCAGGCGGGACTACGGTCTATAAGGGCGCGCTGGTCGGGTATAATTTCCGGGACGGCAAGGTTCACTCGTCTTGGTACACGGCGGATTTCAATCCGATCGGTCAGAGCCTCGGGGTGGCTACGGGCAACAAGCAGGGGGATGTATCGGATTCGTTTGCCGGATTCGGCAGCTGGGATTTCGAACTCTCGGTTCCTTTCCTGAACCGGACGGCCGGATCGGATTGGATCGTCACGGATGCGAAGCAGTTGGCGGGTATCGTATCTCTGTACAATCCGAATACCGGGCTTCCGTATTACCAGCTGTTTAACCGGACAGCAACGGAAAAACCGGCGATTGCTACAATCAAGCTGGGGGCAGATATCGATCTGACCGGCAAGAGATGGACGCCAATTCAGGATTTCCTGGGTGAGCTTGACGGGCAGGGCTTTAAGCTTACAGGCTTGAAGCAAGCATCTGCGCTTGATGTTCAGGGGTTTGTCCTGGAAAATCACGGTGTCATCGCACGTCTAGTTTTTACCGATGCACAGGTCTCTAGCGGCTCGCGTACCGGCGTAATCGCGGGTATCAACCATGCTGGCGCAGTAATCCGCGAAGTCACGGTTAGCGGAAAGGCTCAAGGGCGCGACTTCGTCGGCGGTGTGGCCGGTGAGAATAAGGGAACGATCAGCCAAGCTGGCCTGCAGGACCTGACTGTAGCCGGGGTATCCGGCATCGGAGGAGTCGCCGGCACGAACAGCGGCTTAATCAGCGCTTCCAAAGTCAGCGCAGAAGTCATCGCCACAGGCGATCAGGCAGGCGGCATAGCCGGGGCCAACGAAGGCGAACTGAACCAAATCGAGGTGCAAGGCAGCGTGAAAGGCGCCGGGCAAGTCGGCGGCGCAGCAGGCACTAACAAGAACAAGCTGGCGAATATTACAGCCAAGTCGCTCCAGGTCGGCGGGGTAGCGAACATCGGCGGTCTGGTTGGCGACAACAGCGGCTCGATTACCGGTTCTTTCGCGAATGCGGTTGTTACCGCAACAGGCGGCCATGCAGGCGGTCTAGCGGGTACCCATGCAGGAAGCATCAAGCAATCGTATTCCGCAGGCAGCGTTGCGGCGGAAACAACCGAGGGCGCAGCAGCTGCGGGCGGTATCGCCGGTGAGGTTGTGGCAACGGGCAGCATCGAGCAATCTTTCTCCTACACGGATGTTCATGCGAAAGGTGCGCAAGCCCAGGCTGGCGGTATTGCAGGCATCAGCAGCGGTGCGATCAGCAACGTGTACGCATCCGGCAAGGTGTACGGCCAAGGCGTGACGGAAGCCCAGGCAGGGGGCATCGCAGGCTATGCTGCTGGAGGAAAGATCACGGGGTCGCTGAGTTATGGAGAGGTCGTCTCTGGTATCGACGAATTGATCCATCCCGGGAAGATTTTCTACGGCGGCATCGCTGGTCAGAAGTCCGAGGCCGCCGCGATCACAGGCAGCTTCTATAACAAGCAGGCGCTCAAGACGGACACCGCTTATTTCAACGCAACAGGCAAGCGGGTAGGCGGATCGACTTACGGGGCAGCGGGACTGCTCTCCCGAGAGCTGACACAAAGTACTCTGCCTCAAGGCTTGAACGGCAGCGTGTGGGATGCAGCGGCAGGCTCCTTCCCGTCGCTCAAGGCGGTTGGCGGCTCCGCCGCATCCAAGCTGAGCACAGCCGCAGTGATTCTGAACGATAACGATCTGCTGAGCCGAATCGGCAGCAGCTTTACGCTGACCTCCGATGCGGCCCTCAACTGGCAGGCGGATGCAGCCGCAAAGGTTGTCCGCAGTGGCAGTGGAAACTGGACCGGAGCTCTGCAAACGACTGGCGCTGCCGTATTGAAAGCAGAATTAGGCGGAGAAAGCCGGAGCATCGTGCTGAATGCCGCTGCCTTCAAATATGCGGAAACAGCCAAGGCACCTAAATTTGTCCCTGATAACGCACCGTTCACCCGGGAAGTTCTGGTGACCCTGACTACAGACGAGCCGGATGCAAGTATCTACTACACATTGGATGGCAGTCAGCCAAGTGCCAAATCCCTCCTCTATACGGCGCCAATCCGGCTTACGGAGACGACGACGATCAAGGCGGTTACGGTTGTGCCGGAGAAGGAGATCAGCCCAGTTCTGTCGGGAGTATGGACTAAACAGGTCAGCACAGGTGGGGGATTTGGTGGAGGGTTCATTCCTTCTCCTCCTACAATTGAAGCCTTGGTCGGCGAAAGCAAGACGGCTGCCGACGGAGGAGCACCTTCTACAGTAGCGAAGAACAGTATTCTGAAGCTGACAGCACCTGAAGGTCAGATCATCTACTACACGACCGACGGAAGCACACCGACCAACAAGAGCAAGGTGTTTAAGGAAGGAAGCATCATCATTACACGCAATATGACAGTCAAGGCAATTACGGACAAGAATGACCGTGTCATCACGATCAGCTATCAGGTGGAGAACGCTAAGTATGCGGTGAAAAAACAGGCGGCCGAGATCAAGTATATAGCCGGTTATGACGATGAGGCCTTCAAGCCGGATACGGCGATTACCCGTTATGAGCTGTTGGATGCGTTGAGCCCTCTCCTGGACAAGGAGAAGGTTAGCGTAGCCAATCTGCTCACAGGCGTAAGTGAAGAGACCAAGGCCAATGTGGCCTTCTTCACCTCGGCAGGCATCATCGACGGGTATGAGGACGGGACGTTCGGCGGTGAGCGCGGGCTGACCCGTGCTGAATTCGTCGCCATGATGTCCCGGGTGCTCAAGCTGGATGTTCTTGCTCCAGGGGAAACGCTGCTGACGGACGTAGCCGGGCATTGGTCGGAATCGTATGTCCGAGCCTTTACCCAGGCCGGGTATGTCGACGGCTTCCCGGACGGTACGTTCCGTCCGGATAGCGAGATCACGCGGGCACAGGTTGTCGTGGTGATCAACCGGATCATCGGGACCAAGAAGCAGGACGTGCAGGCCAAGTTCAAGGACCTGACGCCGGAACACTGGGCATTCCAGGATATCATGGCGGCTGCCAAGTAAGGCAGGAACGACCTGAAAAGCTGAAAGGCGGCAGAACGATCTATGAAAAGAAAAATTGCTGCACTGTGCCTTCTCATCTCTCTCTTGTGCGGTGCCGCTGTATGGATGCAGGCGAAGGCTGATTCGCCTGCTGCGTACACGGCGGAGGATATTTTCGGACGAAGTGAGCAGGCCATCCTCTACATCCGTATTCTGCGTGAGGATGATTCGGTAAAAGCTACGGGAACCGGAGTGATCCTGTCTCCGGATGGCCTGGCGGCGACGGCTTACCATGTGGTGAAAGAAGCATCACGGATCGAAGGTACGCTCCGTGACGGTAGCGTAGTTGGACCTATCGAGGTGGTTGCAGTCGACGAACAGACCGACGCGGCTGTTCTGCAGCTTCCCGCTCTGAAAAGCGGTCCAGCCGGCGGCTATGCCTTTCTTCCGATAAGGGAAACAGCCGTCAATTTCGGCGAACAAGTATTTGCGATCGGTTATCCGATGGCGAACACGCCCGTGATCACCGAAGGGATCGTTAACAACCCCAAGGCCGAAGTCAACGGACGGGACCGGGTCCTGACGTCGGCTCAGATCGCCAGCGGCATGTCGGGAGGTCCCATCATTGACCGCTTCGGCAGGGTAGCTGGCATCATATCCGGCTCGCTTCGGACGATGAATAATATCCATCTGGTCATTCCTTTGAAAGAGGTTCGCTCCTTGCTTCCGGTGGTCAAGACCCCATAGCCGGATAGCGGATTGCTCCACGGCCCCCGATGCGCAAGTTTGCGCATCGGGGGCCGTTTTTTTGGATATGCTGCTTTACGGATAGCTTTTTGGCTTCATATCGAAAACAAACACAACTCGACGATAAAAAATAACATTCCTCAAAATGACCAACGCGTTTACTATGTAGTCAGTAGCCAGCGAAGCCAGCTTGGTTCATTCTAGTGAAAAAAGAGGGGAAGCTATGAAAAAAATATTAAGTCTCGCATTGGCCGGGTCGATGACAGTCGGTCTGCTCTCGGCCTGCGGAGATTCCGGCACTGGAAGTAAAGGTGAGGCTGGGGAAGCTGCGGGCAAGGCGCCCGAGAAGTTGAAGTTCAGCTTCTCCATGACGACGAGCGGCTATAAGCATGCAGAAAAAAGCGCCGATATTAATAATGAGAAGTGGGTTAAGAAGCTGGAGGAAATCACCAATACGGATCTCGACC
Organism: Paenibacillus filicis; assembly: GCF_038070315.1. Taxonomy (NCBI): domain Bacteria; kingdom Bacillati; phylum Bacillota; class Bacilli; order Caryophanales; family Paenibacillaceae; genus Paenibacillus; species Paenibacillus filicis. The sequence goes on along the minus strand of NZ_JBBPCC010000012.1, from coordinate 9,305 downwards.
TGCGCATGATCCCGCTTAAGGATTTCGATCAGAAGATGTCGCTGATGTTTGCTTCCAATGACATTCCCGATGTGGTGCAAAATGTTGGGGGCGCCACGACCAAGGGGATGTCCGGATCCGTGGAGGCTGGTGTGTTCATGCCGCTCGACGATCTGCTGAAGCAATATGCGCCCACAATTATGAAAGCGGTGCCAAAAGAGGCGTGGCAGGAAACCAGCTTTGACGGCAAAATTTATGGCATTCCAGCCTGGCTTTCCAATCCGTCCAGGCGCGCTACGTTCATCCGGGCCGATCTGCTGGCTAAAACCGGTCTCCCGGCTCCGAAGACTGTAGATGATTTTCTTGGCGTGATGAGAGCGTTTAAAAAGCTGGGCGTGGAGCATCCTTACCAGATGCGCGAAAATTTCAAGTATGCGGATACGATTCTCGGTGCTTTCGACGTGCTGCCTTCCCAATTTGAGATTCAGAACGATCAGGTTGTACCTAAGTTTTTTGATGTGGAGAACATGACGAGAGCGCTCCAAACGTTCAAAACGATGTTTGATGAAGGCTTGATTCCCAAGGACTTCGCGACTATCAGCTCCGGTGACTATGGCAAAAACATCGAGGGCGGTAAAGCGGCGATGTGGTCGGCCAACGCCCGGGAGCTCAACAATTACCGAAATAAGATTACGGTAGGAGCGCCTGATGCCCAAGTAGAAATCATTCCGTCTCCGCGTGGACCGGAGAACCGGGGAGGACATCTGCTGTATTCCAGCATTAATACCTCCTATTACATCAACAATAAGGTTTCTAAGGATAAAGCGATTCGAATTATCCAATTTTTTGAATGGATGACAACGCCAGAAGCTGAGAAATATTTCTCCTTCGGCATCGAGGGCGAAAACTACACGATCGAGAACGGTGCGATTAAGTTTACACCGCCGTCGACCCCGGAGGCGATCGATGAGGACTTGTTCCGCGGCATGTTCTGGTTCGTCCACGACTCGGTTTACAACAAGCTGAAAGAAGAGCAGACGCCGAACGGGCGGGATATGATCAAGTACATGGACACGGTAGTATCCAAGGAGGGGCTTGGCTCAGTGCGCTTCGTGCCAACGCTGCAGGCTTACTCCAAATTTCCCGACCTGACGCCGCTCGGCGACGATGTGGGTCCGAAGCTGATTATCGATCATATGACCAAAATGATATACGGCAAGGAGCCGATCTCGGACTGGCCGAAGGTGATTGAGGAATACAAAAACAAGGGAGGCCATGAAATTCTGAAGGAAGCGACAGAGCGGTATAAAAAAGGCAATGGCGTCATCGTATCGGAAAATCGAAGCTGATTAACCATTAAGGCATATCAAGGACCTGACCCGGGAATCACCCGCAGTTAGGTCCTTCGTTGTATCGTTTGTTTGGGATAAGCGCTACAGGGAAGTCCTGCTCCTGGACATTCTCCAGCGAAATGTCCACAAACGGCTTGCAGCTTGCTGAAGAATCGCTCGATGTCAAACTGGCCCTGCCCTATAAGTGCCGCAGCCGGTGGCCCGTCCGTGGGGTAAGAGATATCCTTCAGGTGAGCTAGTACGATCCGGTCCCCGACCCGATCAAAGAGTTCATCCACGACAGCGTCGCGACGGTCGAAATTATGCTGATCGATCAGATTGCAGGGTTCGAAGACGACGCCCAGATTTGAGGAGGGTACTTCATCCAGCATCCGCTTCATGTTAACTGGTGAGTTAAGCGTATAAACGCAAACCGGCTCGAGTCCGATATGAACGCCCCATCGCTCTGCTTCCTCTGCCAGCTCTTCAACCGTCTGCTTCAGGACGTTCCAGCCATACTCTTCATAGCGTTCAGGCTCTTGCTCCGCGAACGTGCCCAGATCGCCCGTCTCGGTTGCGACGATGGAGGTTCCAAAATCACGCGCGTGCCGTTCCGAATCCCAAGCTCGTCCCCCCTAATATGTACATGTCAGGTATAACTATACCATGGCTTGTTGCTTGAGACGATTAAAATGACCGGATTTGCAATTAAAAAACCGGAATCCGTGGAGATGGATTCCGGTTCGAGTAGGCATGAATTGGGCGAAATAATCAAAGTTGCTTTTCATGAAATAACATGATATAATGGCGGATAGTAAAGGCATATAGATGGAATGAATAAAGGTATACGATTCGATCATAGCATAATCATAAATGAAAGTCAACCGGCTGAACAGGCCATTCTCTTGTAAACGGGGGCAGATCGATGGAGAACGAACAACAGACTAAGCTGGAGACGGACATCACGCTGGAGCAGGCCAAAGAGCAGCTTATAGAGCAGGGGAAGAAAAACTCCTCTCTGACCTACAAAGAAATTATGGATAAGCTGTCGCCATACGAACAAGACCCTGATCAAATCAACGATTTCTTCGAGCAATTGTCCGAGATGGGCATTGATATTAATGATGAATCGGATGATGATTTTTCATCCCCTCGCGGTGAGCAGACATCGGAAGAATTTCAGGTTGAGGACGATCTTTCGCTTCCTCCAGGGCTGAAGACGAATGATCCGGTTCGGATGTATCTGAAGGAGATCGGCCGTGTCCAGCTGTTGTCTACAGAAGAAGAAATCAATCTGGCGCAGCGTATCGAGGCTGGAGACGAGGCTGCCAAGCGCAGATTGGCTGAGGCCAATTTGCGGCTGGTTGTCAGTATTGCACGCAGATACGTGGGCCGCGGCATGCTGTTCCTGGATTTGATTCAAGAGGGCAACATGGGGCTGATCAAGGCGGTCGAGAAATTTGACCATACGAAGGGCTTCAAGTTCAGTACCTATGCTACCTGGTGGATTCGTCAAGCGATTACACGCGCGATTGCCGATCAAGCCCGGACGATCCGGATTCCTGTACATATGGTGGAGACAATCAACAAGCTGATCCGTGTCTCCAGACAATTGTTGCAGGAAATCGGACGGGAGCCTACTCCTGAAGAAGTAGCCAAGGAGATGGAGCTCAGCGTGGAGAAAGTGCGCGAGATTATGAAGATTGCGCAGGAGCCGGTGTCGCTGGAAACGCCGATTGGCGAAGAAAATGACTCCAACCTGGGTGATTTCATTGAGGATTCGGATGCGCCTGCTCCGGCGGATGCAGCCGCTTTTGAACTGCTGAAGGAGCAGCTTGAGGATGTGCTCGATACGCTTACGGAGAGGGAAGAGAACGTGCTGAGGCTTCGTTTCGGACTGGATGACGGCCGCACGAGAACGCTGGAAGAAGTCGGCAAGGTGTTCGGGGTTACCCGCGAGCGGATTCGTCAGATCGAAGCCAAGGCGCTCCGGAAGCTGCGGCATCCGAGCCGAAGCAAGCGTTTGAAGGATTTCCTCGATTAAAACTAGCAAAGCAAGCTTGGATGGAGCCTGACATTTCCCGCGAAAGCGGCGGGAGTGCTCAGGCTTTTGCTGTATATTCATGCCCTCGGTATTCCGGAAAGGCAACAATGGCCGAAATAAGATAGAGAGGCCTTGACTCTCACGTTGCGTGAGGCACTAACATAAAAGACGAAGGAGGTGGAACCCGCGATGAAGGTGAAGGAGGTCTCGGAGTTAGTCGGGATCAGTGTCCGTACACTGCATCATTACGATGAAATTGGGCTGCTGGTCCCGGATGAGACCACAGAGGCCGGTTATCGGCTGTACTCCGAGGACAATCTGGCTATGCTGCAGCAAATCCTCTTTTACCGCGAGCTTGGCTTCCCGTTGAAAGAGATCAGGGACATTATCGACAGTCCGGCCTTTGACCGGCAGGAAGCGCTGGAACTCCACCGCCGGATGCTGCTGGAGAAGCGGAGCAGGCTGGATGAGATGATCGCAACGGTGGAGAAAACAATAAAACATGCCAAGGGAGAGATTGAAATGACTCAGGAAGAGAAGTTTAAAGGGTTTGATTTCAGCAGCGATCCGTATGAAGAAGAAGCCAGGCAACGCTGGGGGGACGAAGCTGTGGATCAATGGAAGGGAAAATTGGCGTCCAGGCCTACTCAGGGGCAGGAGGCATGGGGAGAATCGATGAACGCGATTTACCGGCAGCTGGCCGATCTGCGCCACAATCCGCCCGAATCGGTGGAATCCCAAGCGGCCATTGGAGAGTGGTATACCTACTTGAACACGATGGGCAGCTACAAGCCTGAGGCGTTTCGGGCGCTCGGTCAGATGTACGTGGAGGATGAACGCTTCACAGCCAATATCGATAAATTCGGAGCAGGTCTCGCGCTCTTCATGAAGGAAGCGATGTCTGTCTTCGCAGACCGGCAGAAGCCGTAAGAAACGGTTATAGCCGAGTCCGGCTTACCTACAAGAAAAGCCTTCCGTATCCATGTCTGTCATGGATATCGAAGGCTTTTCGTTGTTCGCGGCCGACTTTACGCTTGTACCCGGGGGTACAGCCCCGCCCATGCTTTGAGCTGGCGTTACTTGCTAAGGCGGCGCTGTTCCTGATGTATGTACAGGTTTAGTCGCGAATTCCGCATTTTTTGGCCAAGGTGGGCCATTGGGCGACGAACAACTGCTGCCAACGGTCTTCAGGCAGGATGCTCAACCAGTTCGCAATCTGGTTCAAGCCCATCTCATCCAGTACCTGGATGGCATATTCTTTCTCGCCGCGCACTTCCAATTGCTTCGTTGCCATGTCTTCAAGCAGCTCCCTCATCAAAATAGTCCAACAAAATATGTATATGCAGGAGAAGGCAAAAGTGACAATAAAATTAAAAAAAAGCCATATCCGTACGATGCAGGGTAAGGAGATACGTCCCATTCTTGCGCAGCAGAGCATTCGGGAGCTACGTTGACTGGCCGGAGGATGGACGCGGCTTGCTATGCCGTTTTCCAGGAGGGCTACCGGGACGGTTACGGCGCAGACGGCAACCATCTGAAGCATGAAGAGGATATTGAGTATGCGCTGTGCCTCGGCTTTACGATGCTGAAGCTGGACTGCTCGGAGAAGCTCGACAATACGGTGGCGGGGATGGCGTCCTCAGAGCTTGAGGAACGCTATGCGCAGATTGCCGCTGCGACCCGTTAGGGCTACGAGGAGCGCTATCTGGTACATATGTCTCAGCGGGAGCTTCAGTGCCATGCCGCGATCGCCGACCACTTCGGCTACAAGCTGAGCATACACTTTGGCAGCGACAAGTTCAGTGTATACCCGCTGATCGGGCGATACACCAATGGGCCGCTTCCATGTGAAAACAGCAGATACGAACTGGCTGGAGGCTGTATTCGTCGTAGCTAAGGCCGCGCCTTCGTTATTTCGCCGGATGCATCAGTGCGCGCTGGATCTCTTTGCCGAAGCGGCGGTCTACTATCACGTTACAGCTGATATCGGTGCGATCCGTCCGCAGGCCGAGACAGGAGACGGTGAGTTGCCTGCTTACATGGACGATAATGATGCCCGCCAACTATGACCAACGCTTCCATCTCAACCCCTTCTTCTTCAAGTTGATCCTGTTATCAGAGTATGAAAGAATAGAAGATTCTGAACTAGGTGAATTGCGTTAAGTTGATAAATGCGTATGACGGGTAAGGCTCTTGTCCTATACCAAGCTCAACCTCTCAACATATGATGTTTCAGGAGAATTTGATCATATGCATGGGAGGGCTACTTGATGAATCTTCAAGAACTTCAGGGAACCTACGACGGGATTTACAGCTTGGGAAATCTTTGTCTTACATCCATTCAATTGGAAAAGAACAACCTGCGACCTTATTCAGGGGTTTTTGACTGGGTAGCGTCTCTTGAGCTCTCGAAGGTAAACCGGCTGCTGGCCAACCGGTTTGCCGATTTTATGAGACCGCGGCATCTGCGGGTAGTCGGTTACGCGGACGAATGCATCTGCGTATCGGATGATTACAATCACATCGTGTCCAATCACGACTTTCATATCGGGCCCAATTCGTTAACGTATCTCGGAGGATACCCGGCCGTTATGGAGAAATACAACCGGCGCATTGGTCGCTTTCTTGACCATATGCAATCCTGCATGCGGATTCTGTTTGTAAGGACGGAAGCCACGCTGGAGGATGCGGAGGAGCTAGAGAGCGTGCTGTCAGAGCTGGTGAAGCATGATTTCCGCGTGCTGGTCGTTAACCATGCGGATGTACGGGAGCTGGTAGAGCAGCACTGGCCTCTGGCCCGAGTATGTGCCGTCCAACTGCCGAAGGGGGAAGAGGGAGATAAATGGAGTCAGAATGACTTCTGGTGGACTGCGCTGCTCCAGGGTATCGTGTACGAGGAAACATCCGTTGATCATTACGTGGTTGCAGAATAAGCAGAAGGGGTTGGGCTTGTGAAGATACTACTGGCTACGTATTGGCATGTTCCGCATTTGGGTGGTGTTTGGCCGTATATGATCCAGAAGAAATCAAAGCTTGAAGAGCTGGGGCATGAGGTGGATCTACTCGGTTACGGCGACATACCCGGGAGCTACGTGCATCTGGTGAATAAAGGAATTCGGATTGAAACGGAGAAGCTGTTTCCGCTGCTTCGAGAAAAGCTGAGCAGGTCCATGTATCCGGCTATTTATGCCAATCCGCTCATCGAATATACGGAGTTCCGAAGATATGCCTTTGAGCTGGCTGTCAGATCACTGGACTTGCAAGCCTACGATCTTGTCCATACCCAGGATGTCATCTCGACGGTCAGCATCAACCGGATCAGACCGCGAGGAATCGCTCTGGTTGCCACGCTGCACGGATGCGTAGCCCACGAGATCAAACGGACGCTAGCCGAGGATGGTCCTCTTGCCCATAACGCTCACCTCGCTCAGGCGTACTTTAACAGAATGGAGCGGACTTCTGCAGCTTCCGCCGAATATACCGTGCTCGCCAACCGGTGGATGGAGCGGATTCTGAGCGGAGAGTTCCAGGTTTCTCCCCGTAGTATGCGGGTCTTTCAATATGGCTACGATATGGAGGGCTTCCGGCGACAGATGAAGCGGCCTTCCTCCATGCACCGGCCTTATGGAAAAAAAGTGATTATATTTACCGGACGGCTGGTGGAGATTAAGGGTGTTCACATGTTACTGGATGCGCTCAGATTGCTGAAGCAAGAGCGTAAGGATTGGGTATGCTGGCTTGTAGGAGAAGGGGATCAAGAGACAAGACTCCAGCAGCAGGCTAACGCACTGGGACTGGGGAACGACGTGTTATTTTTGGGCAGTAGAGATGATGTGCCTGCATTATTAGGGCAGGCCGATATCTTCGTACTGCCCAGCATGATCGATAACCAGCCGTTAGCGCTCATTGAGGCCCAGGTTGCCGGAAAAGCCATCGTCACGACAGATGCCGGAGGTTTGCCGGAGATGACCAAGCACCGAGGGAACGGGCTGCTGACTCCTGTGGGGGATACGCACGCGCTCTATGCCGCCTTGTCCGAGCTGCTGGGCAATGATGCTTTCCGCAAGCTGCTTGGCATTCAGGCCCAACGGTGGGCGATGACTCACTGGTCCATGGACCGGATGATGGATCAACTGATGGACGTGTATGAAAGTGCGATTGCTAAACGGCGGAAAAGCGCTGTTTCACGGTGAGGCTGATATAGAGACGGGGAAGTTCTCCGCAATCGAAAACCGTAAAGCCGCAGCATACAGGCCTTACGGTTTTCGGCTGTGCCGGCATGGGGGAAAGGACGGATGAACGGCCTTCCTATCTTACAGGCTGATCGTTTTTCAGTTTTCTTTGTACTTCTTCGAGGGTTTCGTATATCATAGGAGGAAGCGACTTCACGCGGCTTCCGGCAGCAGATGAGGTCGGAATGGGACGAATAAGGAGACCACATGACATTCAAGGAACTAAACATCATACCACCGATTTTAAAAGCGCTGGAGCAGGAAAACTATACAGCACCTACGCCTATTCAAGAACAAGCGATTCCTCCCGTGCTGGAAGGCCGGGATTTGCTGGGCTGTGCCCAGACGGGAACCGGGAAGACAGCAGCATTTTCCGTGCCGATTCTACAATTGCTAAGCAAGGGACAGAGCGGGAAGCCGGGTAAACGCCAGATTCGCTCTCTGATTCTGACGCCGACGCGTGAGCTCGCGATACAGATCCAGGATAATCTGAAGGCCTACGGTCGCTACACCTCGTTGCGGAGCAGCGTCATCTTCGGAGGCGTCTCCCAGAAGCCGCAGGAGGTCCAGCTTCAGCAGGGCGTAGACATCCTGGTGGCTACACCGGGCCGGCTCATCGATCTGATGAATCAGGGCTTTGTAGATTTACGGCATCTCGAGATTTTCGTGTTGGACGAGGCGGACCGGATGCTGGATATGGGCTTCATCCATGACGTCAAGAAAATAGTGGCCAAGATTCCAAGCAAAAAACAAACCCTGCTGTTCTCCGCGACGATGCCGCCGGAAATTGCGCAGATGGTCAAAACCATCCTGGTGAATCCGGTCAAGGTAGAAATCACCCCGGTGTCTTCCACCGTCGATAAGATCACGCAATCGGTTTATTTTGTGGATAAGGAAAACAAGCAGAAGCAGCTGGTCCATCTGCTGGAGGACAAGTCCATTGCCTCGGTACTGGTGTTTACCCGTACCAAGCATGGCGCAGACCGCGTCGTCCGCGATCTGACGAGAGCGGGGATCAGCGCACAGGCCATTCATGGCAACAAGTCGCAGAATGCCAGGCAGTCCGCACTCACCAACTTTAAAAACGGAACAACACGGGTACTGGTCGCGACCGATATTGCGGCTAGAGGCATCGACATCGACGAGTTGTCTCATGTTATCAACTTCAACCTGCCCAACATCCCGGAGACCTACGTCCACCGGATCGGACGTACCGGACGGGCAGGGCTCAGCGGTACAGCGATTTCCTTCTGCGACATCGAAGAGAAGCCGTATCTGAAGGATATCGAGAGGGTGATCGGAAAGACGATCCCTGTCGTGACCGACCATCCTTACCCGATGTTGATCACGACCAAGCCGCCGGAGCCTGCGGCCGCCCAAGGCCGTCAACCTGTGCAGCCGCGCACCGGGAATCCGGGCCGGAACAAGCCAAGGCAAGCGGCCCCGGGACGGGACAGCAAGCCGAGACCAGGCAGTCCGGCGGGTAAGTCGGGCAGCGCGCCCCGGCCAGCGATGGCGGGTCGCACCCAGGTCAGAGGTAAGTCCTAAGCAGAACCAATGAATAAAGCCTCCGACTTTCACTCAGGGCGAGTTGGTCAAGACCCCATCTAATGGACATTGAAAAAAGCCCTAGGCTGCAAGCTGGCGTCGGTATTCAACCGGCGTCAGCTTGTTTAATTTTCGTTGTGCTCTGTTGTGGTTATAAAAATGAATAAATTC
>NZ_JBBPCC010000011.1:0-240752 GCF_038070315.1 Paenibacillus filicis | reverse complement strand
GGTAGTCTTTTCGATCCGAAGGTCGAAATGACTACAAGGTTTGTTCGACTTGCTCAAAAGTAATGCTAGCGAGAATTTTCATTCTCTATTTAACACTCACTCGTTGTTCAGTTTTCAAAGGGCAATTTGTTTTGTTTCGTTTGCGATTCGTACTTTAGCACATCCGAATCTCTTTTGCAACTGTGTTTTTCGACTCTTCCATTCAAGGGGTAATCCTCATGCTCAGAAGCTCTCAATCACTCTTGCTTGCCTCTCTCTCAAGGGGCGAGAAGTAATGTACCATATTCGATTCTGTTTTGCAAGCATCAATTTTCTTCTTCCATTCAAGGGGTCTAACCACATGTGCAGAAGCTTCAAAGGCTGTTGCAGGAACATAATCTAGCACAGATTAAGATATCATGCAATCCTCTGTACTCTCTTCAAATACTTTTGAGAAAGGACATCTTGCCGATTGCTCTAGGTTAATCTGTAAACCGCTTAACCAAAGCGGAAAGCCTACTATACCATATCTGCAATCTGAGCGCAAGTTCGACTTCATTACTCTCAAAAGGGCAACCGGCTCCGATCCGAGCATCACTCTGCCAAAGCTCCAACATGTGCTTCACCAATCTGTTCTTGTCACATCTGCAGCACATAAGCAGAAGATAAAGCAAAACCCGCTCCATCTCTAGGAGCGGGCGGGATTATCTTAATGGAATATAGCAGCAGTTATTGCTCCTGCAACCGCCGCAGGATACCCTCTACAATACGGAAAGAATGCTCAGAAGCAAGTAAGGTGAATTCGGCAAAACTCACATGAGCCGAGCCATCCGCCTTATCCGACATCGAACGAATCACAACAAACGGCACCCCATTCATCGAGCATACCTGGGCGACCGCCGCCCCCTCCATCTCCACGCAAGCACCCTGAAGCTCGCTGTGAAGAACGGTAACCGTGTCACGGTTCGCAATAAACTGATCGCCTGATAACACTCGTCCCTCCAGCACACGGCCCTCGAAGAGCTCATGACTGACCTGGGAAGCAAGATGACGAAGACGCTCGTCCGCGACGAATAGGGAAGTCGCCTCGTACGGGATCGTCCCGCGGGGAAATCCTAACGCAGTTACATCCATATCATGCTGCAAGCAGTCGGTGGATATCACGATATCCCCTACGCTCAGCTCAGGATGGACCGCACCTGCCACACCGGTAAACAGGATAGCCTGAACCCCGAAGGTATCCACCAGCACTTGAGTGGTAACCGCTGCATTGACCTTGCCAACTCCAGATCGGCAAAGGACGATTGGCTGTCCGTGAAAGATGCCCTCGTAGAAAGTAACGCCTGCTTTAACCGTTTCTTTCACATCAGTTAGATGAGCATGAAACTTTTCAATTTCTTCCTTCATCGCACCGATAACGCCTACTTTCGAAAAAACCAAGCCAAACGGCCTCCCCTACAAAAAGAATGGCTCATATCAACGATGAGCCACCGAATTCCTATGAATGAGCTCATGCGGCAAAACGACCTGCGTAAGCTCGGATGCTTCCTTGGTCTCCTTGTTCATGAGCTTGGTCAGAAGCCGCATAGCCACGGCGCCGATATCATACATCGGTTGTGCGACAGTCGTGAGCTGCGGACGTACCATCGAAGCCATCCGGATGTTGTCCACACTGATGACGGATACTTCCTCGGGCACCTTCACTTGGTGATCCTGAAGCGTATGGATCGCCCCAATCGCCATTTCATCAGTCGCAGCGAAAATCGCCGTCGGACGCGGATCAAGCGTAAGGAAATACTTCGTAACCTCAAGACCGGATTCGTAGCGGTAATTGCCCACCCGTACATATTCATCGCGAACCGGGATGCCTGCGGCCTCCAGCGCCTTCTTGTAGCCCTGATAACGTGCAAATCCGTTGGCAGGGTCCTGCAAATGACCCGAAATCATCGCAATGTCGCGATGTCCCTGCTGAATCAGATAGGTGACTGCATCGTAAGCCGCTTGTTCGTGGTCAATGTCGACCGAAGGAATCTTGCGCTGCTCGTCCGCTGTCGCACAGAGCACAACCGGGACCGAGGAGGTTTTGAAGGCCTGTACATGCTCGTCCGTAATGGCGCCGCCCATGAACAGCAATCCGTCAACCTGCTTCTCCAGCAGCGTGTTGATGACACGGATTTCCTTTTCCTTCTTCTTGTCGGCATTACAAAGAATAATATTATAATGGTACATATTGGCGATGTCTTCGATACCTCTCGCCACTTCAGAGAAAATAGAATTTGAAATATCTGGAATAACCACGCCGACAGTCGTCGTTTTTTTACTGGCCAGACCGCGTGCAACAGCATTCGGACGGTAACCAAGACGCTCTATGGCTTCAAATACTTTCTTCCGTGTTTGAGGCTTTACATTGGGATTGTTATTGACAACCCGCGAGACGGTTGCCATGGAAACGCCTGCTTCTCGGGCTACATCATAAATTGTCACAGTCACGGCCATTCTCTCCATTGCTAAATAAAGTATAGTGCGAACAGGGTCAATTAGCCTTATCATACGACAAAAAGCTTGCTTTCGCAATGAATTTGGGGGTTGCCTGTAGTTATAGTATCAAATATTGAAAAAAAAGCCAACTGCAAGGCAGCGGCTTTTAAAAATCCTGCACCGTTAGGGAATGCTTGGCAATTTGAGACAGCCTCTTACGCAAATCCTCGCTCCAGGGTTCATCGCACAAGGACTGCGCAAGCAGCAGCAGATCCAGGAGCTCATTAATGCGCTCGTCGATGATCATTTCCACGGAGTCGGCTGCCCGGTTCTTCTCCGTTGCCTTCATCATCAGATGGGCAATTTCGCTCACTTCGTTGAAGAGAAGCTGCTGCTTCTCCGGGGTCCCGCCGAGCGTGCCGATCAATCCCGTGAGCTCCGGCTTCACTTCAGGGAATACCTCGCTGCGGCTGCACGACTCACAAGAGAAGATGGGCACATTCTCGATTTCGACCTTGTTTTGATAAATCACGGTGCGGAGGCGAATACTCATAGCTGCCCCGCATTTGCACTGCTTCTGCAACGATACCACTCCTTTTGGCGGCACACCAAACTTACGGCTTTCATTCTTTGCCTGATGATACAAATATTCGACTTCAGGCCCGTTTCTCCTGCCGCTGAAAGGCTAGCAAATATAGGATAGGTACGTCATGCAGTCTACCGCCGTCCCCGCTCGAAATACCGGGAAAACTTCGGAATAGAAACCACAAGCATGGCCAGCAATGCTCCGATACCGTCGTTGCGGATATCGGCTATATCCGGGGTTCTTCCGGGAACGAAGGATTGATGAAATTCGTCCGTCACTCCGTAGAGAACACAGAGCAGGACGACAAGAGCTTTCACAGCCCAGCCAGCACGCCTAGGCCGGATTCCCCAAAGGTAGGTGAGCGCAAGCACGAAATACGAAATAAAATGACCCCAGTCGAAGCCTTCCATCCAAGGGAGGAATAAGCGGATTTCATCCAGCCACCCTCCCAGATCATCTCCCGTCCGGGACGAGGAATAAAATATGACTGCCATCCACAGGATAGAAGGCAGCCATCTCCATTTATGACTCATAAGCACTCCTTGTCTCTCTGCATCGTGAATAAGTCCGGTTTAGGCAAGCGATTTAGCCAGAACATCCACGAAAGCTTTACTGAAGGCCGGAAGATCGGGCGGCCTGCGGCCTGATACGATATGCCGGTCAATGACAACCTCGGCATCCACCCAGATCGCCCCCGCATTCTCCAGATCGTCCTTGATACCCGGCGTGGACGTCATCGTGTAGCCCTGACAGATCTTCGCCGAAGCGAGCACCCAGCCCGCATGACAGATATGCGCAATCGGCTTCTTCGCTTCGTGAAACTCCCGCGTCAAGCGCAGCACGGAAGCGTAACGGCGCAGCTTGTCCGGAGCCCAGCCGCCCGGCACATATAATCCGATATAATCCTCAGAGCTGACCTCATCCAGAGCATGATCCGTAGTAAGGGGAACACCGTACTTGCCATGATAGACACGACCCGACTCGGGACCGGCAAGATGAACCTCCGCTCCCGCCTCCCTCAGTCTCATGACGGGATACCACATCTCCAAATCTTCGAATTCCTCATCAACGAAAGCGAGTACCTTATATCCTGTTAAATCCATAGCTGCTACATCCTTTCTATCTAACATTGTGATCATTTCAGTTCAATGTGTGCACGCACCCATCCTCCCGACGCAGGCTGACGCCCATGGACGGCTACATACAGCCGCTGGGGGAGGAGGATTCGGACGGGGAAGGTCCGGGCTCCGGATCGGTATTGGACGTCTGGGCAAGGTCCGTCTCCCAGTATTGCCCCAGTACCTGAAGGACGGCCGCGCTGCTCGGGCAGACCGCCAGCTCCTGCCACAGATTGGCGGCATCGCTGTGCCTGCTTTGGATCAGGCTGTTTTTCATTCGCAGGATCGAGGAGACGGACATGCTAAGCTCATGAATCCCGAGTGACATCCAAAGCGGAAGTGACCGGACGTCGCCTGCGAGCTCCCCGCAGACGCTCACATGGATACCGCTGGCTTTGGCGCTATCCGCTGTCATTTTCAGCATACGGAGTACGGCGGGATGGAACGGGTCGTACAGATGGGCGACTTGTTCGTTCATCCGGTCAACCGCCAGTACATACTGCACCAGATCATTGGTCCCGATACTGAAGAAGTCCACTTCCCGGGCTAGAAGATCAGAGATCATCACCGCGGCTGGCAGCTCAATCATAATGCCGACGGGGATGCGCGGAGAGAACGGAATGCCTGCCGCGGCAAGCTCCTCTTTCACCTCGCTGAGAATCTCATTGGCCCTCTTGAGCTCCTCCAGTGTAGAAATCATCGGGTACATGATTCGGATACATCCGTAATGACTGGCGCGCAGAATAGCACGCAGCTGTGTCTTGAACAGATCGACCCGGTCCAGCAGCACTCGGATGGCACGGTAGCCGAGAGACGGATTCTCCTCTTCAGGCAGCTCCAGATAATCGAGATGCTTATCGCCTCCGATATCCAACGTCCGGATCACCAGCGTCTTGCCTCCTAGACGTTCGGCGGCTTCGCGGTACACGTCGAACTGCTCTTCTTCCTCCGGAAAGGTGCTGCGGTCCATATACAGAAACTCGGTGCGGAATAGCCCAACGCCGGAAGCACCTTTGCCCATGGCCTGCTCCAGCTCCTTGATCGAGCTGATATTGGCGGCGAGTTGCATCTGCAGACCGTCCAGCGTTCTGGACGGCAGACCGGCAAGCTTTAGCAGCTGATCCTGATGCTGCTTCCACTGCTCATGCATCCGTTGATAACGCTCGACTTCCCGCTCAGGCGGATTGACATAGACAAGGCCTTCATCCCCGTCGATAATCAGGAAATCCCCCGTCTGAATCGGCTCCTCCAGCTTGCCCTCCAAGCCGAGGACATAAGGAACGCCCATCGCACGGGCCATGATCGCCACATGCGAGGTTTTACCGCCCATCATGGTCACAAGACCCAGTGTCTGCAGAACATCCAGATGCACCATCTGCGAAGGAATCAATTCCTTCGCGACGAGCACATAGGGCTGGTCCTTGGGCGGCAGCGTTTCCTCCAGCGCCCCCAGCAGATGCTTCAGCAACCGATTGCCCACATCCTTAATATCGAGCGCCCGCTCCTTCATGTATCCGTCATCGAGCAGATCGAACATATTGACAAATTTCTCAATCGTTTCCTTGACGGCCACTTCCGCTGCTTTATACTGCCGCTGCATAATTCCCTGGACCTCGTTCATAAACACAGGGTCCTCCAGAATCGCCAGGTGAGCGTCGAAAATCTGGGTTTGTTCTTCCCCCAACACACTTACGAACTCCTGCTTGATCTGCTCGATTTCGTCCTTGGAGCTGCGAATGCCGTCATACAGACGTTCAAACTCGTAAGCCAGATCCGCAACATCGATCAATTTGTCCGGAAAGTCCCACTCCCAGGTTGGAATAACGAAAGCCCTGCCCATCGCAATACCGGATGAAGCTCCGATCCCCCTAACCAAAAACGTTCCCTCCCCTTGTGCCTGATGTAGCGGTATCTTTAAGCACGACCGACATCACCGACGCCTGGCCCTTCTTCACCGCTTTATAAGGAGCAAAGCTCCATGACTTCACCGCATCCGCATTGGTGATTAGCATCGGCGTCGCCAGCGATTTGGCGCCTTGCTTGACCTTCTGCAGGTTAAATCGCACCAGAAGCTGTCCCGCTTCCACCTCGTCGCCTTCCTTCACATAGCTTGTAAAATGCTTGCCCTGCAGCTGCGCCGTGTCGATCCCGATATGCAGAAGCACTTGAAGACCGTCCTCCGTCTCGATGCCCAGTGCATGCAGCGTCGGATATACATGAATGATCCGGCCGGCTATAGGCGCGACAAGCTCCCCTTTGTCCGGGATAAAGGCGACGCCGTTGCCAACGATTTTGCCGGCAAAGATTTTGTCCGGCACATCCTCCAGCGCAATCATCCTTCCCTGCATCGGTGAACTGAATAGTACTTGGCGGATATCCTTGCGCAGCACTTTATTAATCTCCTCTCGGATGAGCTCCGAGTAGGTGCCGAACACAACCTGAACGTTGCCGCCTCCCAGCGAGATAACGCCGGCTGCCCCCAGGTGGCGAAGCGCCGCAGTATCCATCAGCTTGTCGTTCTCCAGCGTAATGCGCAGGCGAGTGATGCAAGCCTCGAGGCTCTTGAGGTTGTTCTTGCCCCCCAGCGCCTCCAGAATGAGCGGGGAGCGGTACGGAATATCTCCGGCCCATTCCTCCAGCTGCGAGCCCTCCTCGCGGCCAGGGGTCGGCAGACGGAACGTACGGATGGCCCAGCGAAACAGCACGTAGTAGATAATGCCGTATACCAGACCGATAGGAATCAGCAGCAGTCCATTTGTCGATAAATGCAGGTTGATCAAATAATCGATAGCTCCGGCGGAATACGAGAAACCATGGTGGATACCGAACTGGTAGGCGATCCACATGGATAATCCCGAAAGAATCGCATGGATCACGAACAAATACGGAGCCACGAATAAGAAAGCAAATTCGATCGGCTCGGTAACCCCAGTCAAAAAACAGGCAAACGCCGCCGTCAGGAACGTAGTTCGGATCTTGGGCTTCAAATCTTCACGCGCTTCCTGAATAATAGCCAGCGCAATGGCCGGCAGAGCAAACATCATAATGGGATAGAGTCCCGCCATATAAATCCCGGCCGTAGGGTCCCCTGCAAAGTAACGCGGCAGGTCGCCGAAGACCGGCTGCCCGTGATTATCGTAGCTGCCGAGCTGGAACCAGAAGAAGTTATTGAACACATGATGAAGCCCGGAGGGCACAAGCAGACGGTGAATGACACCGTATAGGAACGTACCGAACCCGCCTAGACTCAGCAGCATATCGGTCAGCTTCTGCATGCCGGTATTCATCAGCGGTCCCAGTTGAATCGTGATCAGGACCAGTACGAACATCGCTGGCCCCATAAACAACGGCACCAAACGGGGCCCTCCGAAAAATTGTATGGCCTCGGGGAGCTGAATATGTTTCACACGGTGATAGATGACCGCCGCGATCAAGCCGACCAGGATGCCTCCGGGAGTCCCAAGCTGGAACGATTCCCCCAGATAGTGCTGCAGCGTCTGGGCGAACATAAAGTGGCCGATCAGGGCGGACATCCCGGCGATACCGGCGCTTTCCGTCAAGCCAAGAGCAACGCCGACAGCAAAAATCAACGGCAAATATGTAAAAATAAGATTGCCGAACGTCATTAATATTTCCCCGACTTGGGGCATGTGGATCTGCTCCCACGGCAATGTACCGAGGCGGAGCAATAGGGCAGCGATCGGCAGCGTGATGGTTGGCAGCATCAACGATCTTCCCAATTGCTGCAAATTTCCCATCCAGTTCAAAGGCGCTGAAGCCTCCTTTCCATGAAGACGTGCCTTCACACTATTACGATGGTAAGCGCTAACCTGGTATTTGTCAACGATTGCACAGGGCGCGCCAAGCGAACAAAAAGCGAGCCTTGTCGGCTCGCTCGCTCCTGCTGAATCAGGCAGGTTTAGAATTGATATCTGTTCGTGTAGCTGCCATTCCCATATTGGCTTTGAGCCGGCTGGTTAGAGTCCGAACGCAGGTAAGCGTCATGTCCAGGCTGATTGCCGCGGTAGTTAGCCGTATGGTAATTTTGCGGGCTTTGGTATTGGTTTTGATTTTGGGATTGCCCGTAGGAATTATTGAAGGATTGTTGGCTGTAGCCGGTGTTAAAGGAAGACGTGTAGGGACTGCTGCTCGTATAGGACACAGCGCCGATGCCATACTGGCTTTGGGCAGGCTGCGAGGAGTCCGAACGCAGGTAGGCGTCATGGCCCGGCTGATCCCCACGGTAGTTGGCCGTATGGAACGACTGTGTGCTTTGGAACTGGTTGTTGTAAGGCTGGTTCGCCGTTACAACATGGTTATTGATGCCGGAAGAGATATAGGAGTTGTTGTTGTTTGTCGAATAATTCGTCGCTCCGATGCCATATTGGCTTTGAGCCGGCTGGTTAGAGTCCGAACGCAGGTAAGCATCATGTCCAGGCTGGTCGCCGCGGTAGTTAGCCGTATGGTAATTTTGCGGGCTTTGGAATTGCTGACCCTGGGAATAGCTGCTGCCTTGTTGATTCGCCGAGATGAACGAGCTTGGGTTGAGTGATTGGTTATATTGGGACTGCACATAGCCAATCGGTTGATACCTTGTATCCAACCCGCGATACTGGGAATTGATACCGGAAGCTTGATTCTGGAAATTGTTCGAGAACTGGTTATTGTACATGCGAAATCCTCCTTGGCGTTCTAGTCTAAGAAGTCTCCCGGCAGCAGGCGCTAGTCCGTGTCCGTCCGAAAGCCTTTCTTATTGTCTTCAAGGAGGATTTATTTTATTACTTCATTCTTAACTATTTTTAGCTCGATTCATGAGGGTCAGACCTTTCGGGACAGCCTCACCGTGTCAGCCAGCAACCGCGATGCCGACTCCGGGTCAGGCTGCCTAGTAATCGCAGAGACGACAGCGATTCCATCAGCACCCGCTTGAATGATAGCAGCCGCGTTGGACGGCTGAATACCGCCGATTCCGACCAGGGGCAGCTGAGGCCAACTGGCTTTTAACTCGCTGATCAGCGCAGTACCGATAGGCGCTCCTGCATCTCCCTTGGTCAGCGTAGAGTAAACAGGACCAATCCCCAGATAATCAGGCTGCTGGGATACCGCCCATTCCGCTTCCTCCATATTTCCTGCGGATACGCCGATGATCGCATCCGGACCAAGCAGCTTGCGGACATCAAGCGCGGGAAGATCGTCCTGCCCGACATGCACTCCATCCGCCTCCAGCAGAATGGCCAGATCCACGCGGTCGTTGACGATGAACGGCACCCCCTTCTCCCGGCATGCTTCACGGATCGCCCGTCCGGTCTCGAGAACCTCACGCAGCGGGGCTTTCTTCTCGCGCAGCTGCAGCATGGTCACGCCGCCGTCCAGGGCAGCGCGAGCAATTTGGAGAGCCGTTCGTTCCCCGTAGGAAGCAATATCCATAACCAAATATAGCGACAAGGATGAAGACAGCGGTAAACTCACCTTACTTCCCTCCGGGCAAAAGGATAGAGTCCTCGACCTTGATGCACCGGTCCATGATGATCTCCAGCCCGCCTTGTGCTGCAATCTCAGCCGCCTCTTCGTTGAAGATGCCGAGCTGAAGCCAGAATACCTTCGCACCGATCTCGACGGCTTCCTGGGCGACTGGCACCACCTGGTCGCTGCGGCGGAATACATTTACAATATCCACCTTGCCAGGAATGTCCTTGAGGGTCGGGTAACAGGTCTCTCCCAGAATTTCACCGGTAACCATCGGGTTGACGGGAATGATCCGGTACCCCTTCTGCTGCATCGCTTCCGAGACCATATAAGAGACACGGTCCGGCTTGTCCGAAAGCCCGACAACCGCCACCTGCTGCGCATCCATCAATAATTGTTTGATCCGATCCCTCGAAGGGTTTTCAAATGCCATGTTGATTCAGCTCCTTGATCTCGTTGTCCGCGTTGGACAAGCTATTTATTCTATTAGAGTGGCCCTTAGGATCCAGTTGTATAGCTGATCGCTTGACGCCCCATTGCTTCCCAGGTGGCCTTGAACTGCTCTTTGTTGATCTTCCGCTGCCCTTGTCCGGAGAGCGGATCGTTTACATACACATTTTCCTCATCGAAACCGACCAGAAGCACCGCATGCTCCATGAACGTCGTTTGAATCGGCCCTAGCGGAGAATCCCATACTACCCATCTCTCGGGGACCTGGAAATCGATCGTCGTCCAAACGACGGAAGGAATCCCGCTGCGAAGCTGGTCCTCCAGCTTCTCAAAAGGCTCTTGCGTCAAGTCCACCGCTGTCGGCACATGGGATTTCAGTTGGTCGAACAGCGCCGTGTGATAAATTCCGAAGCCCTTGGCTTTTCCTGTAGGCTCGCCGACGAAGCCGATATTAGGGTTGCCCCAGTACGCAATGGAGCCGTCCTTGTTGTAACGGATCGGTGTCGTATCCCGTTTCATTTCCGCGGCAAGCTCCATCTTAGTCTTCTCAATCCCGCGGAATTTGAGGAGCATCGTCAGGCTAGTAACCTCGCAGCCGGAGGGCAGCTCCGGCAATTGGCGCACAACGGGAGCCTCCAGCATCACGCTGGACGCCTTCGGTTGTTCGACGGGCACGGGCGGCGAGGCGGCCGCTTCGGCCGTGCCCTCCAAGGCTCTCGAAGCTTCCGGCCGAATGCCTACCCCCAATGCCTGAACCGCCGGACGCATCCAATCCTCTTGCCCGGTCACCTTGGCGTAGAGCAGGACGGTGAAGACGCCGCTGGCGAACAGCAAGCCTCCGATCAGGAAAAAACCGAGCGTGACCTGAATCCCTTTCCAGAATATGGTCACGAACCTCACTCCCTTTGTTGCAAACTGGATGAAACGTCATGTTGCCGGAAAACGAGCCCTGACGGCCTAAGCCGTCCGTTTGCACAAAACTCGGCTTAGTCCTCCACCAATTCGATCTGTGCGCCCAGTGACAGCAGATGATCGAAATATTGCGGGTACGATTTCGCGACATGATGCGCATCGTTGATGACCAGACCCTTCTCGGAACGAAGGCCAACGACGGTCAGCGCCATGATGACACGATGGTCGTAATGCGCGTTAATTTCTACACCGCCTGTAACACCTTGGGGACGGCCATGAACGATGATCTCGCTTTGCCGCTCCTCGACATCAGCACCGGCTTTGCGCAGCTCGTTCAGATAATCGGTGATGCGGTCGCATTCCTTGTAACGCAGATTCTCTACATTGTAAAAACGGGAGGTGCCTTCGGCAAACACAGCGGCAGCTACCATCGCAAGCACACCGTCGGTGAAGTGATCTCCGTCGAATTCTCCGGCTTTGAGTGTCTGATTGCCCTTGACATGCACGATGTCGTTCTCGTGCGTCAGCTCGACGCCCATGTCGCGCAGCACATCCACAACGGCACGTTCGCCTTGACGGCTCTGCTCCGCCAGTCTTAATACCCGTACATCCGAGTTCGTAACGGCTGCAGCGGCCAGTATCGCAGCGGACCCAGGGTAATCTCCCTGCACCGTATAGTTTTGAGGCTTGTAGTGCTGACGTCCCGGAATCCGGTAGAACATCAGATCTTCCGAGGCTTCGATCTGAATTCCTGCCTGGGCGATAACCTCCAGCGTCTGGCCGACGATGATCTTCGACTTGAGGTCGTGCAGCACGGTGATCTCCGTATCCTCTTCGAGCAGCGGCGTTACGAACAGCAGCGAGCTCAGGAATTGGGAGCTGATATTGCCGGATACGGTAAGCTTACCGCCGCGAGGCTTGCCGCCGCGGATCGTGATCGGCAGCTTGCCTTCGCGATGCTCAACCTCGACGCCCATCTGACGCAAGGTGTCGATCAGGTCGTCATGGGGACGTTTGCCTAGCGAATCCGGGTACTTGTTGATGAACGTAACCTCGGGAAGGAAGGCGGCTACCGACATCAGGAAACGGAGCACGGCGCCGGCATTGCCTACATTCAATTCGCTCACATGCTTAGGATGACTGCCGAAGCCGCGGATCGTCATTTTCTCCTCGTCTTCTTCAATCACGGCTCCCAGATCCCGGATACAGCGGCGCATCGCATCGCTATCCTCACTGTGGGCCGGATAATGAACCGTGCTAATGCCGTCGGCGAGAGCGCCGATCAGCAGGTAACGGGTCGTATAGTTTTTGGACGATAATGCGTTAATCGTGCCTTCCAATCGAGGCGTAGGTTTGACGATAGCTTTCATCAGTATGTATTCGCTCCTTCACTTATGTTCCTTACAGCGCATACCCGGCTGCCGCGAGCAACAGGCCGGCGGTATACGATAAGCCCAGATACAGCCAGGCGCTTCGTGCCTTTCCCGCACGGAACAGCGCATCGCTTTCCAGCTTCAGAGTGGAAAAGGTTGTGAATGCGCCGAGAAATCCGGTGCCGAATAGCAAGGCTTCCCCTTGCGACGGGCCGTGCCCCCAAAGCAGACCGATTAGAAAGCTGCCCAGCACATTGATGGTCAGCGTACCGTAAGGTATTCCGTCAGAGGGAACACGAGACGAGATGGCCCGGCCAACGACATACCGGGCAATAGCTCCCGGAAATCCGCCTGCGGCCACCCACATCATTTGCGTTACCATCATATTCGACATCATTCGGCAATTCCCCTCTTCCCCAGCCGAAAAATCATCCCGCTGCCGAGCCGGACAAACAGTAGTCCTCCGCCTGAACTTACCAGTACATAAACAGCCGCATGCAGCCAAAGATGGCCTTGCACAAACTGCAGCAGCTCCCAACTGAATGTAGAGAATGTCGTGTATGAACCGATCAGTCCCGTCGTCAGTGCTATCTTAAGCTGCGGGTACCGTCCCAGCCTCGGGGCGTAGGCCAGCAGACCCAGCAGGAAACAGCCTGACAAGTTGATGAGCAGCGTCCCCCAGGGCAGATAGGCAGCATCCGGGTTATTTAGCATGACAGACAAGCCAAAACGTGCCAGCGCTCCAACAATACCTGCGATTCCGATGTACAACCAAGTCACCCGGCATGTCTCTCCTCTCCTGCACAGTCATGCTGTTACGCCTCTGAGAAGTAAACTGTAGTGGGTACTGGCGTAAGCGGTGCCCGCCAATAGTTTGACACGCTTTCCCGATCATAGGTATGATGAGGCCATCGGCCCCAACAGCCGTGTACGAACAAGGAGGCTATACGTATGCAAACGATCACACCTGCAGAAATCAAGCAAAGATTGGCCAATGGGGAGAAACTGGACATGATCGACGTCCGCGAGGACGAAGAAGTGGCCCAGGGTATCATTCCCGGTGCCGTTCATATTCCATTAATGCAAATTCCCGACCGCATCTCCGAAATTCCGCAGAACGGCGAGACGATTCTCGTCTGCCGCAGCGGCAATCGCAGCGGACGGGCGCTCGAGTATCTCCAGGCACAGGGCTTAACCCAGTTGAAAAATATGACCGGAGGCATGCTGGAGTGGGAAGCGCTCTAAGACTTCTTCGCAGCAGCTCCGGCTCTGTGATCCGTTCCAAATCGAAGCCCCTCGTGCATATGGACGAGGGGTTTCACTTCCTAAGCCTGAGCGGTGCTCAGAGCTGCCCACGCCCTGCAAATCTCATCGGCAATATCTTCTACGCTCCGCCCGTCCGTGTCTACCTTCAGCTCCGCGAAGTCATAGGCGTGCTTGCGGCTTTCCATAATCGTCCGCACACGCTCCTCCACATCGCCTTGAAGCAGCGGGCGGTTCTGATCCTCGCGGACGCGCCGGATGATCGTTTCGACTCCGGCCCGCAGCGCTACCACGAAGCCTCCCTCTTGCATCGCAGCCCGGCCTGCTTCAGCCAGTACAGCGCCGCCTCCGGTGGCGACCACTTGACCGGGCTTGCCCATAATCGTTCGGATGGTGTCCGTCTCCGCCTCGCGGAAGGCCGGCTCGCCCAGCTGCGCGAACATATCCTTGATAGTCATTCCCTGCCGCTGCTCAACCTCTGCATCCGAATCTACAAAAGCAAAGCCGAGCCGGCGAGCGAGCTCCTGACCGACGGTGGACTTGCCCGTACCCATCATGCCGATCAACACCACATTGCGCTTCGTCAACGTCCAACACCCCTGAATATTCCTTCTATAAACTGTCCCTATCATATCACAGCTTGCTAAAGGTGAATAGAAAGGTTGGTAAAAACATAAGATGGTTGTGAATAAATTCCAGCCCGAACCGTCAATGCTGTTAAGGCTGATTGTACGAAAGGAGCCGCGATATGACACAAAACGCATTAACCCCCAAGCAAGCCTCGGCCACCGACCTGACCCGTCGCAAGCTGGATCAGATCATGGACCCATCACGCCCTCTATGCAAAGAGGAGATTGTCTGGATGCTGGAATATATCAAAAAAAAGGTGGCTGAGGAAGATCCCGAGTTAATGGATCTTTCCCAGCCACGCCTGCTGCAGAACTTTCGTTATTTTGCCGAGATTTCGCTGATGCTGATCCAGCGCCGCAACGGATTCGACCAGGAGGCCGATCGGCTCAAGAGCTGGCTCCGCGAAGCGTCACACGGCCTTCACAAGGACGCGCGCAGGCGAGAAGGGCGAAGCCGCTTCTAGTCCTCTTTGATCCACTGATAGTGGAAGGTTCCTTCTTTGTCCAAACGCTTGAAGGTGTGGGCGCCGAAGTAGTCGCGCTGTGCCTGAAGCAGGTTGGCCGGCAGACGCTCGGTGCGGTAGCTGTCGTAGTAAGCCAGTGCCGAAGCGAAGGCCGGTACGGCAATCCCGCTGGATACGGCTGTCGATACGACCGATCTCCAAGCATCCTGGTAGTTCGTGATGATGTTCTTGAAGTAGTCGTCAAGCAGCAGATTGCGCAGCTCTGGGTTGCGGTCGTAAGCGTCCTTGATGTTTTGCAGGAAGCGCGCACGAATGATGCAGCCGCCGCGGAAAATCATCGCGATGCTGCCGTAGTCCAGATCCCAGCCGTACTCTTCGCTGGCCGCTCTCATTTGAGCGAAGCCTTGGGCGTAGGAGCAGATTTTGCTCGCATACAGCGCTTTGCGAACTGCCTCGATGAATGCCGCACGATCGCCTTCATAAGGCTTAGCTTCAGGACCGGTGAGCACTTTGCTTGCTGCCACGCGCTCTTCCTTCATAGCGGACAAGAAGCGGGAGAATACGGACTCGGTGATGATGGACAGCGGTACTCCAAGATCAAGCGAGCTTTGGCTTGTCCACTTGCCAGTACCCTTCTGGCCGGCGGAGTCGAGAATGACGTCTACCATCGGCTTGCCGGTCTCTTCGTCGTACTTGGTGAAGATGTCCGTCGTGATCTCGATCAAGTAGCTGTCCAGCTCGCCGCGGTTCCAGTCCGCGAAAATCTCGTGCAGCTCTTGCGTGTTGACGCCCAGGACGTCCTTCAACAGCTGGTAGGCTTCGCAGATGAGCTGCATGTCGCCGTACTCGATGCCGTTATGAACCATTTTCACGTAGTGACCGGCACCGTCTGGGCCGATATACGTGCAGCATGCATCGTCGCCGACTTTGGCGGAAATCGCCGTCAGGATCGGAGCCACCAGCTCATAAGCGTCCTTCTGTCCGCCCGGCATGATCGATGGGCCCTTGAGCGCGCCCTCTTCGCCGCCGGATACGCCTGTACCGATGAAACGGATGCCATGCGATTCCAGTTCTTTGTTGCGGCGCTGCGTATCCGGGAAGAACGCGTTGCCTCCGTCAATAATAATATCGCCCTTATCCAGGTGCGGAACGAGTTGATTGATCGTATCGTCAGTCGCGAAGCCTGCTTGAACCATGATCAGGATCTTGCGCGGCACTTCCAGCGAGGCCACGAACTCCTCGATGCTGTATGTACCTACAAGATTTTTGCCCTTCGCTTCTTCAAGAAGCACATCCGTTTTTTCGCGGGAGCGGTTGAATACGGAAACGGTAAAACCGCGGCTTTCGATGTTCAGCGCCAGGTTTTTCCCCATGACCGCCAGACCGATAACGCCGATTTGCTGTTTGGACATTTGGTTTCTCTTCCTTCCTCAAAATCCAATATTTATTTACCCCTGTGCGTTGAAGCATGAAAGGCGCACAGGTACTTTAGAACCCATTATCAGTCATTATCAATTGAATTTCAAGACCTCATCTCAGATCGTCATCGATCCGAAGCCGCCATCGACTCTCAGCAGCGATCCTGTCACAAAGCTAGACGCTTTCTCGGAAGCCAGGTAGACAGCCGCTCCCTGCAGCTCCTCCGCCTCGCCAAAACGGTTCATAGGCGTATGCTTCATGATAGATTCGGTACGCTCTGGAGAGAGAATCTTACGGTTCTGCTCGGCCGGGAAGAATCCTGGGATAATGGCATTAACACGCACGCGTGCCGGAGCAAATTCCTTGGCCAAAAACTTCGTCACGCTGTTGACAGCCGCCTTGGAGGCCGAATAGGTGAAGACGCGCGACAGCGGCGGCTCCGAGGAAACGGAGGAAATATTGATGATGCTTCCGCCTTCTCCCGCATCGACCATATGCTTCCCAAAAACCTGGCAAGCCAGCACAACGCTTTTCAAGTTGACGTCCATGATGGAATCCCACTCTTCCATCTGCAGATCGAAGAAAGGGGTCACGCTGTTCTTGCCCGGACAGTTCATCAGAATGTCACAACGGCCTGTCCATTCGAGCACCTCAGCCAAAACCCGCGTCAGATCCTCTGTGCTAGTTGCGTCCGCCTCGAAGCAGCGCGCCCGGCCGCCAGCCGCTTCCACCGCCGCTGCCACCTCGCGTGCCTTCTCCTGATTGCGGCCCACAATCGCCACATCCGCTCCGTGTCCGCCCAGACCTACGGCCATCGAACCGCCAAGCGTGCTGTTCCCCCCGATGATTACCGCCGTCTTGCCTGTCAAGTCGAATAAATTCAAAGCCATGATTCGCTTCCTCCCCTAGTTAAGTGAGCGTGTACTTCTGCTGAAAGGCCGCGATCGCGTCGAACTCGTCCTTCAGTTGGTGATAGACCCGGCTATAAATACCCGTCAACTCGTTATAGACGGCATTGGCCCCGGTATCCGCCTGCAGCGTATGGTGGACCCTCACCCATTCATGCGCACCGGAGAAGTCTGCAATCTCTCCGGTAGCCAGCATGCCGAGCAAAGCCGCTCCCGCACCGGACGCCTCGATCGTGTCCGGTACGGCGACCGGACTGCCCAACACGTCCGCCATCATCTGCAGCCAGAACGGCGACCGGGCAAACCCGCCCGAAGCCCGGATCTCCTTCGTTGGTCCGCTCAGCTCCTCCAGCGCCTGTACAACGGAATGGATCCTGTACATCACGCCTTCCAGGACAGAGCGGATCATATGCGGCTTCTGGTGGTACAGAGACAGTCCGAAAAACACACCGCGCGCATTCGCATTCCAGTAGGGAGCGCGTTCGCCCGCCAGCAGCGGCAGAAAGATCAGCCCGCCCGAGCCCGGAGCCACACCCGCAGCCAATTGGGTCAAATAATCGTACGGGTCCATCCCGAGACGGCGGCCTTCCTCTGCCTCAGCCGTAGCAAGCTGATCGCGGACCCAGCGGAACATAATGCCGCCGTTGTTGATCGCACCGCCGACAACCCAGAAATCCTCCTTGAGCGCGTAGCAAAATAACCGGCCCTTGGGATCCGTCACAGGCTCGCGCACAACGCCGCGAACCGCGCCGCTCGTTCCGATGGTCACTGAATAGACGCCCGGCTCGAAAGCCGCTGCGCCCAGGTTGGCCAGGACGCCGTCCGAAGCGCCGACGACAAACGGCGTATCTGCCGCAAGGCCCAGATAAGCCGCGTCGGTCTGCCGCAGGCCCTGCACGATATGCGTGGTCGGCACCGGACGCGACAGCTGCTCCCGCCGCACGCCGCACGCAGCCAGCGCCCCAGTATCCCAATCCAACTGGCGCAGGTTGAACAAGCCGGTGGCGCTCGCGATCGAATGGTCGATCACGCACTCGCCGAACAGCCGTGCGAAGACATATTCCTTGATCCCGATGAATTTATGCGCAGAAGCAAACAGCTCCGGACGGTTGTCACGGAACCACATCAGCTTGAGCAGCGGACTCATCGGATGGATCGGCGTACCGGTCCGCAGATAGATGTCATGCCCGGCGGCATTTACCTTAAGCTTCTGGACATAGCCCACGCTGCGGTTATCCGCCCAGGTGATGCATGGCGTCAGCGGACGGAAAGCCTCATCGACTGCGATCACACTGTGCATCGCGGAGCTGAAAGATACGCACAGCACTTCCCCGATGCGGACTGCGCCTTGGGAGACAACGGACTGGATGCCGGCCAGCACCGCCTGGAAGATTTGCTCAGGATCTTGCTCAGCCGTGTCCGGCGTAGGCGTATGAAGCGGATATTCTACCGCATGGGAGGCCAAAATCCGGCCGCTCCGGTCGAACAGCAGCGTCTTCGCGCTCGTCGTCCCGATATCTGCGGAAATCATATAGGGCTTATGCACGTTGTTGAACTCCTTTATCTCAGGTTGCCTTGTTCGTTGAAAGGCAGCTCATACGGCTCGGATATCACTTCAATATCCGGGTGCTGCTGCGCTTCTTCCAGCAAATTCACGGAAATTTCGATCTCGCCCAGATGAAGCGTATCCTGGATGCGCACCAGACGGCATTTCGTATAATCGAGAATGTTGCACGTCTTCACGGCAGCTTTGATCGCATAGTAATCGTTCTCCAGCGTCGTGGCGATTTTGGTCGGTGCACACACCGTGGAGGTCAGGCCATTGGCGTAGGTAGCCGCCAAGTTCGTTTTATCGACCAGGCGCTGCGTAGTGAAGTCCGCGGTACCGACGCCGTTGGCATTCCCCTTGGTCTCCGGCGTCAGGTCGAGCACGACCATCTTGGACACATCAGGACCGCCATGGGCATAAGGAGTCGGATAGCGGCCCGTTACATTCGGGTCCATGCCGTCGCCGCTGATGTTTTTACCGATATAATCGATCACCAGCACGTCAATCTGATCGAATAAAATTTTTGGCAGGCGGGCTTTGGCCACCTCCAGCAGGTGAACCTCGCGCTCCTCCATCTTCTCGGCTGGCAGCACCTCGACGATGCAGGTCTCGTCATACGCATTCTCGACCAGCGCGACGCCGAACACGATCGGCAGCTTGTCGATCATGATCCGGGCCATAGCCGGCACATTCTCGGCCATGTATTTGAAGCCAAGCTGATGGCAGGCCTCGGCTCCCTTCTGCTTGCCCAGACCGATGGCGATCATCTTCAACATGCCGCTCTCGATCCGTCCGCGGAATGCCGTATGCGGCTTCACACGGTTGATGACCACAATGGCATCCGCTTCGTAGGCATATTTGTCCACATAAACGGGCAGCCCGTTCGGGAGCTGGTCAATCTGGACGACCTCCATGGAGGACAGGATCGGAGCGCCCATAGCCTCCTCAGTCACTCCGAGATGATGCAGCACATCCTTCTGCCCCTCGGCTGTCGCGCCTCCATGGCTCCCCATGCTCGGCACGATGAACGGCTCCCCGCCCGCTGCCTGGATCGCTTCAATCGTCGCCCGCGTAAGCTCGGCCAGATTGGCTACGCCCCGGCTGCCGACGGCGACCGCTACGCGCTGGCCGGGAAGGATGCGGTCAACAGAGCCTGGCTTCGCCAGCTCTTCCTTCAACACCTGCACCGGATTCTCTAGCTTGGAACCGTCGAATTTCTGTCTGATGCGTACCATCTGCGGTACGGGGATATCTTGCAGCAGCGTTCTCAATACGCTCATCGTGTCTATCTCCTCCGATATCGGTTTCACGGAATCGCGGATCACGAGCTCCGTGCGAAACATTCGTTTGTGATCTTCCACCTGCTTCTTCTCGATAAGCGCTACCAGCTTCTCGGCGCCGACCCGGCTCATCTCCTCAATCGGACGGCGGACGGTCGTCAGCGCAGGCGTAATAAACGCCGAATACAGCGTATCGTCAAACCCGGCAACGGACAGGTCGTCGGGCACGCGGACTCCTCGCTCCGTGGCCGCTTTCACAGCTCCCAGAGCCATATCGTCGCTGCTGCAAAATACGGCGGTTGGCCTTTCCTTCAGCTGCAGGATCCGCTCCATCGCCCGGTAGCCGCTTTCGAAATCATACTCCCCGCGCAGGCACAGCTCATCCTCGGGAAGGATTCCCGCCGCGTGAAGCGCCTCCAAATACCCCGCCTTGCGGGCATGGGAGGATTTGAAGCCCCGTTTTCCTTCGATAATCGCAATCCGCCGGTGACCGCATTCCAGCAAATACTCGGTGATCCGGTAGGCGCCGCTTTGATCGTCGGGAACGAAATTCCAGACGCCTTCCATCTCAATCTGCCGGTTCAGCACGATCAGAGGGATGCCCCGCTCCGCCGCATACTCGATAAACGGCTGATCCGCTGCACTCTGGCTCATCACGATGATGCCGTCAAAGCTCTTACGGTTGACGTGATGATAGCTCTTGAAGTCGTCGATTCCCCGTACGATCAAATTGTAGCCATCCTTGATTACATCGTTCACCCCGCGCAGAGCTGCGTACAAGAAGCCTGACGAGGTTCCCTGATGCAGAGTCGTAAAGAACAAGCCGAGGTTATACGAGCGGTCCAGCACGAGGCTTTTGGCGCTATAATTGGGCGTGTAATTCATACTGCCGGCGATGGATTTGATTCTTTCCTTCGTCTCCGGATTGATCAACGGGCTATCATTCAAAGCCCGGGAGACCGTAGTATGAGAAACGCCGGCCATGCGGGCGATATCCTTGATCGTCACATCGCTCATACGTTCACCTCTTATGATTCAGAATACCACGTTATGCACACGTTAACAACCATCTGTTTTGTGAACTCGGGTTCTCGTCTGGCTGCCTCCGCTGCATGCCAAAAAGCCCTCTTCTCAGAGAGCTTCGGCATATGAATCGTGAGCTAAACGTTCTGACTGAAAAAACGCAGCAAATACGGTTTGTTTTGATCCAGCATTTCCTCCAGCAGCGGCTTGGCTACGCCCACCGACGGCACCAGTGGATGGTGGACGAGCGCCTGCAGGGCCAAATCCCGGCTGCCCTGTACGGCCGCCTCGATCGTCAGTCGTTCATACGTCTTGACCGCATGCATCAGACCCTTGACATGCTCAGGCACCTTGGTCAGCGCAAGCGGCACCGGACCTTGGCCGGTCACGATGCAGTTTACCTCGATGCAGGCATCGGCCGGCAGGAAATCGATGATGCCGCCATTGATCACATTCAGCGTCTGAATGTTCTTGCGGTCATTGTACAGCGAATCCATCAGGTTCACGGCCGCCTCCGAGTAGTAGGCACCGCCCCGTTTCTCCAGCTGCTTCGGCTTCTCCTGCAGCTCCGGGTCCTTGTACAGCTCGAACAGCTCGTCCTCGACCCGCTTCACTACCTCGGCGCGCGTTCCGTTCGCTTTCATGGAATCCAGCTGTTCCTGAAGCATCGCATCCGTCATATAAAAGTACTTCAGATAATACGAAGGCAGCGCCTGCAAGGAGCGCAGGAAATCCGCGTCCCATTCGCTCGCGGGCACATTCTTGCCGCTATATTCTTCACGCCGGTCCAACAGCTCGGGCAGCTTGTCTACGCCATTGATTTCCGCGCGCGTCACCCAGTGCAGATGGTTCAAGCCGACGAACTCGGTATAGATCTGCCCGGCAGGCACCTCATATTTATTCATCAGCCACTTGTGCAGCCCGATCGGCGCATTGCAGAGGCCGATGCTTTTGACCTTCGAGTATTTATGAATCGCCTCGGTCACCATCCCCGCCGGATTCGTGAAATTCAGCAGCCACGCATCCGGACTCAGCTCTTCGATGTCCCGGCAAATATCCAGCAGGACGGGAATCGTCCGGAGCGCCTTCATCATGCCGCCCGGTCCGGTCGTCTCCTGGCCGATAACGCCGTATTTATTCGGGATATGCTCATCCCACTTCCGGGCTTCGAGCAGCCCCACGCGCATCTGCGTGGAGACGAAGTCGGCACCCTCGATCGCTTTCCGACGGTCCAGGGTCAGATGCACCTCGATCGGCAGACCCGACTTCTCGATCATCCGCTTCGCCAGACTGCCGACGATCTCCAGCTTATGCCGGCCTTCCTCCACGTCCACGAGCCAGAGCTCCTTCACCGGCAGCTGCGCATAGCGCAAAATAAACCCTTCCACAATCTCCGGCGTATAAGAGGACCCGCCGCCAATAATTGCAATTTTCAATGCGTCTCTCATCCGTAGTCACATCCTCATTCAATCTCGTATTCAGTTGTCGCTATACCGTTTGATAATCGGACACGGCTCTCAGCCTGTTATAAGCTTCGGGAGATACCGTTCCCCCCGCCGCCTCCATCGCCGTCCAAACCGCACCGACGACCGGCTCGACATTCAGCTTGACGATCGACGCGTGAGGGGCTGCCGCTTGAACCGCTTGTTCGATATAGGCATGCACATACGGTCCCTCGCCACGGGTTACGATGCTGCCCGCAAGTACGACATTGAATGTGTCCTGCTCCATCCCAAGCCGCCGGATGACAGCGGTCGCCGACCTGCCAAGCTCCTCGCCCTGCACCCGCAGGATGCGGAGTGCGACCTCGTCATTCTGCCCGGCCGCCTGAAATACCAGCTTGGCCACATGCAAGGGCACGGGCCGGTTGTTATCTAGGTAATCGTCAAACATCTCCTGCACGGAGGCGAATCCCAGCGATTCCAGCATGAGCTCGGTCAATAAAGTCGGCTGCTCCCGGCCGTCCCACGCCCGGATCACCGAACGGAACGCCTCCACGGACAGCGTGCCTCCGCCGCCGAAGTCGCCGAACTGGTACGTAAAGCCGCCGCATTGATAAAATTCGCCCTGACGATTCTTCCCGGCGCTATTCGTGCCGCTGCCGCAGATCAGCACGACGCCGAACGGCTCGGACGTGCCTGCACGCATCGCGATCATCGTGTCGCAATCGATGCCGTAACGCGGGAAGCCGAGTCCTCCCACCAGAGGACGAAGAATCGTATAATCGATCGGCCGGTCAGCGCCGGCAAGACCGAAGAAAGCATGCGTGATGTCTTCGCGGGAAAGCCCCGCCTGCTGCAGCGCCTTCTCCACAGAGCTTGTAATATTGGCGCGGGCGCGGTCTACCCCTAGCTGATGGTTGCCGTTCCCGCTCTCTCCCTTGCCTATGATGTTACCCTGCTCGTCAGTGACGAGTGTATAGGTTTTGCTCCCGCCTGCATCCACACCCAAATAATAATTCATCGCTTCCAGCTCCTGTATATCGTCTCTAATCGTCCTTTAGACTCTTATGGACTGCGTCGATTCCCGGATGATCAGCTCCGGCTCCAGCTGCACCGTCACATTCCGCTTGACCGAGCCGTCGATCCGGCTCAGCAAAATATCGACGCCCTGCTTCCCCATCTTATCCGCAGGCTGGCGCACCGTGGTCAAGCGGGGACGGAATTCCGCCGCAAATATCTGATCGTCGAACCCGACAACCGATACATCGGCCGGGATTCGATAGCCCGCATTCTTCAAGGCGTCTATGACGCCGAGCGCGGTAAAATCATCGGCAGCGAATACAGCCGTTGGCAGCTTGCCGGCGGCGATCCAGCGGCTTGCGGCCTCATAGCCGGATGGGATGCTGAAATCTCCCTGATCCACCCACAGGGAGTTCAGCCCCGCTTCCTGCATCGCATCGACATACCCCCGGCAGCGCTCGCTGCTCGCGAGGAACGGCTCCGGGCCGCTAACATGGGCAATCTCCGTATGTCCAAGATCAATCAAGTGCTTGGTGGCTTCATAGCCGCCTTTATAGTTATTGACAACGACAGAGGATACCGAAGAATGAACATGCTGATTATCCAGCAGCACGAACGGTATCTTCTTCTTTTTCATTTCCATGACATATTCATCTTCCTGAATCGGCGAAAGCAAGATGACGCCGTCTACCCGGTCTTCCTGGAACATCGAGTTATCGAAGGACGAGAATACGTCCGTAGAAATGGACAGCGCCAGAAAATAGCCTTTGGCGGCTAGCAGGTCGTTGATCTCCTTCACGACGGCGTCGAGAAAGGAGTCGTTCAAGGTCGTAATCGCCAGGCCGATGATCCCGGTTTTGCCGCGGGCCAGACTGCGCGCTGCCGCATTGGGATGATAATCCAGTTCCTTCATAGCCTGGAGCACTTTTTGCCGGTTTTTCTCACGGACGGTGCCCGCCTGATTAATGACACGCGATACCGTAACCACCGACAGACCGCTTTTCTTGGCGACGTCAAAAATACTTACTTTCATGAACCATCCAACTCCTGTGCTCTATTCTTACAGTCCATCGAACAATGTACAGCCTGCTTCCAAATTACCATAATTCGGCTGTCAAATACACAGGAGGAATGAAGAGCCGCATCCCTCCTGCCGGACTTTTCGTTACTTGTTCACCCGCTCCAGCAGCTTGGTCAGCTTATCTTGAATGACCGGGAGCGCCTCCTCCACCTTCTTGTCTCCATTCTCCACGCCGGCCAGCTCGTTAATGAACAGCTCATTGATCTGCGAGTAGTGCGAGATCAGGTGATTGTAGGATTCGGCACCGTGCTTGATGGCCCCCTCGTATACTTGCCGGATCTGCTTGGGCTCGATCCCTTCGAAGTTGGCGTAGTACTTCTCAGCCGCCTTTTGGTTGACCGGCGGATTGCCGCCGCTGAGCTCA
The DNA here is from genome assembly GCF_038070315.1 of Paenibacillus filicis. Lineage (NCBI taxonomy): Bacteria > Bacillati > Bacillota > Bacilli > Caryophanales > Paenibacillaceae > Paenibacillus > Paenibacillus filicis. The sequence goes on along the minus strand of NZ_JBBPCC010000011.1, from coordinate 215,948 downwards.
ATCGACTTCTCCTGGACTTCCGTCGTGATCAGATACTTGATCCATTCGTAAGCTTCCTTCGGATGCTTGGAATCCTTGAGCACGAACAGCGGGTCGACGTACAGCACGCTCCGTACCTTCTCATTCGGTCCCTGCGGAACGGCAGCGACGCCTACCTTGAAGCTGAATTCGCTGGAAGCGGCCAGACTCCACGAGCCGACAACGGACATGCCGATTTTGCCGGACAGGAACGGGTCGCCGAATTGCCCGGATACGGACTTGGAGAATGCCGGTGTCGGAGAGACCTTTTTATCCCAGATCAGCCCGTAAATTTTCTTGTAGGCCTCGATCACATCAGGTTTGGTCAAATTGACCGCCGACGGCTTGCCGCCGTTCTGCCAGGTGTCATCCGAGTAGATCTTGGCACCGAAGTATTGGGGCTTCTGGTCGCGCTCCCCCCAACCGAAGTCCAGGCCATACTGCACTTTATTCAAGTCCTTGGAATCCACCGTCATCTTGGCCGCGTAATCGACCATCTTGTCGTAGGTCCAGCTCTTATCGTTGTAGTCGGTAGGCGGATAAGCAAGTCCAGCCTTGTCGAATAAGTCCTTGTTATAAAGCAGCACCGTCACATAGCTGTTGACTGGGATGCCGTAGGTCTTGCCATTTACTTTATAAATATTCATGAGATCTTCAAGCATGTTATAATCGGATGCTTTGAATGAATCGGCTTCCATCAGCGGTGTCAGATCGGCCAGCATGCCCTTATTGTAGTACTCCATGAATCCGCCGTAGCCCCAGTGGGAGGTGACATCCGGCGCATTGTTCGCAGCGATCGACGACTGCAGCTTGGAATCGAACTGCTCGTAGGGTGCCTTGGTCACCTTGACCTTGATATTCGGATGCTGCTTCTCAAAGTCGGGAATCAGCTTCTCCACAAATGTACGGTCCGGCGAGTCGATCGTGTAATGCGTGATCGTCACCACCTCGCCCCCGTCTTTGCCGCCTGCAGGTTTATCCGTGGAACAAGCGGACAGCGCCGACACACTGGCGAGCGTCACTCCGAGTACCATAACCGCTGTTTGTTTCGTTCTCTTCATTCTTGCATCCTCCCCTTGAATCGCTTTTTAACGGGAATCTACATTCGCCTTAAAGCGTCACTTGATACCCGTCAGCACAATACCTTCGACAAATCGTTTCTGAGCTACCGTAAACAGAGCGACAATCGGCAGGACGGATAACAGCGAAGCCGCCATCAAGAGATTCCACGGCGCAATCCGTAACTTCGAGGACAGCAGCGCCGCCATGCCGATCGGCAATGTAAAATGCTCCTGGGAATCCAGATACAGAACCGGAGCGAGCAGATCATTCCAGGACCAGATGAAGGTGAAGATCGAAACGGTCGCGAGCACCGGCCCTGACAGCGGCAGCGTCAGATTCCAGAACAAACGAAACTCGCTGCAGCCGTCGATTCGACCTGCGTCGAACAGCTCATTGGGCAGCGAATAGAAAAACTGCCGGAGCAAAAAGATCATGTAAGCCGATCCGAAGAAAGAAGGCACAATAAGCGGGAGCAAGGAGTCATGAAGGCCCAATTGACGGAACAGCAGAAACTGAGGAATCATGATGGCCGGGTACGGCAGCATCATGGTGCCAAGCAGCAGCCCGAACAGCAGCGATTTCCATCTGGTGTAATACCGGGAGAAGCCGAAGGCTACCAGACTGGACGAAATAGCCGTACCGATGACCGAACAAACAGCGACGATCAGACTGTTGGCATATTGCTGGCCGAACTTCAGATCCGGATTCTCGAACAAGGTCCGAAAGTTGCCGAATGCGAACGTATTCGGAATCCACGTCGGCGGAAAAGCAAGCATCTCCTTGGTCGTCTTCAGGGAGGTGGACACCATGAACCATAGCGGAGAGATCATGATCACCGTAACAGCCAGAAGAATAAGAAATCCGATGATGCGTATAGGATCTAGCGTCAGCCTCGTCTGATTCATGTGTTCGAGCCCCCTTCGTAATGTACGAATCGGTTGGAGGTTCTCATAATGACGAAGGTGACGAGCATCACGGCGATGAGCAGCAGCCAGGACATGGCGGAAGCATAACCGTAACGGAAGTTCTTGAAGGCGTTGATATAGATGTTGTACACGTAGAACCAGGTGGAGTAATTAGGGCCGCCCTGGGTCATTGTATACGCTTGCGTAAATACCTGAAACGATTCGATCATCCCGATAATGAGCTGGAACAGGAAGACTGGCGAGATGATCGGAAAAGTAACGTTCCAAAACGACCTCCACCTGCCTGCGCCATCCAGTCTGGCGGCCTCCAGCAGACTGGAAGGAACGCCTTGAAGCCCGGCGAGAAAAATCAGCATGCCTGCGCCCATGCCCCAGAACGACATGATGATGAGCGCCCAGAGCGCATACTTCTCATCCAGCAGCCAATGAATTGGCTCCAGCCCAAGGAGAGACAGAGCGTAATTGAACAGCCCCGCCTGCGGATTAAACACCCAGAAAAACAACAACGACATCGAGACTCCGGAGATCATGCTGGGGAAATACATCGCGGTCCGGAAAAAGCCCTTAAACGGCACTTTCTGATTAAGCAGTAAAGCAAAGCACAAGGAAAGCAGCAGCGTGAGCGGTACACTGATCACCGTATACTGCAGCGTAACTCGAATGGAATTCCAAAATTGCTCATCCTGGAGCAATTCCGTGTAGTTGGCAAGACCCACAAACACGGGCGCATGAATAATATCGTAGTCCGTAAAGCTGTAGTACATGGAAGCTGTGATCGGAAACAAGGCGAATACGATAAAACCGACGATCCATGGAGATACGAATGCATAAAAATATCTGCTCTCGCGACGACTTCCTTTACTGGCGCCCAGTGGAACCTCCCCTTCCCTAGCCGTTATGACTTTCAACCAAAAGTTTAATCGCTTTAACTTTAGTCCGTAAGATCCCCCTTTTAAAATAAATAATTTTATCTCTTGGTATAAAGTGAAAATAAAAATACACTCAAAAGTTAAAGTGCTTTAACTTTTATAAGTTGATTATAAACGATGACCCCAGATATTAACAAGTAGAACTTTACAAAAATATAAAAGAGAGACTGCATTCTGTATGCAAGGTCTCTCTTCAGTTGATACTACTCGTCATCGTCACATCTCCAGTAAGAGCATTTCTTGTCTCAATTCGACGAGCTTCAGCTTGCTGGTCTGGATCGCCTTCTGATCTGCAGCGGCCATAGCCTCATGCAGGGTTGCCAGCTCATAATCGAGCTCCATGCGCAATACGGGAATGCGTTCATCTGTCCGCTTGGAGCGGAACGCCTGCATCATCTCTTCCAACGTCACGACCGGTTCTTTTTGAAATAGCACCTTATGTTCCACCCCCGAAATTTCTACCATCCGGATGATTTCACCAAACATGATATTTTCAATGAGAATCTGACGGTCCTTGAACCGTTTCACAACCGCATGACCCCGCGTATCGCCGATCATTTTCTCCATCAGCTCTGCCAGCTTTTCATCCTTGAAGGAATAGTTGCCGACAATTTTATAGCGCTCGCCTATCCGTTGGAATTTCAGCTTCACAAGCTTGCGGCCTGTGCGGATCGACACGATAAACTGCTGGTCGCTTTCGTTCCAATAGAGCGAGTAGCCTTCCTGGATTAAAGTTTTGATGAAGTTACGGATTAGCCGACGGTCAAATCGTAACTCAAGGTTGCAATATTCTACTTCATGACTTTTACTCACGGCAATCCCTCCCTCAAGGTATAACAGTATCAACAGGGTGCATCGCGTGCTGCAATCCTTGCTGCGTATGGCCCGCCTGCCGCTGCCCCATGGCAGCAAGCAGGAGGAGCCTTGGAATGAGAAACAATAAGCGTCTGAAAGAATTTTCTGACTATTCAGTTTCTTAATTATATCTTATTATGAATCATATGTTTTAGCAACTTGGATTATTGACTTTTTTTCCGGATTCCACACCTATTTTTTTTGTATGCCTGACTGAATGACAGCGTTCTCAATTTCTCCAGACATGCATACGCCACCTCGCCCTAAACAGGTAAAACCCGCGCCTGGCAAGGCTTTGCGTACGGGTTGAGCAAGCGCGGCCCATGAACTTACAATTGGGCGGCATGCGGGAGAAAGCCTGGAGGGAACTCCGCCAGGCCCATCCATATGATCTATGTATTCGTCGTTCTGAGAGCTTCGGATCAGGCCCATTCACCGCACGGACAAGCCTCATTTGGTTCCACAGAGCCGGACATCCGCCCTCACTTCAGCGCCTCGTAGAAGACGAGACGGTTGCCGAACGGATCGGTTACCCTCAGCTCCAGCGTACCCCAAGGTGTCTCCTCCAAACCTGGCCGCGCGAACGGATAGTTCCGGGCCGACAGCTCCGCATGCAGCAGCCTGACATCTGCTGCCTCCAGCCGAAGCGCCGCGCCCGGGCTGCAATCCCCGTAATGCTCCGACAGATGCAGCACACAAGCTCCCGCCGACACCTGCATGTAAAGCGGCAGCTCCGGCTCGAACCGGTGCTCCCAGTCGACCTTGAAGCCTAGGTATCCGCCGTAAAACTCCTTGGCCTTCGCTTCGTCAAACATTCGCAAAATCGGCGTAATCGTTGTGAATCGCCTATCTTCCGGCTCCATGCCCACGCCTTCCTCCCCTCTCTGACGGCAGCTGCAGACTAGCGTGCCAAGACCATGGCCTCGTCAGCATTCTGCTACCGCCCTTTGCATGTTGTGACAGCCCTGTCCTGCCACCAGTCTGACTTCCTAATGTCTGTTTTAGACTTCATTTCTAGTAAGCATTCGCCGCTTTCATGCCGATTCCTGCGAAGCCGGCCTCAAGATTGCTGCGCCGAAGCCGAGCAGAACAATGGCAAACAGCAGCAGCACACCGAAATGCAGCGTCAAATCGGCCAAATGCTGCCCGGTCGCCAAACGCTTCACGGCGTCGATTGCCCAGCTTTGCGGGACAAAGCTTGACAGCCTCTGCATATACTCAGGCATGACCGATACCGGCCAGAAGCAGCCGCCAAGCATGCACATCGGGGTGGAAACGATCGAGTTGAGGGCGGCAATGTTCTCCCGGCTGCGAACCAGCCCGGCTACGGCGCTGGCAATCCCCATAACGGCGAGCAGAAAGCATTCCATGACGAGGAAATGGGGACCGAACGGCAAGCCATAGTCGAAGCCCAGCACATAGCGCGTGAAGGACAACATGATCAAGATCTGTAGGGTGCCGACCAGGAAGCTGCCCATCATGTTGCCCAAGGCGATCTCGAAGGCTCGGACCGGGGCCGCATACATCCGCGTCATCGTATGCTGCCTGCGGTCTTCGACGATCACGGATACCGAATGTCCGATAATTGCCATGATAAATAAAATCATAATGCCCGTGGAGAGCCTCAGTGCCGGATTCTCGTACCAGCCATAATCCGTCATCGTCCAACCGATTCTATGCTGCTCTGCCTCCTGAAGCATCAGCTCGAGGGCCCCCTCTCCAGCCCCGGAAGCCTTCAGCGCATCCACGCCAGCCTTGATCCGTTCTGCGCCCTGCTGCAAGGCAATACGCAGCGTGAAGGAAGCTTCGCTAAGCGCCACATCGTAATGCTCGAGCTGGCTCGGCTCACCGGTCCGAAGGCTCGCCGTAAAATCCGCAGGAATCAGGAAGGCTGCCGACGCCTTGCGTTCCAGGACCGACCGCTTCATAGCTTCAGGACCCTGCGACTCTATCAGCTTATACCTCGGATTCCTCGACAGCTCGCGGACGATATGAGCCCCGGCTGCACCCGAATCTGCATTGTAATAAGAAATCGGGACCGGCCGATCCCCTCCCGCTCCGATCAGCCCGATAATAAGCGAAACAGCCAGAGCCGGAATCAGAATGTACAGCAATATGCCCCGCCAATGACCGATGGTCCTCTTCGTCAGGTTGGCTGCAATGATCAAGCTATTCACGGTATCCCACCTTCCAGTACGTGATTCCCGAAGCGATCACAAGTCCGGCCGCGATTGCCGCGAGTACTCCTAGCTGCTGGACGGCTGCCGCATGTTCATAGATCATCAGATGCAGCAGGCTTTGCATCGCCCACTGGTTGACGGTAAACCGGCCCAGCAGCTCGACGACCTGTGGCATATCGGCCGTGAAGCCTCCGCTCAAGAAGGTCATGATGATGATGACGAATTGGAAGGTGCCCGTGACCGCCTTAATCGATTTGGCAAAAGCCGTGACGATCATCGCGATACTCATGGAAGCTGCCGCCACAGCCAGACAGTTCGCGGCGAGCAGCTGCAGGCTGTCCCCCCAGTCCACTCCATATACATACTGCGTAAATACGATGATCAGTGCCGCCTGGAGCAGCGTCAGCAGCGTATGGCCGAGCATCTTGCCGCCGGCTATCTGGTTCATACTGACTGGCAGCGCCGAGAGCCGGGCAAGCGTGTGGCTCTCCCGCTCTCCTACCAGCGTGATCGCTAGCATCATGCCGGAATAGAGCATGAACATAATGAGCATAGAAGAGGCGTAATATTGCATGGCCGTATAACGATGCCCCTGCTCACCGAGTCTGCCCAGCTTGATCAAGGCCGCCCTGTCTCTTCCGCCTTCCGCCTCAACGGCAGGCTGGGCACCTTGACGGACGGCCGCGATTGCCGTCGCCTGTGTATAATTGATCCTGTCGAGATAACCGGACAGCACCGTCTGGGCGATCAGATTTTGCTGCCGGTTTTTGCCGGCAATCAGCTCCCAATTGGCCGCTCCGCCCTCCTGGAGAGCGGCCCCGAAGCCTGCCGGAATAACCACGGCAAATTCCGAGCTGCCCGTGCGCAGGCGTTCGACCGCCTCCTCGCGCGTGCTCCCTTGACTTGCCTCCAGCACTCCCTCGAGCTCGGGAGAATGGAGGTATCCCAGCATCCGCTCGTTCCAGATGCCTTGATCCAGATTGACGACCGTGATCTTCACCGGCTTCAGCTTCATATCCACGGTACCGAACGATTCGGACAGTGCCGAGCCGAGAATGACGATCAGCAGCAGCGGAAATACCATCATCACGAATATCACTACCCGCACCCGGCTGATCATCTTGATGTGAGTCCACGCGATCAGAGCTATGTTTGCCATGCTACTATTCACCTCCCCTAATCCCGCAGCGTCCGTCCGGTCAGGGACAGAAACAACGTTTCCAAATCCGGCTCCACGCGGGTTAGGGACTGAATGGTAACATCATGCTTGGACAGGATGAACAGCACGTCCTGCAACGGTGCATGATTCGCAGGCACACACACTTCCAGCCTGCCGTCGGTCTCGGTAAGCCGCTTGATCCGCGGGTGCGATTGCAGCTCCTGGACAGCCGCAGCCGACATATGTGCCGTCTGAAGGATGAGCCTTTCCTCGTCGGATACTTGCGCACGCAAATCTTCCTGCGTCCCCTCAGCAATCAGATGCCCCTTGTCGAGAATGCCGATTCGGGTGCTGAGCGCCGAGACCTCCTCCATGTAATGACTGGTGTAAATAATCGTGGAGCCCATCCGGTTGAGTTGCCGGACCGACTCCAGGATGTGATTCCGGGATTGCGGATCAATGCCGACAGTGGGCTCATCCATAATAATCAGCTTGGGCCGGTGGGCAATCGCACACGCAATATTCAGCCTCCGCTTCATCCCGCCTGAGTACTCCCCGGGCCGCTCATGCTGGCGGTCGCTCAGTCCGACGAACTCCAGCGCTTCATCCACGCGCTCCTGCAGCAGATTGCCCCGCAAGCCGTACAATCTGGCGAAGAAATTCACATTCTCCCGCGCCGTCAGCCGCTCGTAGATTGCCAGATCCTGTGGCACCAGCCCGATCCGTCTCTTGACATCGAGAGGCCGCTGGCGTACGGAGAAACCGTCAACCCGGATCTCCCCCTGATCGATGTCCAGCAATCCGCACAGCATCTTGATCGTCGTGCTCTTCCCCGCGCCGTTCGGACCGAGCAGCCCATATATCTCCCCTTGCCGGATCGTCAGAGTCAGATGATCGACTGAGATCATACCTCCGTAACGTTTGACCACTTGTTCGATCTGCACCAAGCTCATCCTGCACGCTCCTTTGGATCTTGTCGTTCTATAGCTTCATCCATTGTACAACAGCGTGCCGATCCTCACAGTTAGCCTTGGTCATGAGTTGCGGGTGACCAAAGTCACCTTCGTGAAAGGAAATCTGTATGATATAATCGGCCAAGGAGGCGGTAGGATACTATGCTTGTATGGCTGCGGTACTTATTGCTTATTTTGCCGGCTTTGGGCACGGCCTATTTCATCCCGCTGCCTGAGCTTGGCTGGCTTACCTTTTGCGTACTGCTTCTGCTCGTCTGGGCGCAGGCTCGCCGGTCCTGGCTGCCGGAGCACATGCGGGGAATGGCCAGCCTGATCGAAACATTAGCCATTGTCTGGCTGGGGAGAACTTACGGAGGGCTTCTCTTTCTCTGTCATCTGTCGGGTATGGTTGCATCCAGTCGCGACGGGCACGAGCCCCTGCGTCTTCCGCAGCTCGCCTTTCATCTCGTTGCTCTGAATGCAACTCTATACGGTCATACGGACCTGCAGCTCACCCTTGTCGCCAACCTGTGCGCGCTGACGATCGGCGGGCTGCTGCTGAGGCTGTCTGACGCAGGGCGGCAGACACGCGATCTGGAGCAGGTGTACGACCAATTGCGGCATAAAGCCTATGAGCTGGACGCGGCAAGAAACCGGCTGCTCGAATACGCCGGCAGGGTCGAGCAGCTCGCCCAGGCCGAGGAGCGGACCCGGATCGCCCGGGATATTCACGACGATCTGGGACATAAGCTGATCCGTTCCAAGATGATGCTGGAAGCCGCGATCCGTCTCATGCCCGACCGGCAAGCCGAGGCACTGAAGCTGACCGGACAGGTGCGCGATCACCTGACGGAAAGCATGGATACGCTGCGGCATACGGTGAGGAGGCTGAAGCCGGCAGACGAAGAGCTGCACAGCTTTTCCATTCGCCGGCTGATCGACAGTCTGGCCGCAGACCGCGGGCTGGCTGTCTCTCATCACATCTCCGGCCTGCCGCGCCCGATCTATCCGAGTCTGGAAATCATTCTGTACCGCAATGCGCAGGAGGCTGTCACCAATGCGATCCGGCACGGAGGCGCTACGGAAATCGACCTGCATCTGCATTACGACAACGAACGGGTCGTGATGACCGTTTCCAATAACGGCAAGCTGCCCGATCTGGCTAACCTGCGTAAGGGACTTGGGCTTAGCGGCATGGAGGAACGGGTACGGCTGGTCGGAGGGGAACTGACCTTCGGAGGCGAGCATCCGTTTCGGATCATAACCATACTGCCCCTGTCCCAGGAAGGAAGCCTGCATTAGACCTTAACCGTACAGGATAAAGGAGAGGCTGACCATGATTCATGTCATTATTGTCGATGATGACCCGTTTATACGCGAGAGCCTGAAAATGATTCTGGAGCTGGACCCCGAGCTGTCCGTAGCGGGAACCTTCGGCGATGGAGAGGCTGCCCACGCTTACGTAGCTGCAGGAGGTGAGGCCGATGTCGTGCTGATGGATATCCGCATGCCCGGCTGCTCAGGGGTGGAGGGTACGCGCCTGATTAAGCAGACGGCTCCTGATACGCGCGTACTGATCCTGACGACCTTCGACGATGACGACTATATCGTGGAAGCACTGCGTAACGGAGCGAGCGGCTATCTATTGAAAAACATCCCTCCGGACCGCATCGTGCAGGGCATCAAGACGGTCCATCAAGGCAACTGGCTGATCCATCCGGATATCGCCCGCAAGCTGACGGACTGGATTCAACCCGGAGCCCGCGCCGGTCAGCCGCGCATCCCTCAGACTCAGGCCGAAGCCTCCGTAGATTCGCCGGGCTCCCGGCTGGAGCCGTACGGACTAACGGCCACCGAGCTGCAGATCGTGGAACGGATTGCCGAAGGGCTCTCCAACAAAGAAATCGCCCAGGATCTGTTCCTGAGCGAGGGCACGGTCAAAAATTATGTGACTGAAGTTTTAAGCAAGCTCGGCGTGCGGGACCGGACCCAGATCGCGATTATGTACTGGCGGGGGAAAGATCCGCGTTGATCCCTCCCCCGCAGATTAGGCGTACTGTACCGGCGAGTCTGGATCTTTTCGATTGGCGGTTACTTGCTCTCCGGATGCTCCCGCTTCTGCGCCTCAAGCTCCAGATCGGTCGTATTCTGATTATTGACGACATAGGAATCGGATTTGAAGATATCCTGCGAAATGACCAAGCGAGCGATTTTATAACGGCTGGAGGAATTCACATACACATTTAGCATGCGGACAGTTTCCAGATACAGTAGGTCGTATGCATTTTCCTTGTCAGGTACTTTTTGCACTATAATCGGCTTTGAACTGTACTCCACATCCCCGTAGGTCAATCTCTCCATACCCTTGATATGACTGCGCAATATATCGATTTTCTTCGGATGCAGTTCATCCGCGATGACATAAGCTTCATAGCCTGCAGCATACGTTTGTGTCGGAGTCTGCTTCCAGCGCTTGGCCAGTTCGTTCTCATGAACGAACACCTCGTTAGTCAGACGCTCCTTGGCCTTGGCCAACCCCTTGGTATCCACCCCCATACGCTTCACATCGGATTCCCGGTAGTAGCGGCCATAGCTCCCTGACTTAATGTTGGAGGTTACCAGTACGGGATATTCCGCCCCTAGGTAACTGACCATGGCCGAATAAGGATTGTTGAGTTCAATCGTCTCGTAGGTTGGATTCGGATCCTCCTGGCGCTGCTCCGTATTGACCCGCGTGTTGATATAAATCTGCTTCGTCTCACTCTTCCAATACACGCTCGCGCCGAGGCGCTGGGAGATCTCCTTCAGAGGCAGGTAGCTCGTATCGTTATAGACGAGTACCGGACTATCCATCCTGACATTCTCCCCGTCAATCACGACTTGAAAATCCGGGCGCAGGTAAGCCTCCACCCGCTCAAGCACATCCTGTGCGTAAACCCCGGCGGTGAACACCCCTCCGAGCACCCCTGCAGCAAGCAGTACGCGTTGATAACGTTTAATGCGGACTCATCCCTTTCTACGGTAAAATATGCCTATTTGTAAATATTCGACAAAATCGGCGGTTTTCCTTCTAAAAAATGAAGTTGACAACTTTTCTAATTCCTATAGAATTAGTTTGAAAATGCTTACGGGATTTTGGCATCCAGAATGACGTTACAAGGAGTGATTGCTTTGATCGAAATCAGCAACGTCAGCAAGACGTTCCAGCAACGGGGCTCGGCCCCTTATACCGCGATACATGACGTGTCACTTACGATCGGCAAGGGAGAGTTCGTTTCGCTGCTCGGTCCTTCCGGCTGCGGCAAGTCCACGCTGTTGAACCTGGTAGCAGGGCTCGAGAACGCGGAGCAAGGCATTATTACCGTGAACGGAAAGCCTTGCGGCGGACCCGGTCCGGACCGGGTCGTCGTGTTCCAGGAGCATGCGCTGTTTCCTTGGCTGACCGTGCTGGAGAACGTCGCCTTCGGCCTCAAGCAGAAAGGAATCGGCAAGGCGGAGCGCGAGGAGATCGCCAAGGAGCATATCAAGGCTGTTCACCTCAGCAAATTCACGGACCGTTACCCGCATGAGCTGTCCGGCGGCATGAAGCAGCGGGCGGCTATCGCCCGGGCGCTGGCCATGGATTCGGAGATCTTGCTCATGGATGAGCCCTTCGCTGCGCTGGACGAGCAAACCCGCCTTATCCTGCATAAGGACCTAGAGGAAATCTGGCTGAAAACCCGCAAGACTATTCTTTTTATTACTCATAATATTAGAGAAGCGGTCATCCTGTCCGACCGCGTGCTGGTGATGTCCACCCGTCCCGGCAGCATCAAGAAGGAATTTGCCGTTCAGGCTGCGCGTCCCCGCAATCAGGCCGATCCGGTTCTGCATCATGTGGAAGCCCTTATCATGGAAGCGCTGGCAGACGAGCTAGAGAAAGTAGTAAGGGAGGAAACCGGCGATGAGTACAGCCTTAAGAAGAACGATCTTTCTGATCCTGCTTCTAGCGGCCTGGGAGGCGGGATTTAGAATTTTTGATTGGGGCTGGAAGTTCCCTTCCGCTCTGCAAACGTTTCAAGCGTTCTATGACGGCTTCGTCCACGGCCAGCTGCTGGAGGCGACGCTGCAAAGCATCAAGCGGCTGCTGCTGTCGTTCGTGATCTCCATCGCCGTAGGGACCGTGCTCGGCTTCCTGTTCGCTCGTTACCGTCTCATCGACGATACGATAGGGTTTCTGGTTGTAGCGCTGCAAACGATTCCGAGTATCGCCTGGCTGCCTTTCGCCATTATCTGGTTCGGGATGAATGACTTCTCGGTTATCTTCATCACGACACTGGGCGCGACCTGGACGATGGCGATGTCGAGCCGTACCGGGATCAAGAACATTCCGGCCATCTATACGAAGGCGGCCCTGACGCTGGGCACCGGCAACGGCTTCCGGATGTTCTACCAGATCATGGTTCCGGCAGCATTCCCGCACATGATGACGGGCGTCCGCGTAGCCTGGGCATTCGCCTGGCGTGCGCTGGTGGCCGGTGAGCTGATCGCCAAGGGGGTCGGACTCGGACAACTGCTGCAGGATGGACGAAATTTGGCCGATACGGCGCTCATGCTTTGTATCGTGATCATTATCGCGGTACTGGGCACCATCTCCGACCACTTCTGCTTCAAGCGTCTGGAAGACAAGCTTCTTGTACGCTACGGACTGGCAGGCCCGACTAAATCTTAGCCCGATTCATCGGCAATCAAAAAGGAGTAGAGAAAAAATGAAGAAAAAATGGTCATCTATTCTGGCTGTCGTCCTGGGAGCCTCCCTGGCCCTGACGGCATGCGGAAGCAAATCCGAACCGGCAACCCCTCAAGGCGGAGCCGCAACCGGCGGAGAGAAAGCTCCGGCCGCAGCCGCCCCATCCACGGTACGCATCGGTATCTTCAAGAATGTCACACACGCACCGGGCTACATCGCCCTGGAGCAAGGCTTGTTCAAGAAATACTGGGGTGACAATGTAAAGATTGAAGTGCAAGCGTTCGACAACGGCTCCGACTTCTCCACAGCGATCGCGACCGATCAGATCGATCTCGGCTATGTCGGTCCCGGCCCTTCCAGCTCCCAGTTCCTGAAGAGCAAAAACTTCCGGGTCATCTCCGGCGCCAACAACGGCGGCGCGGTTCTCGTGGCAGGCAAAGACTCCGGCATCAACTCGCCGAAGGACCTCGTGGGCAAAACCGTTGCGATCCCGACCAAGGGCAGCACCAATGAAATCTCGCTGCGCCTGCTGCTCAAGGAGAACGGCCTGAACGTGACGACAGATAAAACCGGTGTGCAAATCATCGCCCGCGCTCCAGCCGATACGCTGATCGCCATGCGCCAGAAGGAAATCGACGCCACGCTCATCCCTGAGCCGTGGGGCACTCAGATGGAGCAGGAAGGCATCGGCAAGGTGATCGTGCCTTGGGATCAAGTGCCTCCGAACAAAGGCAACTACCCACTTACGATTCTCGTAGCCAGCGACAAGTTCCTCAAGGAGCATCGCGATGCAGCGAAGCAAGCGGTCAAGGCTAACGCCGATGCGGTCGAATTCATCAAGGCCAACCCGGATAAGTCGTACGAGCTGATCAACAACCGCCTCAAAGAGCTCAGCGGCAAGGGGATGGATCTCGGGCTCATCAAGGCGGCCATCAGCCACTTGAACCTGACGACCGACGTCAGCAAGGAAGCCATCGAAGAGATGACCAAGGTTTCCATCGACGCCGGCTATATCAAGGACGTGAAGAAAGAAGAGCTTGATTTGAGCAAATTCCTCGACTTGTCACTTCTAAGCGAAGTGAAGGCCGGGAAATAATAGCATTGAGCAAGCCCGGAGCCTACTGCGCTCCGGGCTTTTTGCCGGCTTGATCCGGTTGGAGACACGCCAAGAAGCCGCCCCTCGGCAGAAGCCAAGGAGCGGCGATAACAGAGTCTGACCCTGATGAAATCAATAAGCCTTGGGCACGTCTACTTTATGGGTGATGCCGTCCTCTGTGAAGTACAAGTGAACGCCATGCCCCTGATCGTCCATGAAGTACGAGACATATTTGGGCTCTCCATGCTTGACGGGAACGAGCAGCGTAGCGATCCGGTGGCTGCGTGCTTCTCGAGTCGTGGCTTGCAGGGTCCAATGCCTCGGCAGCCCCTCGATCTCTGACGGGTCGACGTCCGGGAAGCCCTCACGCTGATCGAGTTCCAGCTCGCCAGAGGAGCTGTACACGAACCGGCCATCCATGTCCGCCTTCTTTCCCTGCACGCGGAAGTGTTGACCGTCCAGCTTCATCTCATACAGCGTCTGGAACAGCCAATCGACTTTGCCAGGCTGGGCCAGATCGATATGATCGACCACGACGACGTAAGACCCCCCGATAAAGTAAAGCTCGCGCACGTATCGCTCCAGATACGGCACCTGCTCCTTGTAAGCCGCCGTGGCGTCGCTGCGGGAATAGGCATAGCCCTCCCGCTGCTCGGCAGCCTCTACGCGGCCTTGGGCAGCCATATTCAGCACCTTATTGGTCCCGGCATACTGCCCGAGTCCGTCGATCAGGATGTTGCTGGTGGAGCGGGTCTGCTTGCGCCAGTTCATATGCATCGTGCTGCCGAAGGCGACATAGTGGCCGCTCTCGATCGCCAGCGGCTCCCCGTACGCATGCAGCAGGAAGCCGTTCTGATCGCCGTGGCTGTGGCTGACGGAGCCGTATTTGCTGCTCTTGGTCAACAGCATCACATGGCGCTCCGGATCGGCCATATTCGCATGGAAGGCCACCCAGCCGATATCGCGGAACCACTTGATCCTCTCGATCCGTTCATCCGTCGGCGCGACCTCCTCCACCTGCGGGTAATCATGCCGATAGACCAGCTCGTCGAAGCGGAAGTCCCACCAGCCGTAATTGTAGAACTTCATCTCCGAGTCGGTATCCGTTTCCCTCACCCGCTCGAAGTACCACTGATACAGACCATTCCCGGTAACACCTGCGAATTGGCGCACATTGAATCCTGTCTTCAGGCTCACCGGATCGCCCAGCGTGGACTGGTCGCCGAAGCTGGCGCGGAGTGTGTCCGGGCTGAAGCAATACAGCGGGAAATCCCCGGTCTTGGCAAAAAACGGGCGCTTGTAGAAATCAATCCCCGTGTATTTCTTCAGCAGATTCATCGCCTCGCTCATAAAGGCCATCCCGGTCGTCCAGTACATCGGTCCTTCGGCCCAACCGCCATCCTGTCCGCCCCAAGGGGAATACAGCCCCGCGTAATACTCCAGCGTATAGTCCAGCCACTCGCGCGCCTCCGGCTCTTCACCCAGCAGGACGATGCAGCACGGTACCAGCACACTGGACAGCGAACGGACCGCATGGCTGTCGAAGGGCACATGATGAATCTTGGACCGCTCGATGACATGGAAAGCCACCTGCCGCGTCCGAACGAGCAGCACGGAGCGAACCGCAGAGCGTTCCTCTTCGGTCAGGCTGTCGTACAGCCAGTCATAGCCCCAGGCCAGCGCCCCAGCAATCCGAAAGGACGCTTCGTCGTTGTAATCGCGGCTTGTCGTGCCCTCCGGGTTCCATGAGGCGACGTGCAGCAGCCATGTCTTGGCCCGCTCCCGTAGGTCTGCATCGTCCAGCAGCTCGCCGGCAACAGCCAGATGCCTCACGGCGTACAGCGCCTCCTGGCAGTCTATATACATCTGTCGCCACAGATTCGCTACCCGCTTGTTGTTCGGATAAGCCAAGGGCTCGGCGATAAGTTCCCGGTCTATCCAGGGCAGGACCGACTTCTCGTAGAACACGGCCCAGCCGCAGCTGTCCAGATCGTCCGCCAGTCGGCTGCGGAAGCTTTCTACCTCGCCGGGGGTAAGCCAGAGTCTGGGATGGGCTGGCGAAGCGGTGGCATACCGACTGGATCGGTCTGGCAGCGGCGTCTCCGGCAGCCCCGCCGGGACCTCGAACCTGCGGACCCGGCTCCACGCCGTGCGCTCGCCTTCTTCGTCAAGCAGCGCATAACGCCAATAATAGGTGCCGGGAGCCAAGGCCTCATCCGGCGTATACAGATTGTAGGCAATTGGCTGAACGGTCTTGGTCCCCTGTCCGTCAAATCGGTCGGATAGGGAAATTTGCAGCACATAGCGGTCTTGCTCCAGCTGCGCCGGAATCCATGTAAACCGGGGCGGATTCTCAGCCAGTACAGTTTCTTCATTCGGTTCGTATTGAACGGTTAGCGTGCCGCTTAGCGGCTCATATAGCGGTGCATGCTCTCTCATCTGCATTTCTCTCCTCCGGCTCTACTCATTTCCTCCCAAACCAGACCCCGGTCAGGCGTCAATTGCACCCGCCAGCTCTGTCCGTCAGCCTCAAGCTCGATTTCACTCCGGGATCGGGAACGCAGCACACATCCCGTATCCGCGGCCCGATAAGTATGAATAAATGCAGCGTGTGTCCCGAACTGCCGATGCAGCAATGCGGTCAGCGGCAGACTCGGGTCCACAGAGGTGCCCGGCGTTATCACGCTAAGCAATTCCTGGTCTGCACCCACTAGGGCCGTATGCGTCACAACCTCGCCGCATGCCACTTGATAGTGGATCGAAGCTGCCGCGCTCCCGGCTGCATCGTCAGCCGGAGCCGGTACAAAGCGGCTTGCCAGAGGCAGCAGCCTTTCTTCGTCCTGCGTGTAGACCGTATAGAACTCCCGGCCATCACCACCCACCATACCGTCGGACGCTGCCAGCCAATCCGTCTCAACCGGAACGACGGGATGCATCCACCATTCGATCGCATCCTCCCGTCCGTCCGCCGCCTCTACCTCGTACCAGTCCAGCATCCACTCTCCCATCAGCAGCAGATGACGGTCAAGCCGCCAGCCGACATATGCGTCTGTCGACTGGAGCCAGACGCTGACATAGCTGCCGTTCTCTTCAAAGCGCAGACAGCGGCCTGTATGAGGCGCCTGCGAGGCACCTCCGATGGACACTGTGTTATGCGAGGCAGTCTCCGCGAACCAGGACTTGCGCAGGGCTGAGCCATAAGGCACCATCCCAAGATCCGGCGTCAAGGAACCAGCGCTGTGCATCAGTGTCAGATGCAGCTTGTCATCATGCCCGTGCGACCCGCCATGCTCGCCGAAATCCGCAAGAAAGCTCAGCTTGCTGCCGGACACGCGGCCCAGCACGAATCCCGACTCGGCCCACAGCCTTGACCGCCGAGGAGCCGATGCAGCCGGGGAGGTTCCCGGCTGATCCGTAGTCGGCTCTCCGGCTGACGTATCGGTTGCAGCTGCAGCTTCAAGAGCCGCTTCACCGGTTGGTGCTCCAGCACCATCGGCGGCCCCCCGGCCGGATGATGAGCTCCCTAGCTCGCCCTGACCATACAGCAGCGACTCCAGACTGCATCGCTCGCCTTCACGCGCCCCCATCTGACGGTTCGCCTCCCGCAGAATCGGCTCCAGCTCCGCCAGTCTGTACTGAGCAAGCCCCTGCTCCATAATCTCGGCGATCTCCCGCGCATACGGCAGACGCGCCATCGGACCGTCATGCAGCGCCGGAAGTTCGCCGCGGTCATCGGCAAGCTGCGAGAGCGCTTCGAACATGCCCTGCATCGACTGGCCCTGCTCGCCCCCCGCGTCATATAGATCGACACCGAACCTCGCAGCCATCTCGGCGGATATCAGATAAGCCCGGAGTACGAAAATATGATAGTATACGCTTCCCTCAAATTCGAGCTGATCCGGCTTGACTCCGATCGTCAGGTGATGCAGAAAGCCTCCCTTATCCGTGACCAGGGATTCCAGCTCGCTCTGCTGTCCGCGTGCCGCATAGACACAAGACAGCGCCGCATTGAGCCAGGCTGTGTAGTTATTCTCAGCGTTGTCGCGTTCATGTATTAAAATATGGCGATACTCGGTCATACTGCCTTCCAGCATATCCAGTAATGTTCCGATTATCCGCTCCTCCTCGCCCGTGAAGGCAACGCCCTCATCCAGCAGCAGCAGATAAGCGCGAAGCATCGTCGTCGACCAGATCGCCTCCGTCAGCGCCTGATGGAAGGCCCGGCCCTTCAGCATCCAGCTCTGAGCTTCGGGATGAACGGGATACTGCGGGAATTGAGCCGCATATTCCACGAGCAAACGCTTCCCAAGCTGCGCATAAGATTCTTCCCTGACGGCCGCATAGACCGCTGCAGCCTGCAGTGCGCTTCGTGCAAGTGATTGATGCTTAAATACCAGCCAAGCGCCCCGATAAGCATCTCCCTCGATCCGGCAGCCATGGGGACACAGGAAGTACGCCGGATCCACGTCCCGCTCGTCGAACAACAGCTCGGTATCATGGTTGGGGCATACATATTGATGCCACCAGCCGCCGGGCTCCTGCGGAACCATCAAGCTTCCCGCGGCGCTCAGCCCGTCCAGTTCTTCCTGCAGCGCCCGGACCGCTTCTGCGGCCCAGGCATACCTCTCCTGCTTCTCTTCCAACAGCCTGCTCATCGCATCATCATCCCGCCGTTGATCTCAATCGTCTCTCCGGTGACGTAGGAAGCCAGCTCGGAGGCCAGATACAGCACGGCTCCGGCTACATCGTCAGGTGTTCCCTCACGCTGCAGCGGAATGCCCGCGATCGTGGACTGGCGGGCTGCATTCGGTGTAAACGTCGCATGAAACATCGTATTGCCGATAAATCCAGGCGATACATTGTTCACCGTGATCCCTCCTGCGGCAACCTCCTTGGCCAAGCCCTTCGTATAAGCCATCACAGCCGCCTTGCTGGCTGCGTAGATGCTGGAGCCAGGGCCGCCGCCGTTATGGGCAGCTACGGAGGTCATATTCACGATTCGTCCGCCGCCTTTCTCCTTCATGCCACCCAATACCCGCTTGCACATAAATACGGTGCTTTTCAGGTTCACGTTCAGGATGCGGTCGTACATCTCTTCCGTCATCTCGGTATTCGGCACCCGCTGGATCAGATGGCCGGCATTATTGACCAGAATATCTACCGTACCGCCCAAAGCCTGCTCGACCTCGGACACGAGCCGGTCGATTTGTGCAGGGTCCGTCACATCTGCCTGTACGAGCACGGCCTCTCCCCCAGCCGACTGGATTTCTGCTACAACCTGCTGGCCCTGTGCTACATTATTCAGACAGTTGACGCCTACCTTCGCTCCGTTTGCAGCCAGCAGGATCGCAATCGCCCGTCCGATCCCTGCGTTGGACCCTGTAACCAGTGCTATTTTCCCCGTCAAATCGATGTTCATCGTAATTCCTCCCCATGTATGGTTGCTAAGGTTTGACCAGACCCATCCGGGGTCTGTCCGTTTCCGGCATCGTCATCACAATCTTCGTCCACTTGCCCCATTCGCTGTCAACCGACAATCCGTACGCTTCACCAAATACCATCTGGATGCGGCGATGTACATTCATTAATCCGATGCCGCCGCCACGGCGTCCTTCCCGGTCCTCCGGAGCGGCCAGACGGTTCTCCTCCAGCTTGCGACGCAGCTCAGCGAGCCGCTCGGGAGAAATCCCCGTCCCGTTATCCTCGACCGTTACCTGGAACAGGCGGTCCTGCTTGCGGGCATCAATGCGGATAAAATGCCTCTCTTCCAAGCCATCGGGAAAGGCATGCTGAAATATATTTTCAATCAAAGGCTGCAGTGTCAGCCGGACCATCTTCTCCAGCAGCAGTCCTGGTGGAACCGCCACATCAAGCTCAAATTCCCGGCCGATGCGATGCTGCAAAATAATCATATAGTTGCGGACATGGTTCAGCTCGTTTGCAACTGTAATTTCCTCCAGATTCGTCTGAACCGAGTAGCGGAGCATGAAAGCCATCGCCTCCACCATCTCGGTAATTTCATCCGAGTCCTTCACGATCGCATAGCAATTGATCGTCTCCAGCGTGTTATACAGGAAGTGCGGATTAATCTGCAGCTGCAGGGACTGGAACTCAGCCCTCTGGCGCTCCAGTTCCGAGCGTCCCAGCTCCAGCTCATTCTTCTGCTGCTGCAGCTCCACCTCGTACACCCGCTCGATCATCTCCGACAGACGCGTCACCATCAGATTGTAGCTGTGAATGAGCCCGCCGATCTCATCGGTCCGGCCGATCTCGTCGATATGCTGCCAATTGCCCTTCTCCGTCTCGCGCATACTTTCCTTGAGCTCGCGAATCGGCGCTACGATGGACCGTCCGAAGCGCGAGGCCAGCCCTAGCGCCACGGCCAGCGTGACCAGGCCGATAATGATCGTCGTCGTCCGGATCGTGGAGGCCGGACGGCGCAGCTCATTAACGGGCATCGAGACGACCAGGTTCCAATTGGAGTAATTGGACTTGCGGGAAACGAACATGCGCTCTTCACCCTTGTACGTATGCAGCATGGCCTCATTGCCGCTGGAGAGCACCAGTTGCGCGAGTTCGTCGCCCTTCTGCGGACCAGCCTCCTTCGAATCGCGCAGCGACGGATGGTAAATATAGTCACCGTCATCGTCGATGATGAAGAAATATCCGTTTTTCCCCAAGCTGACCCGGTCCCAGATCTTCGCCAGCTCTGCCAGCTTGATCTCAATAGCGACCACGCCGCGATTATAATCGCCGTACGACGAGCCTAGCACCTTGACGGCCATCGTCACGACCGTACCTCGGTCCTCCGGCCGAATGCTCATGTTCAGCAGACTGATCCGTCCGCCATCCGGGGTCGAATTCATCAGGTTATCGTAGTTTTCCTTAACCAGCACCGGGTCGAAGTTGAGAATATTCTGGTTCTCATAGACGACCGCCCGTCCATGCCGGCCCACCACATACATCATATGAAGCTGCTTATACAACGTCATGATCGAGGTCACGGACTCTTGCGCGAACTTCTTGATGCTGGTCGAGTATTCATAGTACTTATAGGAATCGTCAGGCTCGATCTCGATAAAGCTCCGCACATCGGGATTAGAAGCAAAGGACTTGCTGAACAACTCATACGTTTGCAGATAAATATCGGTCTGATAGGTCGCGCTATCAATCATCTGCTCCATGTACTGCTTCACCTGCCCGTCCAGCTCGCGGGACGACTGGAGATAGGAGAACACGCCCACCGAGGCAAGCGACAGCACGATCACGATCATAAAGTACAGATAGATCTGGCTGGATAGCGTTTTCCGCTTCATGACCTGATGCCCATCCGCTGGCGGTATTCGGAAGGCAGGCAGCCCGCATACTTCTTGAACGTCTTCGTAAAGTGCGGATGATCGGCATAGCCGACCTCGCCGGAGATATCCGTAATACGCCAATGCGGCTGCTCCAGCAGTTTCTTGGCCTTCTCCATCCGCCGCCGGGTGCGGTACTGCACGAACGTCTCCTGCGAAGACTGCTTGAAGAGCTGGCTGAAGTAAGAAGCGTTCAGGCCGATAAAGTCGGCCACTTCCTCCAGCGATACCTCCTCGGCCAGATGCTCCTCAATGTACTGCTTCGCTTCCTCGACGGGGTCCTTCAGCTTACCCTTGCGCCTTGTTTTCAGCTCGGCCAATCGATCCTTCATATCCTTGGCGAACCGCGCCCAAGCCTCTGCGTCATCGGAAGCAGCCGCCAGATTCAGCTCGTGCTGCACCAGATAAATATCCCGAACGCCGAGCCGCTTATGCAGCAGCGCATGAAGCTCCTGCAGCACCTCGATCAGACGGTTCAGCTTGAGCCTGCTGCCCATCAGCTCACTGCGCATCTCCTCCAGCAGCCCGTCGAGCTCGGCCTCCTGAAGCTTCCAGACGGCGTTCTCCATCACGTCCGCCCATCGCTCCAGCTTCGTGACGGCTACGAACGTCTCTGAGCTCTGCTTGCTCTTGTTCAGCGCCAGCTTCTCCAGCACGTGATGCACGGCCTTTTTATTAACCGGTTTCAAGAGGTATTCCTTCACACCGTAGGACAGGCACTTCTGGGCATACTCAAAGTCACTGTAACCCGAGATGACGACAATCTGAATATCGGCATCCATCTCCGCCACCAGGCGGCACAGCTCCAAGCCGTCCAGCTTGGGCATCCGGATATCCGTGAACAGAAAATCAGGGCGCTCCTCCTGTATCCGCTGCAGTGCAACCGCCCCGTTCTCGGCGGTACGGATGCCGACAATCGGGAGCCCGGCCTGTTCGACCAGCTTCTGCAACCCCTTGCGGATCATCGGTTCGTCATCTGCAATCAATATGCGGTACATGGGAACGCCCCCTTCTGAACTAACGTATGCTGACTAAGTTATGGAAAAGCCGTTCCCCACGGCGCCAGCGCGTGAGGAGACGGCAGAATGCTTCATTATCAGAGCTTATTTGCGCGGCATCGAGACCGTGCCGGAATCCTTATTCTTGAACCTTTCGTTCGTCTCCTTGAGAATCTCATTGCCGCCCTTCGACTTCCACTCCTCGATGACCTTCGGCCAGTCGGAGATCGGCTCCTTGCCGTAGACCATCTTGATCATGTGCTGCAGGAGCAGCGGAGGCGCCTGATCGGAACCCGGGGAAATGTCTGGATTTTTCATCGAGGACTCCAGCGCCGGCTCGAAGGTGATCCCATCGCGGCCTTCATTGGCCAGCGTCGTATCGTACACATTCATGAGTCTCTTGCCTTCCTCGGTCAAGCTCAGCGTTCCCTTATTATACGTTGTATCCTGGACCATCCACAAGAACGCTTGACGATAGCGTTCCTCGTCCACGGCCTGCGGGGTAGTCGGTGCTTTGTAATCGATCTTGCCGTTCGCCTCGGTGTAGGTGTCTCCCTCAATGCCGAAGGTGAAGAACTTCTCGGCCTCGTCCGAAACCATCCAGTCAAAGAACTTGACAATAGCAGCCGGGTCCTTCACTTTTTTGTTGATGAAGTACGAGCGTGGCACCGGACCATACAAGTAGTAGCCCCCCTTGCCGTCTGGACCGACCGGAGAAGGAATGATCTCCAGCTTGGCCGTCGGCACATTGGCTTTCAGTTGTGTTTCCCATTGAATCAGCTCGTTGGCGTTCATCGAGAAGATCCCGGCTTTGCCGGAGAGGATCGTGTTCTTGAAGACCGTCGGGTTGATTGTCGCAAATTCCTTATTGATCAATCCCTCGTCAAACATAGTTTTGTATACCTGCAGCGCCTTGGTCATGTTCTCCGTATCGAAGAATTTCGGTACGATCTGATCGCCCTGCTGCTTATACATCGTCAGATAAGGGTATACGTCATATGCGCCAAAGAACGTATCCGCGTACTTGAAGTTCTCGCGGCCCATATAAGGGTTTTCAACGCCCATTTCCTTAAACTTCCGCAAGACAGTCATGTATTCGTCCACCGTTTTCGGTACCGGCAGCCCCGCCTGATCAAGCAGGTCCTTACGGATGAACGTGGCGCGGCGCGACGGGTTCGAAAGATATTCCGGAATCGCGTAGATTTTGCCCTGGTAGGAAACTTGTTCCCAAGCCTTCTTTGGAACCTTCTTCAGCAGGTTCTGTCCGTGCTCCTTAAGCAGATCATCGAGCGGCAGGAATACACCTGCTTTCACAGAACCCGCCATATCCCGGCCATTGACACCGCCACTGCTCATGACGACATCCGGGATATCGTTGGTCGCGAACATCTGAATCATCTTCTGCTCATACTCTTTGTGAGGAACGAGGATGAAATCCAGCTCCGTATTCGTCAGCTCGCCCAGCTTCTTCGCCCATTTGTCCTCATTAAGGTTCGGCGATTTCTCTACATGTCCGAAGTTCAGCGTGCGCATGGAGATCGAGAACTTGGTTTTCTCAGCTGGCTTGGAGCTCCCCTGCGTGTTTGATTGTTCAGCCGGCTTGGCACAAGCTGTCAGCACGCTGACCGTCATCACAGTGGCCATCGATGCGGAAATCCATTTTTTCATAGTACCCCTCTTTTCCTGAATGGATAATAGCGCTTTCATAGCCTCATTGTAAGAGCACATTCCGCTGGGAACAAGGGAATGACTTTGGTTTGCATTGTCATTTTTTTAGAATATGCGATTTTCATATCCTCATCCGCAGACGCTTAGACGCAAGCTTACGACTTCACAGAGCCTACCATCATCCCTTTGACGAAGTGGCGCTGCAGGAACGGATAGATGATAATGATCGGGATCGTGGCAATGATGATCGTCGCCATTTTGATGCCCTCAGGGTCCATATGAGCCAGCGCACTGAACTGTGAAGAAGCGGGATCGATGCTGATGTCGTCAGTCATGATCAGCTGGCGCAGTTTTACCTGCAGCGGATACAGCGCCGGCTTGTTGATGTAGTAAAGCGCGCTCTGGTACGTGTTCCAGTGATTGACCGCGTAGAAGATACCGAGTGAGGCCATGACGGGCTTGGACAGAGGCAGGACGATGCTCCAGATCATCCGTAGCTCCGAGCAGCCGTCGATGCGTCCGGAGTCGATAATCTCGCTCGGGATCTGCATGAAGAACGACCTCATAACGAAGAAGTTAAACGCGCTGATCGCTCCGGGAATGAGTAACGCCCACAGCGAGTTGGTAAGCCCGAGCCCCTTCATCAGGATAAAGTTCGGAATGAGCGGCGCACTGAATACCATCGTAATCAATACCATGATGACAATGACATTGCGTCCCTTATACTCCTGCCGCGACACCGGATAAGCCAGGGATGCAGTTGCAATCAGATTGATCAGCGTTCCGACTATCGTAATATACACGGTAATCCCGAAGGAGCGCCAGATGGCCGCATCGCTGAATACATACAGGTAGTTAATCCAGGTGAACTCAACGGGCAGGAAAAAGACTTTCCCGGTGACAATCGCCTCGGAGCTGCTGAAGGATTGCGCCAGCACGTTCAGGAAGGGCAGGAACATCGCGAGTGATAGTACGGTTAGGAACAATAAATTGAAGACATTGAATGTTTGCCAGCCGGCTGTAGGCTTTCGATTCATGATAGGGTCACCTCCTGCTTTCGCCAAACGTTAATACAAGCTCTCGCCTGTGGTTTTCTTACTGATAAAGTTGCCGATGACGATCATGAGCAGTCCGACTACGGACTTGAACAAACCGATAGCCGTCGTATAACTGAACTGCTGACCAAGCAGACCCGCCTGGTAAATATACGTATCGAGAATTTCACCATTATCCTTGTTGAGCGGGTTCAGGAATACATAGACACGCTCAAAGCCAAAGTCCAGGAACTTGCCGATATGCAGCAGGAACAGAATCATGATAGTCGGCATGAGCGCCGGAATCGTAATGGACAGCGTTTGCCGCCATCGGCCCGCTCCATCCACTTCCGCCGCCTCATACAGATCGGGATTGATGCCCGCGAGCGCAGCCAGATAAATAATCGTGCCGTAACCGGAATCTCTCCAGATGCCCGAGCCGATCAGTACCGTACGTATCCAGGATTCTTCGCCTAGGAAGTAGATCGGTTCGAAGCCTAGCCAGGCCAGGAAGTGATTCACCGCCCCTGTAGACGGGGATAGAATGCTAATTGCAATACCGCTGACAATAACCCATGAGAGGAAATGCGGCATGTATACGATGGTTTGGAGTACACGCTTGTACACGACGAGCCGCAACTCGTTCAGCAGCAGCGCCAGCACGATCGGAGCCGGGAAGGCCAGCACGAGATCGTACAAACCGATCAGCAGCGTGTTCTTGAGAATATTGAGAAAATCATAATGCGCGAACATCCTCTGGAAATGCTCGAACCCGACCCACTTGCTGCCAGTAACGCCACCAAAGATGTTGTAGTCCTGAAAAGCGATGACTGACCCTAGCAGCGGAACATACTTGAAAATGATGAAGTAAATAATCCCCGGCAGTGAAATCAGATACAGCGCTTTGTACTTCCAGATATTGCGAAGTAAGCTCTTGAACTGTCCTTCCTGCATCCGGTCTTGCAATGGCTTGACTGCTTGCGTGTCGACCGCCATACGCGTTCCTCCTTACTCGATTAGCTTCGTCGTTGTAGCCTTATGGTAACCTGGATAGAGCGCTTTCAGCTATGGATTGCCTTTTCACTGACTTGTGTTTTTTTTAGGTGGAACGCACGTGCCAGTCCAGAGGCTGGTATGATATAGTAAAGAGGTTTCATAGAGATCACTTACCAAGGATGAGGAGGATCAGCATGGCATTCAGTGGATTTAACCGGGAGGATTTCGAAACCTTTCACATAGAGGGCCTGGATGGCCGCATGGAAGCGATCCGCAGCCGGATTCAGCCCAAATTCAAGGAGCTTAGCGACGAGGTGCTGCAGGAATTATCCGTTCAGGCAGGCGAAGAGCTGTTCCTGCACATCGCCCAGCACGCGCGGCGTAAGGTGAACGCCCCCGTCGATACGTGGATGGCGATAGCCGGCAACAAGCGCGGCTACAAGCAGCATCCGCACTTCCAGGTCGGGCTGTTCGACGATCATGTGTTTATCTGGCTCGCTCTGATCTACGAACTGCCCAATAAGCAGGGCATTGCTTCGGCTTATTTGAAGCATCTAGATGAATTTGCGGCGCTTCCCCAGGAGATGGCCGTGTCCTTCGACCATATGAAGAAGGATCATGTGACGCTAGGAGAGCTTGGCGAGGATGGCCTGAACCGGTCATTGGAGCGGTTCCGCGACGTGAAGAAGGTAGAGTTCCTGATCGGCCGTACCGTTGCAGCCAGCGACGCGAAGCTTCTGGAGGGAGATAAGTTCCTCGGTCTGGTCAAGCAAACCTTCGAGCAACTGCTGCCTTTGTATCAAATTGCCAAACTGTAGCAATATAGAAAAAGGAAATCTTTTCAAATAGTCTAGACAGCGACAAAAAAAGCCTTTATAATCATATTTGATACATTATGTATCAATATATCCGTTCATTTAAGGAGTGATTATTTTGTCGAAGTTAGCGTATATGAAACCTGAGGTTTTACAGCACGAATCTATCGTGTTCGAAACCGGCCTCTCCAGCTGCATAAAAGTCGGCGTCGTCGATGGATCCAACCCGCCTGAGCGCGTATGTTTGCGCCCGGACGGAACATGGGTCAATCTTTAGTTTAAAAGAGCATATTTTCTTGAAAGGGACGAGCCTTCGTCCCTTTTTTGTTGTCTGCTTCCAGCAAAATTTAGCAAATCCTAAGGTGCAATTAACCTGAGCTTAATCCTTGTTGCCTATGCTACAGATGGTTACATATAACCGTATCTCCAACTGTAGAAAGGATGGTTCAGGATGAAGAAGCATACGCATGCCAGCAAAGTCGTGATTTCCACCTTAGCGCTTACGCTATTGTTAGGGGGAGGCGCCTTCTACGGACTGAATGCTCCGGCCAATGCCGAAGACAGTGCAGCGGTAGCTCCGTCAACCGGTTCGGGCAGCTCGTCGGAACAGGATGGCTCAGCCAAATCTGCCCCCAAGAGCTGGTTCGGCAAGCACAGCAGCAAGGACCAAGCCGGCAAAGAGGGTCCGGCTGGTAAAGGCAAGCATGGCGAGGGCCAGCAGCCGCATCAGGCGGGCAAAGCCATCATCGAGGAAGCAGCCGGTATTCTCGGCATCTCGCAGGACAAGCTGACCGCCTCTCTGCAAAAGCAAACCTTGGCTGAGGTCGCCAAAGAACACGGCGTCAGCGAAGCCGATCTCGTCACAAAGTTGAAGGCGCTGCGGATTGCACGGATTGACGAGGCTGTGGCCTCCGGCAAGCTGACAGCTGATCAGGCTTCCCGGATGAAGGACAATCTAGACAAGCATCTGACGTTCCTCGTTCAGCATAATTTGAAGAAGCTCCATAAGCCGCATGGCCGTGGCGTCAGCCATATTCTGCCTGCCCCGGACAAGCTCGCCGCCCTGCTGGGAATTACGGAGAGTGAGTTGAAGGCCGAGCTTAAGGCAGGCAAGTCACTGACAGAAATCGCGGCGGCCCAAGGCATAGACAAGGAACAACTGGTCGCCAAGATCAAAGAGAATCTGACACCTTGGGTCGAAAAAGCCGTAGACCGCAAGCATGTCAAGGATTCCAAGCCTGACCAGCCTTAATCGGCCGGACATCCGACACCAAAAAAGCTGCCGCTTCCGATGATAAGCTCATCGCAAACGGCAGCTTTTGGATTATGATTCCAGATACGACCTCCTAAGAAGCCAGCTTGCCTGACCTCGTGGACGCCGATCTGTCGAGAACGATGAAGCGATAGAGCAGATACAGCGCAGCAACCGAGAGCACAGCTCCGATCAGGAATGGCAGGCTGTGGCTGAAATCGTAAATGCCAGCGCCCAGCAGCGGGCCTGCGATCCGCCCCAGGCTGTCCATGGACGAGCTGAGACCGGAGGCTACCCCCTGCCCGACTGTCGTCTTCTGTGTAATCAGCGAGGTCACACAAGGGCGGATCAGTGCATTCCCTGCGGCGAACACGCTGAGATAGATCGATGCAGTCAGCAGGCTGCTGGAGAACAGAATCAGCACGAAGCCGAGCGCTGACAGGACCAGCCCGATCCCGATCACGCGAGCTTCCTGTCCGGCCTTGATCAGACGGCGGACGACCCCGCCCTGGATCAGGGCGCCTACGACCCCGCTCACGGCGAACATCAAGCCAAGCTGAGTCGGCGTCGCTCCGATAGCATCGCGTTCGAATAACAGCAAAGTTGCTTCCAGACCCGCTAGCGAGAATGAGACGAAGAAGCTCAGCACATATAAATATTTAAGCGAGCCTACGAACGCTTTCCAGCGCGACTGCTTCACGTCGCGCGATTTTTGCCGGCTCTCCGCCGTGACCGATTCCTTCAGCATGAAGAAAGCGAAGACGAACATGGCCAGAGCCAGACCCGCTGCCGTAAAAAACGGCACGCTGTAGCCGTAGCCGCTGAGCAAGCCGCCTACGGCCGGACCAAAGATAAAGCCCAGACCGATCGACATGCCGACGAGTCCCATACCCTTGGTCCGGTTTTCTTCCGAAGTAATATCGGCCACATAAGCGACCGCACATGCCGTCACAGCACCGGAAAACAAGCCGCCCAGAATACGCGAGACATACATCAGTACCAGATTATCCCCCGCCATCCCGAAGACGAAGAAGCTCAGGCTAAAGCCGAGCGTACCAATCATAATAATAGGTCTTCTTCCGATCCGGTCGGACAAGCCTCCCCAGAACGGCGACATCAGGAAGGACACGAGCGAATAGACCGAGAGCAGCAGCCCTAGATGAAAGCTCTCCGCTCCGGAACCGGTCACAACATCGGGAAGAACGGGAATAATGATGCCAAAGCCGATAAATACCGTCATGATCAGCACCATAATGACAAGAAGTCGTTTATCCATCACAATCACACTACCTTTAAGTTTTAGTAAATCAGCAGTTTAAATGTATCATATCTCATTTGCCGATGGAAATCTTAGCGGCTCAAGGTTAACAAAATCGACATACTCCGAATCTTAACATTCGGAATGCCAAAAATCCCTTGCATCCGCGGCGCATTTTGCTATACTCGATATGTTTGCTTGTTTTATGAGCAGCATCTACTAGGCCCATGAAAGGTAGGGATGACCGTGGATCAGACGAAAACTCCCCTGTTCACCGCATTAAGACAACACGCTGCACGCAATCCGGTTCAATTTCACATTCCAGGACATAAGAAGGGCGTGGGCATGGACCCCGAATTTCGGGAGTTTATCGGCGATAACGCGCTGTCCATCGACCTGATCAATATAGCACCGCTGGACGATCTTCATCAACCAACCGGTGTCATCGAGCAGTCGCAGCAGCTTGCAGCCGAAGCCTTCGGCGCAGACCACACTTTCTTCTCCGTACAAGGAACGAGCGGTGCCATCATGACGATGATCCTGACCGTTTGCTCCGAGGGAGACAAAATTATCGTGCCCCGCAACGTGCACAAATCCATTTTGTCCGGTATTATATTCGCCGGCGCCAAGCCGGTCTTCCTGAAGCCGGTTCATGACGAGAATCTGGGTATTGACCACGGAGTCACCACCTCTTCCGTCAAACGCGCCCTGGAGCGCCATCCCGATGCTAAGGCCGTGCTGGTCATCAACCCGACCTATTACGGCGTATGCGCGAACCTGAAGGAAATCGTGGATATCGTACACAGCTATAACATCCCGGTGCTCGTGGACGAAGCGCATGGCGTGCTGATTCATTTCCACGACCGGCTGCCGATGTCGGCTATGGAGGCTGGCGCAGATATGGCTGCGACCAGCGTGCATAAGCTCGGCGGTTCCATGACACAGAGCTCGGTACTCAATATCCGTGAAGGCCGGGTCAACGTGCGCCGCGCCAAAACGATCATCAGTATGCTCACGACGACGTCGACCTCTTACATCCTGCTGGCTTCGCTCGACTGCTCGCGCCGCAATCTGGCATTGAACGGCCGGGCCATAGCGGAGCGGGCGATCGAGCTCGCCGAATTCGCACGCCGGGAGATCAACGATATTCCCGGACTCGAATGCTTCGGCCGGGAGATTCTGGGCGGTGAAGCGACCTTTGACTGCGATCCGACCAAGGTCAATATCCACGTCCGCCATCTGGGGATCACCGGCTATGACGCAGAGAATTGGCTGCGCGAGCATTACAACCTTGAGGTCGAGCTGAGCGATATGTACAATATTCTCTGCCTCATCACACCGGGCGACACACGCGAGAGCGTAGATATCCTGATCACTGCGCTGCGGCGTCTGTCCGAAGAGAACTTTACGATTCGTGAGGCCAATGAGCTGGTGATCAAGATTCCGAAAATCCCGCAGCTGACTTTGTCGCCGCGCGATGCTTTCTATGGCGACACGGAGCTTATTCCGTTCAAGGAATCAGCCGACCGGATCATTGCCGAGTTTATCTATGTGTATCCGCCCGGCATCCCTATCCTGCTGCCAGGTGAGGTCATCTCGCAGGATCTGATCGATTACATCACCGAGCATATCGAAGTCGGCCTGCCGGTGAAGGGTCCCGAAGATCGCAGCATCGAATATGTGAAAGTGATTGTCGAAACCCCGGCGATTTTCTAAATCACTATTGCAACACAGGAAAGCCGCTTGCTCCAGCGCCGTGAAGACGCCGGACAAGCGGCTTTCTTGTATCTTGCTACGGCCGTTCTGAACGAATACGCTGCTCCAGCCAGCCGATCACATCGGCCACGGCATGCTCGGTGTGAGACTTGCACACATGATCCGCCGCCTCCAGCAGCAGCGGATGAGCGTTGCCGACCGCCACGCCCATGCCGGCCCTCCGGATCATCTCCAGATCGTTCAGATGATCGCCCATCGCCACGCATTTATCCAGCTCCAGCCCGGTCAGCGCGAGCAGCTGCTCCAGCGCATCGCCCTTGGTGGCCCCTTGCGGCAGCATTTCGAAATACCGGCCGTCTGAACGAACCCACTCAACCCCGGTCCCCGATGAAAGCCTGACCATCTCGTCGCTTGCCTGATCAAGCAGCACCGGCTCCCATGCAAACAATATCTTCAACCAATCCGCCGGGATGGATTTCACTTCATCGACAGCCTGCAGAGGGAAATTCTCGATGCCGCGGTGCCGGGCGGTCATAGCGTTATCGCGGATCGTATACGGATAAGGCTCCCCCTGTACATAAATCTCGGCGCCGATCTCCGGGAAAGCCTCCAGCACACGCTGCAAGGCCTGCTCCGCCGCCCGAGGCAGCAGCGTCTGGTGAAGCGGCTCCTCCCGCTCGTAATCGTAGATCATTGCCCCGTTGTATAGAATGGCAGGCAGATTGACCGGCAGCTGACGCGCGAAATAACCCGCTGGCTCGACGATACGGCCTGTAGCCACGGTAAAACGTCCGCCCTCGCTGACGAACCGGTGAATAGCCGCTAGATTGTCCGGGCTGATTTCCTTCTGCTTATCCAGCAGCGTCCCATCCATATCCGTTACCAGTGCATACCCTTCAAAAATAGGCTTATCTGCTCTCTCCATCTGACCCGCTCCTCTTCTCTCTCCCATGCTTCCTTAGCTCGCCTGGCAAGTATTGTATTTGCAAATTCTTAATGCTATGATGAACATGATGCGTGACACAAGGAACATAATTCCAGTCCACTAGGCAGGCAGGTGTATGGGTCATGGCGCAAAGCGCGTATATTAAACTCGTAGAAGGCTCAGCCGTCTCCTCCCTGAGCTTGGATGAGCTCCGGCAGCAGCTCGAGCATTATCGCGAACAGCTCGCGAAAACCGGCGCCCAGCTCGGCTGGGAGTACGACGGTGCCGGCTTTCCGTACACGATCGAGACAAAGCCCGAGGCGGAAGGCAAGTGGTTTTACCTGAAAGGGACGAGCCCGCTGTACAAATACATCGTGATGGGCGTCGGCTCGGAGACCGTAGACGATACCCAGCGGTATTTCGTTCAGATGGTGCTGCCGGATGACAGTACCCATGGCGACAAGTCCAAGGGCAACGAATTCAGCAAATACCTGGGCAAGCTGTGGAAAGCCGAGCTTCATCTGTTTAACGGCCGCATCATGTACTTCAATCCCCGT
Source organism: Paenibacillus filicis (assembly GCF_038070315.1). Classification (NCBI taxonomy): domain Bacteria; kingdom Bacillati; phylum Bacillota; class Bacilli; order Caryophanales; family Paenibacillaceae; genus Paenibacillus; species Paenibacillus filicis. The sequence continues at coordinate 183,467 of NZ_JBBPCC010000011.1, read as the reverse complement.
AAATAACAACCGGCATAATCTGAAAAACCCTTCTTGCATGATGACAAGAAGGGTTTTATCGTTGCATGCTTATTGTTCCTGCTCTTGCTCTTCAATGATCTCGTTATAGATAGCAACAACGCGATCCCATTCCTCTTCGTCCTCGATGCTGGCCAGGTAAGCCTCTTCGTTCTCTTCTTCGATACGGAATATGACACCGTCAGCTTCCATATCATTACGATCCAGAAGTACGGCATAAGCGCGGTCGCTAGCTTCAAACGTATACACCATCACCATCTCATGTTCCACACCATCTTGATCCGTCACGATAAAAATTTCTTCTTCGTGGTCGTGATCATGATTGCAGGATTCGTCATGAATGTGATCGCTCATGGTAAAACCTCATTTCATCTATATATTGAATGCTCCCCCGTATAGTACCACGCATCCCGATTCCAAGTCAATGAATCGAATCTGCTGCTTACGCGGCATTAATCCGATAGAATCGACTTCTCGGACACGACGACATAATCACTATCAGCACTCTGTTTGATCGCGAATCGAACCTTGTAGGCACCCGATTCACTAAACGTAACATTGAACGGCCAAGTATACCAGAAGCTGCTCTTGGGTCCATCTACAATCTCTTCGCGAGCCTTCACCTGGTCGCCGTTAGGCGATACGATCGCGATCCGGAACGAGTAGATCGGCGTCTTCAATTCGTCGATCTGGGCGAAGACCGCAAAATCAAGCCGGTCTCCCTTCTTCACGCCGCCGAATGGCTTCTGAATCGAATAATCGTCACCTACCGTCTTGGCGACGACCATATGTACATTGGGTTTATACACGGAGACCGTCTTAGTGCCGTTATCCCACTTGACGATCGATTGCAACGTTTCAGACAATATACGGGCAGGCACCACAGCGCTACCCTTCACAAGAAAGCCAGGCACCTCATCAGCGCCGAACGTTTTCTCTTGATCATTTACAAGAAGCCTTACTTTGGCAAAGCCTTCAAAGTCGCCCCATGCCGAGCTGGCGAGAACACCTGTTGTACCAAACAACGAAAGCGAGAGCACCATCGTTAGCAGTCGCGGTACTTTCATTTGCAAGCAACCTCCATCATCTTTTCGCATTTTGTTAAGTTATACTCGGGAGCGGCTCAAGAGTTGCGGAAGTTTCTCAACTAATAAAAAAAATTTAGACTCATTTTTCCATATCTTGTGTGTATGAGCACTTTCAGGCTGATTTCATACAAAATATGGAGGTTTTTGTAGGACGCCGTCCATTTGCCCCCCGCTGTGCCTAATATATACGAGAATTAGGGGTGACTTTTTAAGCGAAAATGTGACAAAACCCGCTTGAATCAAAACCGAAATGCGTGATAGATTATAGGAAAGCTGCCCGGCCAAGATTTTGCGACTGGCACTATGGGCTTAATCAAGCCATATTTTCCTTGCAGCACATACAGATATATTGGTCTACACATTGCCAAACGCTGAGTGGGGGTAAGTTTGTGAAGCTGCAACTTCAAATGATTGGGACAGGAAGCGCATTTGCGAAAACCTTCAATAATAATAATGCTTTGCTTCATTTAAAGAATGATAAACTGCTTATTGATTGCGGGTTCACCGCTTCACGCGCACTGATGGAGCTCGGCGTTCCTCTTGAAGCCGTGAACGGAATTTTAATCACCCATATTCATGCAGACCATGTGGGCGGGCTGGAGGAATTTGCGTTTCGGAATATGTATGCCTTTAAACGCCGCATCCCGTTATTTGTCCCCGCCTCGCTGGCGACAGTACTATGGGAGCATTCGCTTCGCGGAGGGCTTGAGAACAAAGCGGAAGGCATCACCTCATTGAGCGATTATTTCGAGGTTATCACCCTGGAAGAAGACGAGCCTTGCCAGATCACCCCGGATCTGACGATTCGTCTTATACCGAGCGTTCATATCGAAGGCAAATCCAGCTATTCGCTGCTGCTTAACGACAAGCTGTTCTACAGCTCCGACTCAATGCTCAACAGAGAGCTGTTGCTGAAGCTTCTAGCAGACGGATGCCGGTACTTCCTCCATGATTGTCAACTGCAATCGCCGGGCATGGTTCATGCCAGTTTGGAGGAACTGCTCGAGCTTCCTATAGAACTCCAGCGGAACATGATGCTGATGCATTATACGGACGATATGCCGGCTTATATCGGCAGAACCGGGGTCATGTCATTTATCGAGCAATCCAAAACCTATACCTTCTCGCTGGACTAGCTCCGGCGCATGCTACCCTCAGCATAAAAAATCTATGAACCGCGCATCCTAAGCTAGAAAAGGAGGCGATTCATATGACGCAAGAGCAGCATGTGGTAGCAGTTCGCAAGAATGGGGACGGCGATATAGTGGAGTTGAAGCTGTCCTCAGGAGCTGTCGTCGATTATCTGGAGGCGCAGCATATGGCCAAGAACGGGCAAATCTCCGGTGTCAACGTATTCCGGGGCCGGGATGGCGATGAGCATCTCCGTTCCAATGCGGACGGCGATCCTTCGAATAACCTGGACAATCTGCCAGGCTTCTGACGGATCACCCATCAAGCACAGCTTTGTAACCTGGCGAATAGCCGGGTTTTTCTCTATGCTCTAAGGGGCTCTCTCGCCCTTCCCTGGCCCCCTCCCATATTTTCAGCAATAAAGAAATATCAGATAATTTGGCAGAGACTAGGAGGATTTTTTCGACACGCACAGAACTTTAATGTATACCAACAAAATATTCAATGCAAAGGGATGGGAGTTGTAGTTTCGTCATGAAAGGTTACTCTATCTTCCTGATTTACTCTGCTCTTGTCTGCGCGTGGTCCCTTGTGCACAGTACGGCTCTATACAACCCGCTGCTCGTTGTATTTACTCTGCTGTACATGGCAAGCTTTCTCATCCCGCGGCCCCCTGGACATAAAACTGCGCAGTTCATCCTGCTTATGCTCTTCCACGTTGTCAGTTCTTCCGATTGGTGCCTGCCCCTTTACTTGCTGCATATGACACAATCCTACCGAAGCATGGCCAGACTGAAGACCTCGATCATCTGGAACATCACTCTAACGGCCGGCTACACTGCTATCGCGTTCAGCTATCAAGCATGGACCCTATCTGTAATTGGCAATGTCTTGTTCGAGGGGCTGAGCTGCTTTGCTCTCGCCTTCCTGTTCGGCAAGCTGCTGAAGGATATGGAGCTTCAGAAGCAATTGCTCGCTCATGAGAAAAAGCATCTCAGTACGCATGATCCGTTAACCGGATTGTACAACTTCCAGGAGTTTCACCGGCAGATGGAAGCTACCGTGGCCCAGCGCAAGCCTGTTGTGCTGATTCTGGCGGATTGCAAGGATTTGAAATCGCTGAACACGACCAACGGATTTCAGGGGGTTAACGATATTCTGAGAGAAGCGGCGCAGCTCTTGCTGATTATGTTCCCGGAAAGCCTTCTCATCAGCCGCTATGGCGGAGATGAATTTGCCATTGTGATGGAATCGCTGAATGCCCAACAAACGATAGACACCATCACGCAGATGCTGGCCTCCGAGTTTCATAAGTTAACCGGCATCGAAATGAATTTCGGGATAGCCTGCTTTCCGGAGGACGGATTGACCAAGGACGATATCATGTCCGCGGCGGAAAACCGGCTGTATATGATGAAGCGGGAGAGCTGGCTGAAGCGTGAGGAGCATATGCTGCGCAGCGAGAAGCTGCGGGTCGTCGGAGAGCTGGCGTCGGGCATGGCCCATGAAATCCGCAATCCTCTAACAACGGTCAAAGGATTTTTACAAATATCCAAAGCGGGGAATTATAATATTGAGCCCTGGTATGACCTTATTATGGATGAAATTAACCGGATGAGTATGCTGACTGCCGAGTTCCTGCAATTTTCCAAGCCTCATGTGACCCAGTACCGGATTCAATCCATTCATAGTTGTATCCATCGGGTTATGTCCCTGCTTGATTCGGAGACAACCAGGCTCGGGCATAAAATTGTTTTTTTTCATGAGGAAGAAGATATCTATATGCTGATGGACCAGGACAAGATGCTGCAGCTGCTCTTGAATTTATCCAAGAATGCCCTCGAAGCGATGAATGAGCAGGGCTTTATCGAAATTCGCCTCTATGCTCAGGAGAGTAAAGCCGTCATTGAGATTTCCGATACGGGGAAAGGCATTCCCGAGGCCGAGCTGGACAAAATTTTTATCCCGTTCTATACGACCAAAGATTCCGGCACCGGCCTCGGCCTATCGATATGCCATAAAATTGTACAAGATCATGAGGGCATGATTGAGGTTGAAAGTATTGTCGGGATGGGCACCAAATTCACCATTACGCTGCCGGCCGTGAATCTGATCCGGGAGCGGGAAACCGGCTTTACGGAAGAGGCAGCGACCATTTCTTTATAAGTTCTCCCCACGCGTCCAGCTTCACCCTGGGCTCCGTGACATAGCTAAGCCACCCGACCGTAAGTCCGAGGAGCGCGCCGCCTGCAACCTCCACCGGCATATGGCCGAGACGTTCTTCGAGCAGCTTCTCACGCTTCTCATGATGATGGTCAGGATGATCTCTGACCAGATTCTGCACAGTCGCTTCGAGTTCATTGACCTCGCCGGCAATCTGTCCCGCATGGTAACGGATGCCCATCGCATCGAACATCACAATCAGGCCGAGCAGCGAAGCGACGGCGAAGGAATCCGACCGGAATCCATGCTTCAGTCCGATATATGAGGCCAGAGAAACCACACCGGCAGCATGCGAGCTGGGCATTCCGCCGGTCGCCATCAGATCGGTCCAGGACCAGTCCTCCCGGTCTTTAATCTTCGGAGATACTTTCAGCAGCTGTGCGGCTCCTATTCCTATCAGGGACGTCCATAACGCCCGGTTCATGCGCATCACCTCTTGCTTAGCATGAACCGGACGTTTTTGATCTATTCGAGCCACAGCTCCCTGCCGCGCTGCCAATAATTATGAGCCGGCGGCTGAATCGACGGGCATAGCTGCAGCGCCTTCTCATACTCGGCTTCGCTGCTGATCCGCAGCGAGAACGCCAGGTCGTCCCTCCATGCCGTCTCACCCTTCAATCCATCCAGCGGAACGGCATGGCACGCGATCCGCTCCAGCAACGCCTCCCATCTCGGCTCCGAGCTGCTTGACTCGATCATATCTCCCACTTTATGGAGACAAGACTGGCGGTAAATGCCATGGAGCGGGAATGCCGTCCCCCCCACCTCCGGCAGCGCCGCCTCCTCCTGAAACAACAGCACATGCTCCCAGAGCAACCGGGCTAATTCGGCTGATATGAATGGCATCGCACTGCCCGTTACCCACAGGTATGCATATTTGGATAAGGCCAAGGCAGCATGCAAGCCCCCCAGGGGACCCCGGTTAGGGAAAAAATCGGTTATAATTCGGACCGAACGGGGAACATGCTCCAAGTACAGCCGCGGCTCCTCCGTCACAATAATAATTTCTCCGCACAGCTTGCCCATTTCTCCAATCTGTCGTTCCAGCAGCGTCTCCGAGGCGAGCGGCAGCAGATCTGCGGTTGTACCGCGGATCGTTCGTTTCGTGCCTCCCGCCAAAATAACCCCGGTCAGCATCATCACTCACTTCCTCCGTCAAAGTTGAATGCTAAGCCCAACTATACACCCTCTCTGCAGGTTTGCATGTTAGCTAGATCACACTGCTACCAGCTTTACAAGAGATTGTGATGTGAATCACATCGCAATCCGCTCAGATCCGGTATGGTAGAAGCAATACGTCACAGACTCGCAATTGGAGCGGGAGGAACCTACTATGAGACACGCGGAGCAGCCGGAGCTGCACGTAGCCAATACGGAGTGCTTCTCCGAGGGCAATTTGCGCAAAATTCAGGAGATTATGTACGAGATGAAGGCAGAGGCCGGAAGCCATCTGTTCTGGGAAGGCGATCCTGCCGACCGGCTGTACTTCTTGAAGCAAGGCCGGATCCGGCTGACGAAAAGCAATGACGAGGGCAAGAGCTATATCCTGTATGTGTACAACAAAGGAGACATGTTCGGTCAGGTCGACCCGTTCGTTCATTCGCTGAATAGCTTCAATGCGGAGGTAACGGAGGACAGCACGGTAGGTGTCATTCAGCAGAAGGATCTGGAGGTTCTGCTGTGGCAGCATGGGGACCTTGCCGTAGAATTCATGAAGTGGATGGGCTTGATGCACCGGATGACGCAGACGAAGTTCCGGGATCTGATGATGTTCGGCAAGCCGGGTGCGCTATGCTCCACCCTGATCCGGTTATGCCATACGTACGGCAAGCAGCAGGGGGAGGATATCGTCATTACAAAAAAATTCACAAACAGCGAGCTGGCCGACATGATCGGCGCAACCCGCGAGAGCGTGAACCGGATGCTGGCGGATTTGAAAAAAAGTGGTATTGTCTCCATGCAGCAAAATCTCATTGTCGTCAAGAAATTAAACGACTTGAAAACGATCTGCCAGTGCGAAAATTGTCCAAAGGATATGTGCCGGATCTAGAACCGGGTCAGCATGGAGATAGGAAAGCTTGCTTCGGGGTCATCCCCCAGTCTTCCCCATGCCATGATTCCATTGAGATATTTCACTTCAAACGGAAGTTGAACGCCATCGACCTTGTACAGACCCGGACCGTAGTCGGCAGGATCGAGCAGATAAGCCTGGGCCGTCAACAGCTTACGCTCGGCTACGGCACGCTGGCTGGCAAATTCCGCTTTCTCCAGCTCTGACCGGGCTTGCCGGATCTCCTCCTGCAGCTCGCCCTTTGTCATCTGACTATATAGCTTTTTCATGCTTTCTATTCTCCTTATGCTAGATTGTAGAGCCTGCTGGCTCAGCTTCAAGTGCTATTCCTTTACAAATAAGACATACTTATAGCCAAAATCATGTCTGCTAAACGGTTTAATTGTCGGTTTGTGTAACATCTTTTTGGTCGAAATTCACAATAAAGAGTGATATAATTAAAGTATCCGATCATGAAAAGGAGGAATATCCCCAGTGACTACGGAACTGCTCTTTCAGAACAAAAAGATACCCGTCAGCTTTATATCGAGCGATCAGAAAGCGATTCCCCAATTAATCAGCGTGCTTGAGCGCACTTCTTCCCGTCCCTCTTCATCCATCCCGTCCGAACTCCAGCTTATCGACCGTATTGAGATCATCGGCAACAATGCCATCCTGCATAGCAAGGATACAGACATCAGCATCGAGCTGCCCCTTTATTAGACAGCCTATGGCAAGAAAGGCATTCAAGACGATTGCTATAGATACATAATTGCGCTATAGTAAAACTTGATCTCAACCTTTCCCAACATTCAGATGCCGAGGTTTTGTCTCTATGAGTCAGGATAATAAGCGAAGTTTTTTCCGCCTTGCCTTGTCGCAGCCTTTAGGTGCCGAGCTGAAGATTATCGGTGCCGAATGGATTGACAGCACTTTCAAACAGCATAAAGCCGCCATTGTCGATATCAGTGCGGGAGGAGCCCGTTTCTACACGCCATCCCCGCTTCCGGAGCAGCTCGGTCTACTCGCTGAGCTGAAGTTCCAATGCCTTGGCAAGGAGCTGCGCCCCTACGGTATCATCGTGCGCGCTGTGTTGCCCGAACCTGGGCATTGCGAGTACAGCCTGAAATTCTCGCTCGATGATACCGATACATCGGATCTGGCCGGGACACTCAACCAGTTCGCGATCCGTCTGCGCAAGCAGACGCCGATGAGCAGCAGCAGCTTCCTGACGCCGGAGGAAGCCTCAGAGTTCGGGCCTCTATCAGCGTGCCTGGCCTGACAGTCCGACACTCAGATAACGCTTTCCCGAATCCGCATGCCCGATCCAGCTCCTGAACAGCTGCTGATCGGGTTTTATTTTATCATGCAGGTCCTTAAGCCCCAACACAGCCGCTTCCATCCCGTGCTTCCCGAAAGCCTCGAACAAGAAGCTTGTCCGCTCCTCACCGGTTTGGTTCTCATATAATTCGTCGGCAATCCAGCTTCGCTCCTCATCCAGCACGATGATATCCGTCCACATCGCAATGCGTCCATCGGGCTTCAGCAAGGAAAGCAGCAGCCGGTTGTAATCGGTAATCAGCGAATTGCGCAAATACGCCAGCGCGTCGAGCATCTGCCGGACGTCCCCTTCACTGTATCGGGACAAATAGGGATGAAGCTGCAGCAGCGCGTCCGGATAGAACAGCGGTGTATGTACCCCTGAGGATATGACCAGGGAAAAAGCCTTCTTCAGATGCGGAACCGCCTCGTACCTGTGCACCTGAAAGCTGGCATCCCGAATCCATGCCGAAATGTCGGATGCGGCTGCCCCTTCTAGCAGCAGCTCTTCGAATTTTTCGTAGAAAGACATCTGGTCCAGACAGGTATAATCGACGCGCGTCAATGAACGCAACCGATTCTGAACCGTCCCCCCTACAGATTCAAGCCACTCTTCGAGCATATTGTCCTCGGTGTCCAGCGCCGTTACCTGCTGAAAGTGCTTGGTCAAGCCCGGCAAATCGACATCCCCATGATTGCCCGCTCCAAGCACCACAGCCTTCTCCGGCAGCGGGAGCAGCGAGATCGAGTCGTCGATAAGCCGCCGGACATGATACCGGTGGGTCCCGTACTCATGCTCTCCCCAGTCCAGCCGCTCTTCTCCCGGCACCTCGTCCTCTACAAGCTCCGGCTGCGGCTGCTGGAGCCTCCATAGCCAATCCTTCATCACCCAGATCCTCCTCTATTCCATCTGTAGAATGGTTTGGTGCTATTATACCATACGGGCGGGGCGGGAACCTATCCTAGCACAACAGGAACATTCGTTCGAATTCAGGGTAGAATCTGACTGCCATGTAAGATACAATAGGTAGAGCCAGATAAGGAGGACCAACATGAGAATCAAGAAGCCCCTAGTCAGATTGTTTATGATTTTGCTTGTCGTGCTTGCCGCGTATCTGTACAAGGAAGAGGACTTTTTCCCTTCATCTATCCCGGCTACTGGTTCCGATGCAACGGCGACCGTCAAACTCGACTTTCCGTCGGAGCGTTACCCCGAGACGGGCAAGCATATCAAGGACGCCATCGCTGCCGGCAAATCAGATATCTGTACGATAGACCGGAACGGCGCCGAGAAGAACCGTCAGGAGTCCTTAAAAGGCGTTCCGGTCAAAAAGGGCTATGACCGGGATGAATGGCCGATGGCGATGTGCCGGGAGGGCGGCCGCGGGGCCGATATCCAATACATAAGCCCCTCCGATAACCGGGGCGCAGGCAGTTGGGTCAGCAATAAGCTGGAGCCGTATCAGGACGGCACCCGGGTTCAATTTATTGTGAAGTAAGCAAGCCCGGCTCCTAAGGACGGACTCGTCCTGTGAAACAATTACCGTTATCGGACGTAGAGTAAATCAAGGAGCTGATGCGCATGTTCTTCTTCTATTTTCTGTTCATTCTGCTGGCCGTTCTGAACATTGCCTTCCCGAGGTTCGGCTGGTATCTGCGGTACGGATGGATGGTCAAGGGCGAGTCCGAGCCCAGCGATGCGTATATCCTGATGAGCCGGATTAGCAGTGCGATTGTGCTGATTGTGTTTTTCTTTTTTATACTGGGAGGCAGGTAAGAGAAAGAGGCCATGCTCTGACAAGCATGGCCTCTTTCTCTTACTCCCCCAACCTGTTCAAGCCGTTTAATACCGGGTCTTCCTCAGACGCCGAGCCCTCCGGAAATCTTGAGCTCCGAGCCTGTGACCTGAGCCGCTTGATCGGATAATAGGTAGATCACGCCGTGGGCGATATCTTCGGCCGTCTGCATGCTGCCGGAAGGAATGTGCGTCCGCGCGAATTCTTGCAGCTCGTGCAGATCGGCCCCCCTGCTCTGGTGAAGCTCCAGTTCCCCTTCCGTCGCTACCCAGCCTACCGTAATCCAGTTGGACCGGATGCCGTATTTCCCGTAATTCCCCGCGATGTGGCGGTTCAAGGTGAGCAGCGCTCCCTTCGAGCAGGCGTAAGCTGCGAGGTCCTCAGATCCTTTATGCCCATGGATGGAGCCGATATGCACGATCGAACCGCCCCCGGTGCGCATCATGGACTCAATCGCATATTTGGAGCAAAAAAACGGGGCCTTCATATTCACGGCGAAGATCGTTTCATACAGCTCTTCCGTCGTCTCGAGCAGCGTTCCCCGCGGAAAGATGCCCGCATTGTTGACCAGCCCGTCAATCCGGCCGAACCGTGCGGCGGTCACTTCGATCAAGCGCTCGCAAGCCTCTTCGCTTCGAAGATCCCCGTGCAAGAAGTAAACGGTCGCGCCCGTTGCCTTGGCGATGTCCTCGGCGGTCTGACGGCCTTCTACGGGGTCGATGCCACTGATAACTGTCGTGGCTCCTTCGCTTGCCGCATTAAACGCAATCCCTCTGCCGATGCCCCTGGTGCCTCCGGTAACGACGATGACCTTATCCCGCAGCCTCATTCCTGCCCCCTCACCTCCAGGCCCATTGTCCGCTCTGCAGGATCAGCTTACGATATTCGGGATGCAGGAACGAATGCACATGATGCCCCGGCATCAAATAAACAACACGGCCCAAGCCATACTGATGTGCCCAAGCCGCAGGCCAGCTTGCCCCTTCATGCGTATATTCCAGCAGAACGGTCTTCTCCGTAAACGGATCGAAGTCGAACCGGTACGGCTCCTCATCCATGGCAAAGGCCTGGATGCCTTGCATAATCTCGTGATCCGCTCCACCCGGTGGAAGGGTGAATTCAAGCGGAGCATACGGCGGATGCCCGGTAAACTTGGCACCAGCCAGCTGAGTCAGCTCGTACCTGGCTTGCAGCGAGATGCCATTGTGGATGATAAGCAGCCCTCCGCCCCCGCTTACATAAGCAAGCAAGCTGGCCGTTTGAGCCGGGGTTACTTGAACTCTCCAGCTGTCCGTATACGAGATGCACAAATCATAGGAGCTAAGCTGTTCCGGCTCAAGCTGTGTGCGGTCTTCAGTGCTATGAATGTTCAGATGCCCTTGAAACACGTCGATGATCTCCTGCTTCACCGCCTCAAGCGGATGATAGCTGGCATTCGTGTCGTCCCCTATCAGCAAGGCGTTTCTTTGGTTGGTCATTGGTTTCTGCCTCCTTGTCATATCTATGGATTACCAGCTCATGGCCGTTCCTTTGTAATCAAGGAAGGCCGGATGCTGCGAAATCTCCTCGCTGCTTTGATACTGCTGAATCGTATGGATGATATGGCCGGCTGATTCTGCGGCTGAAATATCGGCATTTTCATTCAGCTTACCGCTCATATACGATTTCATCCAGCCTGGATGGATGACGAGCACCCGTCCGCCCTTGCTTCTTAACTGGTTATGGACGATATTGGACTGAACATTCAGCGCTGCCTTGGACATGCAGTATCCATACCAGCTCTCCCGCCACGTTTGATTGATTTGACCGGCCTCGGAGGAAATGTTGACGACCAGCTTATCCTCGCCTGCGATCAGCAGATGGCTTAGCGCACTGGTCACCCGGAGTGGTCCGAGCGCGTTGACGTTGTACATTTTCATAAATACTCCAAGATCCAGCTCGCTGAAAATTTCGTAATCCTTGCCTCCTGCGATTCCCGCATTGTTAATCAGCAGATCCAGCTTCCCCGTATGCTCAGCGATCAGCTTACCCGCAGACTTCACGCTCTCATCGTCGGAGACGTCCATCTCGATAGGAATTAGTCTGCCGCCGTGTTCCGGGACCGCCCTGTCCAGCCAATCCCATTCCTTTAAAAACTTCCCTGCGAATACCGTATATTCCTGCTCGAGCAATTGTTTAGTTAGCTCGAAGCCAAGTCCTCTGTCCGCTCCCGTCACACAAGCTAGTTTAGTCATCGCTATTCCTCCCTGATATATCTCCTGTCATTAGGCTTGCAGCATTGACTTTTTCTTTCTGTATTCCACGGGTGTCGCCCCATTGTACGCTTTAAAAATTTTGATAAAATAGCTTTGGCTATCATATCCGAGACATTCGCAGATGACGCACATCGGCTCCTGGGTCAAGTCCAGCAGCTCCTTCGCCCTCTCCATTTTCATACGGGTGACATATTCGATGAAGGTCTCTCCCGTCTCCCGCTTGAACAGACGGCTGAAGTAGCTCGGGTTCAAATAAAGCTGCTCTGCCATTTCCTCCAAGCTGATGCGTTTATCGAGATTGACGGCGACGTACTGCAGCGCATCAAGCACAGACTTGCATTTGCTTTGATCCGCGATCTCCCCGGTCAACGACATGATGCTGCGGAAGCAATCGTTCAGCCATCGCTCTAATTCGAATAAAGTGCCGATTTCCAAAATATCCTTGTGCAGCACGTCCATCGAATAATGGGAACGAAAATACTGCAGTGATTGCAGCTTCAGCTTCAGGTCAAGCAGCAGCTTCAGTACCCAATCCTTGGCGATTTCCGGCGGACATATCTGCTCCCTGATATACCCCATCCACCACTGGACGGCTTGCTTCAGCTCCGTTTCCTTCTTATCGACAATCAGCTCCCGCAGCTGCTCGCTCGCCTGGTCGTACAAGGCGAAAATATCCCCTTTGCCGGCAGCTGAGGCGGCTTGTCTAGCGATCGCGCTCTCTTCCATGTAGAAGCATTGCGCTTTACTGTCGAGCAGCCCTCTGAGACCGCTCCTCAGCTCCTCCGGGCTGCTGCAAATACCTCCGATGAGCCAGCTCATCGATATTTTCAAGGTACGTCGTATCTCCTGCTGGATAGCGCTCATGAGCCGGGTCGCTTGCTCATACGGGCTCACCTTAAGCGACGGGGTAAACAAATGAAGCATAAAGCTTGTCCTGGTTCCGTAATTCGCATGAACCGTCCTTAAGCCCGTCTTCGCCTGCACTTCCATGATGATATTGGTTATGGCGAAGCTTAACGTCTCTTCCGTTCCAAAACGCTTCACAGCGCCCTTGTAATCGGTTATAAAACCCATGACGGGCAGGCAGGCCGCTCCTTCAAACACGAGATCGAAAGCCCGGGCCTCCGTTTCCCATTTGACCCGGTCCCAGATCGGCTCATGAATCGTATGACGGATAAACTTCTCCTTCATCATTTCCTTGCTGCGGTCCACGAGGCTCAGCAGCTTCGTCTGCTCCATGTCCAGCTTCTGCTCATGCTCCAGACTTGCCTTGAACTGAATGAGCAGCTTCTCCAGGTCGGACGGATCAAATGTATCTTTGAGCAAATAGTCTTGAACGTGCAGCTTGACCGCCTGCTGGGCATAATGAAACTCATTGTGGCAGGACAAGACGGCCGCCCGGATGTTCGGCTTGCGGTCCTTCAGCGCCTTGATGAGCTCCAGACCGTTGAGCTTCGGCATGCCGATGTCGGTAATCAGGATGTCGGGCATTTCCTGCTCGGACGCTTCCAGCGCGCTGGCGCCATTCTCATGAACGCCAATCAGCCGCATACCGTGCTTATGCCAATCTATCACGCCGGACAACAGCTCCAGAACAGGATAATCATCATCGACCAGCATCACTTTATACATCGCTTCGCCCCTCCGCTTCCTTGGGCACATACATCGCCACCGTTGTGCCCTGCCCGATCTCGCTGTCCACCTTCATCTCAAAAGCGTCGCCAAACGTCATCCGCATCCGTTCGCACACATTGGCGAGGCCGATGCTGGAGAGATGCTGTCCTGCTTCCTGTTCCTCCCCTGCTCCAATAGCGCCTGTCAGCATTCTCTGGCGAAGAGCGGCCAGCTTATGCGTCTCCATCCCCTGCCCGGTATCTTCCACAACAATGACAAACTGCCGCTCGTTGGCATAGGCCCTCAGAGTGATTGTGCCTGCGCATTGGTTCAACCCGTGCAAGAGAGCGTTTTCAATGACCGGTTGAAGGAAGAACCGCGGAACCTTCTGCATAAGCACGTCTGCAGCGACATCGATCTCCAGATGTACCTTTTCCTTCTGCCGCATATCCATCAGCTGCACGTAATGGATGATGATTTCAACCTCTTCATGGAAAGGAATGAGGTCTTTGTCCTGGGAGATCGTCATCCGGAGCAGCTTGGATAGCGAGCTGATCATCTCGGCGCTATCCCGGTCCCCTCGTCCCATCACTTTCATCCGGATCGAATTCAGCACATTGAACAGAAAATGCGGATTGATCTGCGCCTGCAGCATAGCCAGCTCCGCCTTGCGCTTGCGCGCCTGCGTCAGCGTAATCTCGGCGATCATATCCTTGATGCGGTCCAGCATCTGGTCGATGGAGATGCCGAGCAGGCCGATCTCATCATTCCCACGGATGTTCGACCTGACCTCCAGATTGCCCCGCCGCACCGTAGCCGCAACCCGGCCCAGACGAACAAGCGGCTTCGTAAAGGCTCTCAGCAAATAAAGCAGCAGCAGCAGAAACACGATAAAGGAGCCAAGCTGAAAGATAAACATCTTCTTAAAAATCGAATCGACCTTGAAAATGGCCTTCTTGTACGGGGAGAACGAGACAAGCTTCCAGTTGGTCACACCCAGCTGACGGGTTGTGAGCAAGTAGTCCTCAGCATCGATCGCAATAATATCTTTGCCTCCCGCCTCAAGTGCCTGCTTGACATAAGGAAAGTAAGTGCCGATTTTACGGCTGTCCCGGTGGGATAGAACACGGTCCGACGCATCCAGCAGCAGCGTCTCCTGATCGGGCGACAAATTCTTCAAGATCGGGTTCAGCTGATTTTCCAAGACCGTCACGATCACGTAGCCGTAGATCTCCAGGCTGCCCTGGCGCAGCGTCCGGGCTACCGAAATCTGATAATCATTACGGACGAGCCTCTCCGATAGGAACGAGGTGGGCGTGGTGCCGACCCAATACGATTGAAAACCGTTTAATCCCTCCAGCTCTCCGAACCAAGGCTCCTTGAAGATCAGCTTCGGATTATACTCATAAGCCGGATAATTCGTATAATACATCCCGTTGGTCAGCAGGATGGTTACAAAGCATTTTTCCCCAACGACCGTAATATTGCCGATCTTGCTTGTGATTTTGGAAACGTCCGTAAACTGCTGGTAGTCGGCATCCTCGCCCTCGTAGGGGGTGCCTGCTGCGTTTTTTTTCAGAATGGCGTTAATTTCAGCATCGATCTGAATGTAATTGGCGATGTACAGCATGAATTTCATCGTATTCGTGACATAGCCGTCCACCAGCTTCAGCGACTCGTTGGCATTGGATACCGCCTGTTCCTTGACGGTGTCTCGTGTTAAATAATTGTAAATCAAAATCGTAATACAGGCCGGAATCAGAATACATCCGATTGATGCGATCATTAATTTAAAGCGAAGCGTGCGGGGCCGCAGTAAGCTAGACCAATCGTTGCGCATAGGCGATCCTCCCTCATGATGCAAGGGAGCCGTGACTGTCACTGCCGCCGGCCCCGTTGACGCTTCTATTATAGCCGTTTATTTTTTGTTCGTGTCAATCAGTTTCTGTACACGGTCCTGCGAGTTTTTCACCGTCGCGTCGATATCCTGCTTGCCGAAGACCAGCTTCTCGAATTCCTCTTGAATCGCCTTGTTTATTTCGGCCTGATACGTGACCGGCGGCACCTGCTCGCCGGATTTGAAGCTGGCCACGACCTTCTTGATCGAGTCCTTGTCCACTTTTTCCGGGCTTTTCGTTTTGCTCAGGATCAGGTCGATGATTTTATCCATTTCATCGGACTTCACCTTACTCCAAGCCGGAATCTGCTTGCCCTGCACAATCTGCCCTTCCGTCGTATACCAGCGGATAAACTTGTACGCCTCTTCCTTATACTTGGAACTGGCCGCAATGGCCATATAGTCGGTAATAAACGGCGCATATCCGCTAGGGTCCCCAGGTGCGTTCTTCGGATACGGAGCCACCGCCACGTTAAAATTAAGCGGGAATTGATCCGTTCCTCCGAGCTCAGCCGTAAACCAGCTGCCCATTAACACCATGCTGGCATTCTGGTTAAAGAACGCCGGACGGTACGCCAGCTTCTGGGAGATCCGATCCGCATAAGGCGTCAGCGATTTGTCTTCCTTCTCCATTTTCATGAAAATTTCCAGCGTCTTGCGGAACAGCGGACTGTCCATATTGGAGGTGCCATCGGCCTTCAGATACTCCATGTTTTTCGGCTGGTTGCCGAGCTCCAGCTTCAGGAATTCCATAAAGCCGCCGTCCGTCGGTCCGTGGAAGAATGCACCGTAACGCTTGCTCGGCCCTTCCCCTTTGGTCAGCTTTTTGGCGTAATCCATAAATTCATCCCAGGTCCAATCCTTGGGCACCGGAAGTCCGGCTTGATCCAGATGGTCCTTATTGAGCACGACATACCATGGATTCAGCTTGGTCGGCAGCGCGTAGTATTTACCCTTGAACTTCGTATCGACCTTGTATTCCTCATTGACCTTCAAACCCTCCTTGGCGATGAATTCATCCATCGGAGCGGCCATCCCGATCGCAACACGCTGAGCGAACCCGGCCGGATCGGACAGCATGAGCACATCCATCGCCTCGCCTGACGAAGCAGCCAGGTCCAGCTTCCGGTTAGCCTCCAGCGTCTCGCCTTTCTCGCTTAATTGTACGAGCTCGATCTTAATGTCCGGATATTTTTTTTCGAAGGCCGGCAGCGTCTGGCTCCAGTTGTACAAGCTTTCCGTACCATGGGTGAAAAACCGGATGGTCACCGGACCTTTGGAGCCCGTGGGTTCGGTGATCCCGCCGGAGCACCCGGCCAGCAGGCTTAGAGAGAGCGTACTGCATGCAATGACGGTTAAGGCGTTCTTTTTCAATGTAACCCCTCCATATCATAATAGCGCTTTCATAATAGGCTCATTATAACAACCCGCTCACGCGGAGCCATGAAACAATCTTGACTTTTCTATCTACTATTTTGACCTTTCTGTATTCGCTATGCATGGCCGTGCAGAACGATTATCCCTTCACTCCCCCTAAGGCAATGCCTTCGATGACGCTTTTTTGCCCGATAATAAACACGATTAGCAGAGGGAAGATCGCCGATACCGCAGCCGCCATGATCAAGGAGTAAAATTCCCCGTTGATGGTCGAAAACTTCTGCATCGCCAGTTGAATCGTATACAGCTTGTCAGTGCGCAGGAAGATCAGTGGGTTCTGGTAGTCGTTCCACGTCCAGATGAACCGCAATATCGCATAAGTCGCTACTGCGGGACGGACCAGCGGAAGCGCGATCAGCCAAAATATTTTCCAATGCCCCGCTCCCTCAATCTTGGCCGACTCAATAAATTCGTTATGAATGCCCATGAAAAACTGCCGCAGCATAAATGTACCAAGCACGCTGAAACTGCTGAGCACAATCAATCCGAAATGGCTGTCGAATAACCCGATGGAACGGTACAAAATAAACTGCGGAATGAGAATGGCCTGGCTAGGTACCATGTATGTGGCAAGCACGATCAGAAACAGCCATTTTCCCGCCGGAAATTGAATCTTCGAGAAGCCATAGGCCGCGAGGCTGGAAATGGTACACGACAGCAGCGTCGTCAGTACGCTTAGTTTAATGGAATTCCAATAATAAATATAGAACGGATATTGGCCGAACCAGACTTCCTTGTAATTGGGCCAAGCATTCCAGTGCTCAGGAATCCATTGGATCGGAAAATTGAACACTTCCGCCTCCAGCTTGAATGATGCGGAGACCATCCAAAAGAACGGCATCAGAAACAATAGGCTGAATCCAAACATAATGACCGTTATGGTGATCTTAGGTAAATCATATGCTGCCTTCACCGGCCTGCCTCCTCTCTAGTAATTGACCCATTTCTTCTGTCCGATCCACTGGAGCAGCGTAATAGCCAGCACGCACATAAACAGCACCATCGCCATGGAAGAAGCGTACCCGATCTTCAAGTTAATGAATGCCGTCTCGTACAGATACCAGACCATCATCGTCGTGGACTTCAGCGGGCCGCCCTTGGTCAGCACGGCAATGAGATCGAATACCTTAAAGGTCGCGATGATGCCGGAGACGAGCAGGAAAAAGGTCGTCGGCGATAACAGCGGGAGCGTAATTTTCTGAAACCGGACCCACCCGTTGGCCCCATCAATGGACGCCGCTTCGTACAGATCATTCGGAATACTCTGCAAGCCGGCCATATAAATAATCATATTAAACCCGATCGAAACCCACACGGACACCATCATCAGGGAAGGCAGTGCGTATGCGGGATCGGCAATCCACTTGGGCGGATTCTCCATACCCAGCGCCGTCAGAAATTGGTTGACCGGACCGGAGGACGGATTGAACAGCACCATCCACACCGTAGCCACGGCCACTACGCTTGAAATATAAGGCATGAAATAAGCGACCTTGAAGAAGCTTTTCAAGTAGACGTGCTTGTTGATCAAGATCGCCAGCAGCAGCGAGATCGCCATGTAAATCGGTACCGTAAGCAGGAAAACGGCGTTATTGCTCATCGATTTCAGGAAGGTTTCGTCACTTGCGAGCGTTTGGAAGTTATCGAAGCCTACCCAGTGGAGTCCCTGAATACCCGCGACAAAGTTCCAGTCGGCAAAGCTTAGCACGATGGTCGCCATAATCGGCATTAACGTCAGCACGGTCACGCCGATCAGCATCGGACTTACGAACAGCAGCCCCGTCAGCGATTCCATCCACCGCAGCGAGCCGATACGGCGCCGGACAACCGGCCTCTCAGCCGATGCGACCGAAGAATTGTAGTTCATTGCGATCACCCCGAATCAGAATATAGTATGGACGGCCCTGCCGTTACCCGCCAATCCCCGCTTGACTCCGCCACCCGCGTACAACCTTGTCGGAGGGCAGCAGCAGACCGATCGCGCCGAGCAGCGGCATAAACGAGCAGGCCGTGATGACCAGCGTCAGTGACGTCATGTCGATCAATCCCCCAAGCGCCACAGCGCCGATGGCCCCGAGCCCGAAGGACAAACCGGTGATCAGTCCCGACACCGTGCCGACTTTGCCGGGCACCAGCTCCTGCACGTAGACGATCGTCACAGAGAAGCTGCTGTGATTGATCAGTCCGAGGATAAACAGCAGCGGATAAATCATCATCTCCCCGGCATGCGGCAGCAGGATGGCAAACGGAGCTGCACCCAGCACGGACAGCAGAATGACGTTTTTCCTCCCGATCTTGTCCGAAAGCGCCCCGCCGAAGAATGTGCCGATAATACCCGCGCCCATGTAGATAAACAGATACACCTGAGCCTGCGGGACGGTCATCTGAAAATGCTCAATGAGATAAAATGAAAAATAACTCGTGATGCTGGAGCCGAACCAGGACCGGGCAAAGGCGATCAAAATAATGATCAGGATCGCGAATTGTACGCGTCTGGCGGTATCCTTCTGCGGCTGCGCAGCGGATTGCGGCTTTTTGCGCGGACTCCGCGCAAGCTGCTCTCCGTACCAGCGCGCTACGCGCCATTGGAGGGCAATACCGACTGCTGCGATCAAGGTGAACCACATCGCCCCCATCTGCCCGAACGGGAAGAAAATAAGCGCCGTCATCAGCGGAGCCAGCGCACTGCCCGAATTCCCGCCGACCTGAAAAATCGACTGCGCCAACCCTCTACGCGGACCAGCGGCCAAGTAAGCGATCCGCGATCCCTCCGGGTGAAACATCGCCGAGGCGATCCCCATACAAGCAACCGCCAGCAGCATCATCCCATAGCCCGGTGCGAGCGCGATGCCGACCATGCCCAGCAGGGCAATCGCCATCCCAATCGGCATCAGCCTGGGCGACGGCCGGGCATCGGCATACATCCCGACGAACGGCTGCATGACCGACGAAGAAAAAAACAAAATAAACGTGATGATTCCGATCTGGGTGTAAGACAAACCAAGCGAATCCCGCAGGATCGGATACGAGGCGGGAATGACCGCCTGCAGCGCATCGTTGATCAGATGGGCCATGCTCACGGCAAACAGGACGGAATACATCGTCGGATTAGCCTTCTGCTCCGTATTCATGATGCTCGGCCATCCCCTCCTGCCGGATGATGGAAAATAACCAATTGAAACCTCTCCCTTCTCTTGCTGCTTCATTCCTTGTGTTCTCCCTTATTATAGGGAAAACAGTGGTCGCTCTTGTGACGCTATATTGATTTTCTATTGTAGTATTTTGACTTTTGGTTTTTTTTTTGGGGGGTCCTCAAAAGTTCATCATTAAAAGACCCATCATTGCAGACGACGGGTCTGTTTTGCAATCCAAGGAGTATTATGGAATGTATAGCCCAAGAAAAGGGGAGTATCGATTATCGAGGAGAAATTTCTTCTTATGATAAGCTGGAGGACTTCAACTATCTACAGTGACTTAAAAGAAAAAACCTATGCGGGTTCTTATTATCTTAGCTTGTTTGAACGATTTCCAGACAAAGAAGTTATCAAATATTTTGCTTCTGCTAGAGAGAAGCGAGTAATAATAAACAGAAAAATTGCAATTACCCGCAAAACAAATTGGTTTTTGTCAAACAAAAAAGACCCTTGATTATCAAGAGTCTCTTCTTCTTTATGACCTGTAGTGGGCTCGAACCACTGACCCCCACCCTGTCAAGATGGTGCTCTCCCAGCTGAGCTAACAAGTCAAGTTAAAAATCTATAAAGTTCCTTGCTCGAATAATTAATATAATATCAAGTTGCCTAGAATATGTCAAGACTTAAACCATGTTATAACAGGCTTGATTGAAAACGGCAAGCTGCATAAAAAAGAACTTAGTCGGTACTGTGGGGGACTGGCCCCCGTTTGTGAATCAGGGATCAAAATTCTTTGCAAGTTAAGCGGCCAATCGTTAGAAATCAACCGGCGAATGGCTATCTAGTTCGTTTGAATACGAATTGAGTTATAGTAAATGATGTACTCTTGAAGGTTTCAAACCACCTCCAGAATCTCGCTCACATTTACACCAGCCTGTCTAACGGCGTTCATAAATTCAACGGTAACTAACTCTTGTTTTGCTAACGTAAAAACACCTTCAAGTTGTCCTCCACATCTTACGACATAGAAGCATTCTCTTGAAGGTGTTTTGAGTTGTCTCACGTTACGGGATCAGCCCCGATTAACTCGGGAGGTACTTATTTTTATCTGACAATAAATTTCTGATTGTCGAGACCGTTGGGCAACCAACCGCCTCCACCTGTATCTATCCAAGCAATTACTGATATATTGAGAACTTCATTTTTGGGTAAACTATTAAGTACGGATTGTGGAATGTCATGAAAACCATGCGTTGATCCTACGGGCCAAGCTTGTGGCGCTAGATGCACATAATAGTAAGTTGTACTCGGGAAGCTATTAATTGAATTAATCTGTATTGTATAATGGGTTGTCGTCGGAGGCTGAATCCATATCGCTGTATATCCATTAGTCCCTGTGGACGATATAACATACGGATTATCAGTAGTGCCGTTTGGATGAAGCAACAATACATTAGTATCAGCAAAGGCACTCGATGATAAACTAAGCATAAAGACAAGTGCAAATAAAAGTACACCTAAGCGTCGTTTTACAGTTTTCACGTATTCTCCTACCTCCGTTTGTATGATAAATGCAGGCGCCTAGCATTTATATACTAATATACCAGTAATACCCATGGTAGTAAATAGTTAAATATTACTAAAAAATACATAAAACTTCCGGAATTAATTAATTGGTAGTATACTATAGAACGTTAGGAAGGAGTGATGATATTGTACCCATCATCCTCCCACTTAGAAATATCATCGCTATTTACAACATGGAGGTTTTGTTCAATGAATCGCGCATTTACGCGTGGTGGCTTTGGTTTTCGTCCCCCGTTCCGGCCCTTCCCGCATCCTTTCTTCCCGGGTCGCTTCCTGTTTCCATACTTCTTCTCCCCGTTTTACTATCCATTTTTCCGAAGCGAAGAAGATCCGAGCAACCTGTATTTCGCTCAACATCAAGCCCAAGCGGGAGAATCC
This sequence comes from Paenibacillus filicis, assembly GCF_038070315.1. Lineage (NCBI taxonomy): Bacteria > Bacillati > Bacillota > Bacilli > Caryophanales > Paenibacillaceae > Paenibacillus > Paenibacillus filicis. The sequence continues at coordinate 161,539 of NZ_JBBPCC010000011.1, read as the reverse complement.
TTAGATTCCGTTGGTCATAGGTATAATATCCCGGCTACCACTCTGGAAGTAGCGAATCATCATATCTCCAATCCAGATATCTGAAGGCCGGCGAAGCTGTTTATGTACCGCGTATTTCACACATTCACTGTCAAAAAACATATATGGGAGCGGAAGGCAAGATCCTAGAACAACTGGAGCAGCCGCACCTGCCGGGCAGCCCCACAAGCCACAGTCGAATATGCATCATCACTCCTAAAGGCTTCAGCTCCCCCTCCCAACGGCCACGTGCTAACTCGCAATCGTTGATTGTTTTCCTAAGTTTTCCTAAGGATTGTGTTTAAAGAAAGAAACGAGGGAAAACTAGATCTTAAAAGCAATTCCTGTGGACAAGGAGTACATCCCATGAATGAGTATATTTACACTTTTTTCCGAACTATCGCTGCTTTCGCGATGCTGTTGATTATTGCGAGGATATTGGGCAAACAGATGCTATCCAATATGACGTTTCACGATTTTGTAACGGGGATAACATTAGGTTCGATGGCGGCTAACCTCGCGTTTAATGTGAAAATCCAATCCGCGCACTTCTTTATATCTTTGGCTGTGATTACGGCCATATCCTTTGGTATTTCGGTGCTGTCCCTCCAGAGCAGAAAAGCGAGAAAATGGATTACGAGTTCACCGACGATCTTAATCGAAGGAGGCAAAATTCTCGAGCAAAATATGAAAAAGATCAAGTGTTCGCTGGATGCGCTGAATCAGTCGCTGCGAGAGAAAGATATCTTCGACATCGAGGAAGTCGAATATGCGGTCATGGAGGATAACGGAAAGTTGTCGGTGTTAAAGAAACCGCAGTACCGGAATGTGACCCTTGAGGATTTACATAGGAGCGCCAAGAGTACGAAAAATTTCCCCATCGAATTGATTATGGATGGCCAACTCATCAAGGAGAATCTGACCCAGCATGAAGTGTCGCAACGATGGCTCGAGACCGAATTAGACAAAAGAAAGAAGCGGATTGATGACGTTTTTTATGCGGTCAAAAGTACAAGCGGCAAGCTGATCCTCGACTTTTATGACGATGGCCTAAAGCGACCCATCGATCAAGAAAACTGATCCTTTTCATACAAAAGCCCATGCTCCTCCTAACGAAGAACACGGGCTAAGTATGACCCCTATTTACTCAAGTCCAACTATTCAGCTTGTCCGCTCTGCTCATTTAAACTTATCTGGAAATTGCTTGATAATCCCTTCTGCCAGCGTATCGGACAGCTTCAGAATATGATCCTCGCCTTGATCGAAGGCATCGATATCCGCTTTCCAATCTTTTTTGATCCTTGCGGTCGCCTGATCGGCCACAAACTTCAGATGCATATATAATAGGTCCTGAAGATCCTTCTGTGACCAGTTGGGGTTAGCCCCGCTCAGAAACTTCGCGATATCGTCGGCATTTCGGTACCATTCTTTATTGTATTTGTTTAAATTCGCCTGGTTGCCGCTTTTGGCCGCATCAACTACTTTCCCTGCGAGGAGAATATGCTCTCTCAGCAGCTCACCCAGCTTATTGCCTGCCTGTTCTCCATAATACGGCTTAATCGCATCGCCCAGGTCTTGCTGATTTTTAAGGAGCCTGTCCAAGACAAGCTTCTGATCCGGTAATCCAGCAACGGCGCTTACGATATAGCGGCTGGTCCACACGGTATGGTCAATCCAGAGCTTCCTTAATTGGCTTTGCAGTTGTACCTTGGCTGGACTCCAGCATGTTGCGGATGTACCCTCGTTGGCCGAGCCTTGTACGGATCCTACACCAAACGAGAGGCCCATAATGACGACCAGCGACCATAGAAATTTGTTCTTCATGAATGTCTCCTCTTCTAGCTTGTTAATTGGGACGGACTGGTTGTAGTTTAAACAAATCCCAAAAAAACTATTCGCCTCGAGAGCAATCATTCGTATCCCCGATAAATTTGATTATAATTAAATATTGTAAAAACTAATTTACATAAAATGGTTTTTAAGTCCCTTTATATCCCATTTGCGTTCCATTAACATTGATACGTATCGTATCAAACATGAGGAGTGAAGAGATGAAAACAAGATGGATTGCAACCGTATGGATGATTGTGATTGCTCTGCTGGTCAGTGTCCCTGTGGCAAGCGCGCAGCAGCCAAGGCTTCTCCACATCGACAAAGCCATTTATTATTCCTTTCCCGATCTAAGTTCCTACACAAGCACGTCGTTCTCATATGAAAATGAATACGGTTCGGTTTATGAAGTTACGATTGAAGGTACCGAATTCAGTGCTGTTCCCGTAGCGGTTAGAAGCGGAGAACCCAACCCCGGCCCATTCCGGACCCAGACGCTCTACTTGAAAACAGTCGATCAAGTGTACGAGGGATATCCCGACTGGGTTAGCTATTCCAGCATTAAGGTGACCGAAGATGGATTATTCATCGTGAATGGGGTCACCTACGACAAGTTCATTACCTACGATTCCTATATGCTATCCTATACGACCGTTCAGATTATCCCTTAGTCTTCGGGTACGGTTCTCCCTGACCCCCGCTTCAAGCTGATCTTCTTTCTGCCAGAAGTACGACCCTGTATAAGAGAGTCCGTGCCAGCCCTGACGAGACTGGAAGAAGGCTTCTCATCTTCTTTCCGGCAGGCCTTCTGCCGAAACGCTTCATGCCCTCGTCTGGGCTGGATATTCAGGTGAAGCCTTTCCTCCGGCCTGCTTAACGCTTAACTCCTTGCACGCTGACGCTTTTTGGCAAGGCTGCCTTCCTCAGCTTCTGCAGTATCTTCCTTTTCTGATAGCCAGAGCAGGCCCATGCATAGCACAAACATGCCCCCCACCAGAGCCAGACCGGGAAACAACAGGTTATTCAACTGGGCATACAGAACACCTGCGATGGAAAGCATAAGCCCCCCGAACAACCCTGCTCCGAGCCATGCTGCCGTCTTACGTTTCATACCTCTTCCCCCCTCAGTCAGCATCCAAACACTTGATCTCAGTATATTCAGCCGAAACAAGCCTTAGACGTATGAGAGAGAGTGAAGCGGAGAGCATTTGATCCCACTTCAGAAGCTCATAAATTTTTAACATGTATAGGTGAAAAGTCTTAACATTTTCGTCGTAGAATGAAAGGAACATATGGAGAGACGGAAGTGATGGATGTTGAAAAAATTAAATGACGACCTGTTAATGCAAATCTACATAGAGGCACTCCATTACGGGCTCGACAAAGAATTCCTGATGACCTTGTGGGAAGAAATCACGCAACGCGGGCTGATTTCGCCGCCGGACTCCGTTCCAAGCTCCCGAGCCTTGGATACATAGCCAGAAAAAAGACCTGCCCATTTTCATGAGCAGGTCTTGTGTCTCGTTATTGAAATGTTGAAGGAGAAGGGATTGGGGATCTGCTATTCTGTCTCTTCGGACTCGGAAGCTTCCTCTTCCGACTCTTCTTCACTGGCTGCCACTTCCTGCTCCGCCGCTTCCTCTTCGCTTGCTACTTCTTCTGTAACCGATTCCACTTCGTCGGAAGCCGACTCCTCAGCTTCTTCTGCGACTACTTCCTCAGCATTCTCTTCGCCAGACAGTACTACGTTTTCTTCTTCTCCCATGTAGATCCCTCCCTAGGTTCACTTAGTTTTCCTAAGCGTGTCCTTATCATAGCATGGGCGGGCTGCAGATAATGTCATTTCCCGTTGGCGAAAAGATTACATTTGTGTGACAAGTCAGGACAATCTGTATGCCTCTAACCGGCCTTCCCTACTCTCTTAGCGCTTCGCTTAGCTTGGTCGACATCGCCGGCTTCTGTGCCGTGGTTGCTTTGAGCAGAGCCGTCTTCAGACGCTTATTCTCGCCCGCCAGGCGCTCCATCTCCTCCAGCAGCTCTGTAACCAATGCCTGCACAGCTGCATCCGGTAGAGTGGCCTCTACGTGCCTCCAGCTTTCCTTGTATGTCTCGATCTTATCCGACATCATGAATCATCTTCCTTTCGATGTAAGAATACGTCAAGCTGACATAATCCCACGAAATCATACATATTGTGATAGTAGTTGAATGCAAGCCGCAAAGGAGACGTTGTCATGTTCTACTGCATCGCATGCAAGCTGCTTCACCCTATGAATAGCCGGGAAAATCTGCTTATATTCAAGACAGGCTTCCATGTCTTGCTAGACACCCGCTACCCCGCAGGTTTTTGCCTCGCGGTTAGCGATTTATTTCCTTTTGCTCATCCAAACCCTGAACGCGAGCATCACAGAGAAGACAAGCATCCCCAGACCGACAGCTACGACGAAACCCAAGGACAGCCAACCTTGCCATCCCATGAGGGGCTCCTCTCCTTCGCACGCACAGGCGTATGACAGCCCCTTCAGAGCATCCCAGACCCATAGCCCGACCCCAGCCGTTGCCACGCCCAAGGCTTTTCCCCGACCAGTACGCCATACAGAGGTTACGCCTCTGCCCCTGCGTGCCGGCTTATTCATAACAGCATGCCTCCCTCTATATGGAACTACCGCGCCGGAAAAGGCATCCCGCCATGGGATGCCCTTAGCTCGGATGAACCTTCAGCGCTTCTTATGGGAGCTCCAGTCGATGACATTATCCTTCAGCTCTGCCGTATTGATTTCTTCGTTGCGCACCATCTGCGACAGATCTGCGATCGTTTTATCGAGCAGCTCTCCCTTATGCCTGGAGAAAATTCGCCGTTTTTCCTTCAACAGGACTTCAAGCATCAACTTCTTCTGCTGCTTGCTGAACAGCATGCATGCTCCCCCCTTTCGCTCTGAGAGGCTTCCAGACCTCTGAATAGCTGCCCCTTACTTCTTCTCAAAGGCTAAGCACGGCTGGCCGGATGACCGCTGTACCAGGACTGAAGGCATCTCGCTTGTTTTGACTCCGTAGGAGCGGCAGCCTCTAGGAAAGCTGGGATCCCAGGTTACAAAAAAATGCTTGCAGCCGAGGCAATTGATCCTGGCCGGCTGAGGCTGATCCCTCTTTCCACTTGTAGGCATCGGTGCACCTACCTGGTAGATTGGAAGAACTCGATCCATTCTCCATCCGGTCCATGGAAAAAGAAATAGCGCGATCCGTTGGGCAGTGTCGTAATCTCCTGATCGATGAGACGGACATGTCCTAGCCCCCGGATTCTCTCGAATTCCTCCTCGATATCATCTACGGTGAAAGCGATATGGTGAACCTTGCCCTCCAGCGGGCAAGCTATCGTTATACCCTTGGACGAGCTCCAGCTCTGTCTCTCCCTGCTCGCCAAAGCCCAGGAAAGCCAGCTTGATGACTCCATTCGTATGGTCTAGAAGCCCCTTGCAGGTCAACCCGACGATTTCTTCATAAAATCGAATCGAAGCGTCCATATCCCGGACCATCACTCCGACATGCTCCAATCTAGTGCGTGCCAACCTCTTCACTCCCTTATTTGCTGATCTCCGTCTCCATGCTTCCTTGGCGAAGCGCATACGGTCGCCCTTCCCCGTATTATATCACGTCCAGAAGCTGCAAGCCCGCATTAAAAAGAAGCCAATTCCGTGCCCGGATGGCTTCGTTCTAGGGCTTGATGATCGATGCGGTCTGCTTCTCCCGGATATTTTTCACCCGGGACTGTGCTTTCGTATGATGCAGTCGGCCTACATGGAGCGAACAAGAGGTAGAGACCGCCAATACCCGTATGGTGCCTACCCTGATCTCCGGAATCGTGTTGACAACCTCCAATCGTGTTAGCGGGAACGGCAGCGGTTGAGGGAGGGGGACGGAGAACAAGGGATAAGCCTCCAGCTCCCCTTCCGAACCGGAAAACCGACTGATTTCGCGCTGGATGGCAAGCACCAGCGCTTCTGGGATGAATTCGTATAAATCGCCGATGAATAAGGCCGAAGCATAGCCTACGCTGTACACCTTCATGTACTGGACGCGGCTTGTTCGCTCCCGATCCGCCGTCATCTAGGCCTCTCCCGAGGCGATGATTTTAGCCGGTCCGATAATGAGCGACTCCGGCGGTGTGTCGAAGACCGACGACAGCATGATCGTATCTGCATCCCCGATGAGAAACAACGAGGCACTCGCCACGCCGTCCAGATTGATATCTCCGACACTAAGCACTTTATTTTCCACCTGCAGATAAATCTCCTCCGGATTGTCCTGCCGCATCCGATCCTCCTCCTTGTTGCTGAAGCTTTAATACATATTGGTCAAGACCCGCCCGGATATCGTTGATCACATCATCCGCAACGACTCGTTCCTGCTCCGGGGTGATGGAGCGCGGGGCCGGGCCGGCGACGGTCTCCATATAATACTCGATACGCTGCCCGGTCTGCCCCTGCAAATCAAGGGCTATTTTCTGAACGAGTCCCTCTTCCTTCTTCAGCTGGTATTGCTCTTGGAGCTGAGTTAGCTCTCCCGGCAGCTGCTGATCCAGATAACTGTTCACCTGCTTCTGAATTCGCTCGAAGGCTTCCGATCTGGACGTATTGGTCGTGATCGTCTTGCCGCCCACCGCTAGGTCATCGATGCTTTGTCCACCCAGTCCAGCCGGGGACATGCCGACATTCAGCGTGCCTTCCAAAGTCTCTACCTTTAGCTGGTCGAAATTATATTCGATTTTATCGATATGAATCCGATCCTGATTTTTAACCTGCTCCAGCTCCTTTTCCATCCGGTCAAGCCTGCTTTCCAGATACCGAATCCGATCCGTTTGCCATTTCAGATAAGAATGGAGCTGCTGGAAATAGGTCTCGAAATTCGAATTCAGGCCCATGGCTTATTCCTCCGTTTTACATTTAACGGGACGGGACCGGAAGCGGCACCAACGGCAATGGCGATTGCTCTTCCGCAGCTCCTGCCATACCCAGCTCAGGAGCAGGCCCTGTAAATCCCCCTGTGTTGTATAAATTGGATAAGGATCGGATGGCCCCGGCCGTACCGATCTGAAGGACGGAAGAGTTGTTCACGGCGCCAATTTTCATCTGATGAATCACGATGCTTTGATGAACCGTCCAATTCGCCAATGCCTACCACCTGCCTTAGTTCGTAAGGGCGATATTCGAATCCAGCACATCATTATCATACGTATTGGTCGTACTGACATAATTATAGACACGCAGGTTGTCGCCTGTGTTGAAGGACCCCGCTCCCGCGAAGGTTTTGGCTACGGACTGCGGGGCGAGCTGGACGGAATCTCCAATATGCACGATGGAGCCCGCGCTGACGTTGTTGATCTTGATGGCGCCCACGATAGCCGGCATGAGGCAACACCTGTTTCGCATGGATTTGTTTCAATATATGACGTGCGAGGGCAAAGTATGTATTTCCGGCCAATTTCAATCATGCGCTTCCTGCCGGCATCATATAATGGCACCAAAGGAGTGATTGCTTATGAGCGGGCCCAACCCATCCCAACCCTCCAATTCCAACCCCTATTTCGATATGAACTGGAAGCAGTTCGAGCAATTTTTTGGAGGAAAAATGCCCTTCCCCCCAGCTTCGGAGATTCCCGGTGATTTATCCTGGGTCGACGGCTACATCAAGGATGTGATGAAGCAGGCGATGCCGCAAGCCCAGACTCAAGGACTCAAGCATCATTTTCATACGGAGGTTTTCGACACGCATCGAAACATCATCGTCAAGGTCCACATTCCCGATAAAGCCCAAGCGCGTAAAATCAGGGTGCTGCTCAATGTAAGTACCCTGCGCCTGGAAGGTCTGCCTCAAGACAAAAGCCAGATGGTCCGTCTCCCGAGTCTGGTCAATGCGAGCAGCTGCAAAGCCGTCTACCGCAATGGCATTCTCCAGCTCCATATGCGCAAGCAATCGTCAGAGCATCCCTTCTACGAGATTGATGTCCGATTCTAATCCGCACATTAGGCGCAAGCAAAAAGCACACGTCCTCCGGATCGCCGTGACACGGAGCGTGTGCTTTTTCCTATAGCGCCTAAGAACAACTAATTATTGCCCGCATTGTTGCTGTCGAAGATATCCGGATCAATCGTATTCGTAAAGCTGAGCAGCGTGAAGGTTGCGCTGAAATCACCGGTGTTGCCGCCCCCGGCTCCCGATGCCGTCTTCGACGTGCTTTTCGGTGTGACCTGCAAAACATCGCCGAATACCAATTCTCCATCATTGCCTGTAACTTTGATCGGAGCCAGAATAATCGAAGGCATTCTGATTCTCTCCTTCCCTGTCTTGTGGTTAAGTATATGACCGCATTCTAGAAATCATCCCGGCGGACATGCCGATAGGCGGGGAAAATCTTGAAAATTCCACTAACATCCCCGCCCCTGCTTCTTCAAATAAAAAAAATCGCATGCGTCCCGTCTCCACGAGAGCATACGATTTCCTTTCTTGCAACAGCTATAATGCCGAGAACCGGACTCGAACCGGTACGGGAGAAACTCCCGACAGATTTTAAGTCTGTTGCGTCTGCCTATTCCGCCATCCCGGCACATTCATTAGTCATCCTAGCCGACTTGGGCTTATTATATCCTGCTTATTCATGAGAAAGCAAGACTTGCAATTGAAGACGGCAAACAGAACAAACTTGTTCGTAATCCCTGAAAAGCTTGAAAACTTTTGCATAATAACCCTTCCTGACGGGGAACATATCCCTACATTGGCGGATACAAGTCAATGAAGATAAATCCAGGAGGGATTTCAGGTATGGCTACAGGTCAAGGTCGTTCCAACAATCAACTGGTCGTTCAACAAGCTGCATCAGCATTAGCCCAACTGAAGTACGAAGTTGCACAAGAGCTTGGTATTCAAATCCCGCAGGACGGGTATTACGGATACGTAGCAACTCGCGATACAGGCGCAATCGGCGGCCACATTACCCGCAGATTGGTCCAAATTGCCGAGCAGCAATTGTCCGGCCAATATTCAAGCAACCGCTAGTCCTTGATTTAGTCACAACAGTAAGCTGAGTCTAAACCAGCTGTAAAGATGACATGTACCCGTCTGTTGCCGCAGGCGGGTTTCTTGCTATCTCCACAGGAAAGCATACAATCGCATCTCGCTATCCTGAATGTTACTGAAGCTGCTGCTCCCCAATAGAACCAGGACGATTAGAGGCTCGTATATTCCGTTTGAGCTTGTCCCTGGAGCGATCCCATTCCTCTCCGCCGCCTCTATTCCTGCCTAGAGAAGAGCCGGTGGGTCCTTCCTCCCGCCCGGCTTGCATCGCTTTTAAATAATTAAAGGCTTCATCGAAATTGGAAAAGTGATTCATGCGCGTTCCTCCACATGCGTGTGATTTCTTCTTTTACCCGCTATGGGAAGGACTTAATCAGGCCGGGTCGAACGACAAGCCCCGATGGATAGCATAGCCCTCTGGGATCGGGTTTATACGGCTTGAGGAATAAAAAATGACGGATCCATCATTTGAACAGCATTTTGTTCCTAATTGTAAGGAAATAGTAACTTCGTGTGAAAATAAACAGAATTTCCCCGTGCAATTTGTTATGATAGGAACAGGTAGAGCAATGAACTCGAATCTGTATCTGGGCACTTGGATTCGAGGGAGCTAGTAGTGCAACCGGGCCACCTTTCTTCGGGAAAGGTGGCATTTGTTTTAAGTTGTGAAAAATTTCAAAAGTCAGGAGGCACCAAAATGAAGCAGACGATTCATGGTGAAAACATCATCCTTCAATTGGGTATCTCGGAAGAGTCGTTTAACCGGTGGAAAGCAGATCATCTAGTCTTAGAATCGACGAAGGTTGATCCAGCCTCAGCCTCAGTACATAATACCTATCTAAATCGTAAGAGAGAGACCACCCAACGTCCGCTGGCAGCAAGAAGCAGAAGCTATCAGAACAGACCCTTCCGTTCGCCAGCCCCAGGCTCTTCAGGCATGTCCGTACGAAGGAAAAGCTGATTTCCCCGGGCTCCCACAGAAGACTCTGTCGGGGAAAGACAGTCTTGCTTAAAGCCTCTGGCTTATCCATCATGCAGTTCCTGCCGATATGTAGTGAGTACCTCGGATTGTTCTGACGTGCTGATGTCCCTTCGATTAACCTTGACGGCCGCGGCCTTCAAACCAACGCAGCGCGCATTCATCAACCCTCTACATAACCGTTTTCTGCAGTACGGAACCTTTAAGATCCCCTCATGCCTTAGCACTTTTATTCCATCCTTCGATTTAAAAGCAACCATTAGCTAACCCCAGCAATAAAAAACCCCCTCGCTTAGAGCGAGGGGGTTCTTCTTGACTATGGGCCCTGAGGGACTCGAACCCCCGACCAATCGGTTATGAGCCGACCGCTCTAACCAACTGAGCTAAGGGCCCTGACAAACTTATTGCGGGGGCAGGATTTGAACCTGCGGCCTTCGGGTTATGAGCCCGACGAGCTACCGGGCTGCTCCACCCCGCGTCATTATAAATGCTGTCCTCGGACAGCGACAAAAATAAATATACACCAACCCAGGCCCCATAGTCAAGAAATATTTTACACAATGTACCGGACACCGAACCTTCCTTTCGTCGACCGAAAAACTTCGACCTCCGCAGGGCATTCGTAGCCATAGATCCACCAGTCTTCTTCCATCCGCTTGGCTAGGCAGCCTGCCTGAAATTTGCTCTCATACAGCTTCACCCAATAGATCCATTTCACCATGTTCACACCCCGCTGTAAAATCTGATCATAAAGTCACAGGCGTAGTGTAACCAGAAAGAAGCCCCCTTATTTCAAAGGGAGCTTCCGAATAGTAAGGGAGATGAAGGAAATAAGAGGGCTCGCTTCTTCTGCCTGTCCTGTCAGCCTGCGTTTTCCTCAGGAATATCCTGAACTGGCGAGAAGGGCACTACGCTATCCCGTTCCTGCTGATCCCGCTGATGATGGGCGATCCGGCTTGAGGCCGAAGCGGCGATGCTGGCTACCAGATCGTCCAGAAACGTATGGACACCATCGCCTGTTTTTGTATCAAGCTTGCGGATAATTCCAATCTTCTGCTTATCCAGATGACCAAAAGTCGTCACCGCGATGCTACCGTATCCAAACACAGAGCCGAGTGCAAGCGTCTCGTCGCATCCGAATAATCCTTCATCCGAAGCTATGATCGATTGAATAGGCTCAGAGAGCATGCCTTTCTCGGCAAGCACATCCAGCTCTATCCCGACTAAGATCGCATGCTGAAGCTCCCGCTTCTGCAGTACCGCATGAACGGCATTCATACAGTCCTCCAAGGTCAGATCGGGATGATACGGACTTTGCATCTCTCTGACAATCAAGGCTACATCCTCTATGGTGACGCCACGTTCTTGAAGTTTCTGATAAACGGCAGCTCTGATTTCCTGGCTGTGGACTTGTCGAGTCATACGTATCGCCCCTTTGAGAGAAGTGCTTCTATTATACCATTCTATGAGACCGCTTGTACGGTTGTGATGCGGTATGACGACATGCAACTTGTGGAGCTCCGCCCATTTTGACAGCGAGCTGTTACATTTTTCCTCAGCCTGTTTAAACATATATGATCAAGCAAGAAGGAGTGAACCGGATGTTACGCTATAGGTCAGTTATGAAGACATGGGGACTTGTCTCCCTTGCGCTCAGCTTACTGCTTGGATTATCATCCGTACCTGCACATGCGCAAGATTCTTGGACCCGGTATAGGTACATCGCCCATGGCATGGGCCAAATCGACGGCGTGGATATCTCCAATTCGCGCGAAGCCTTTATAACTAATTATGAAAGAGGATTTCGCGTTTTCGAAGCCGATCTGATCCTGACCACCGATGACCAGCTGGTCGCCCGGCATGATTGGTCCGACTATTTGACGAAAAAGCTTCGTCAGCCCCTTGCTTCCGAGAAAATGATCGATTCACCGATGTCATTGGAGCAATTCAAAGCAAGACTGATCCTGAATCGGTACCATCCGATGGATGTCTCGGAGCTGCTCAGCTTGCTTAAAGACTACCCGGAGGCCTATCTCATTACGGATACCAAGGAAACCGATTCACGGCTTGTTGAGAAGCAATTCAGATTGCTGGTCAACGCCGCCAAGTCCGTAGACCCAGACCTGCTGAACCGAATCGTCCCGGAGCTGTATACACCGGAGATGATCCGGCAGGTGAGATCGATCTATCCATTTCCATCCTTTCTATTCTCCCTGTACTTGTCCTCGCTCAGTCATGATGAGGTCTTGAAGGAGGTGCGCACACTGGGTGTTCAAGCGCTGGCAATGCCGTTCGAAAGAGCTGAGGCAGGATGGATCAGCAGTCTGAAGGCAGCAGGCGCAGTGGTCTATACGCATACAGTGAACGAGCCCAAAGAATGGGAACGCCTGCGGGATATGGGCGTTCATGGCGTCTATACGGACCAGTCGGCTCCTATCGGGCGAAAAACAGCCGTGTCCCTTCCGCTAAGCGATATGCTGACAAGGTATGAAACCGAGCCTACCGACGGTTCGCAATCCCCGACATTAATGCCCATCCCCCAGCAGCAGAATGCCCCCTGGATGACTTGGCTGCTGGATAAAATGAAAGATTGGCTCCAATCCGGCCGAAGTTCCGCATAGGCGATCCACATTGGACATCACTGCAGACTGCTGCAGTTACAGCAAAGCCGCCCTTCAAGGCGGCTTATTTCATATGCTCATGCAGCTTGTATAAAGATGAATGATAGCCTGTTTCCTTATTGATTAAATTGAGTCAGCAGACGCTTGCCTTCGCCCGTTGGTGTCTGGAAGCTCTCATAGATCTTGACTTTATGACGCACATCCAGGCTGTCGGATGCACCGCTCAGCGAGATCGTATTGTCCCCATTCACCAGCCGGTTCGCTCCGTACAGGCTTGCATTGCCGCGGCCTACGAGCCGGTCATGCGAATCATACAGCTCCACCAGCAGCGTCGGGAAGGAGGCATCGAGCTGCACCTGCTCGTCGCGGGTAATATTCAGGTCCAGCTTCAGCCGGTATACATATTGGTATTGCGTGTTCATTCCAAAATCGGAGGTCAAGTTCCAGTTCTTGACCTTCACCTGGAACGGATACAGGCTCCATTCGTCCTTCTTCGCTTCTTGCAGGTTTGTCGAGATCGCGGCGATTGTCGTTTTGTACGGAGCCGCTGTTACGGCATCCTGTACCTTCAGTACTAATCCGTCGCCCTTCTCGGAAACCGGCAGCGTGAACGAGTAGCTGATGGTGAGCGAGGAGCTTGGCAGCACCGCAGCCGTCTGGGTCGCCTGACGGCTGCCTGCATACTCGTAGCCATCCCGGCTCACCAGGTCAGCCTGGAACACAGGCACGGCCAGAGGCTTCGCCGACTTGTTCGTCAGCTTGAACTTCGCAGTTACGTTCCTGTTCCCATCTTCCTTGTTCTCATGCAGGGTGTACTCGACGACCGACACCGCCAGATCGGGGTTGATCAGCTTGCTTCGTTCGTCGAAAACAATAGAATGACCCAAGGTGTAAGCAGCGAAGCTCGTACCCGGTCCTTCACCAGGAAGCAATAGGTTCAAGCGGCCTACCTTGAAGGTGGTCACCGTAACGCCCGCTGCTCCTGCCTCCGCGAACGACTCCGGCGTCAGCACGTTCAGACTCTGCAGGACCGTATCTTGATCCGTTGGGATTGCGTAATGGACATATTTCTCGGCCTTTGGCTCCAGTACGATCGCGTCCTTCTCCACACGGGCTCCGGTAAATACCTTGCCGCCTCCCTTGCCGTCGATACCGAACGCCGGCAAAGTCTCGCGCTTATCCGTCGGGTTGTACGCGAGCAATTGCACGACGTACACGGTTCCTTTCTCCGTCGATTCCTTATTGATCGCCACTGGCGTATATTGAACCGGGGAGATGATCCCCGGGATTTTGAATGACTCGGACCATTTCTTGACCGCGGTCGGATCCGTGATCGCCGTATCGCTGCCCTTCCAGGCGTCTCCCTGGATAGGTACGCTGATGATTGGCGTCTCTTTCTTGGGATATACGTAGTAGTCGACGTCAGTCCAGTTGACCTGAGCGAGCGATACCTCATCGGTACGATCTATGACGGCCAGATAGCTCAGCTCGGTCGTCGCCTTGGGCTGCAGGGACCTCGCATTGGCCGCGCTCGGCTTCAGCGTGTATTCCACGCCTTCCTTCGTCTGCACACGCACTTCATAATCGGGCACTCGCGTAATCCCTGCCGCATGATTCGTCATCCGGACGATGACGCCGAGGCGGGTGCCTCCGTCCACGCGTTCATTGAGTGCTCCCTTGATTTCCACATCCAGCAGGTCGGTTAATTTATAGGAGATAACCGCAGGTGCGGCGACCTCCGGTACCGATGCTTCGGCCGGAGCGTCCGCCGCGTAGGCGGACAACCCTGCGCCGAGAAGAGAGACGGAGATGGCAATGGATGCTGTGGTTACTTTCAGTTTGCGGTTCACTTGTTTTCCTCCTGTCAAGTCGCCCTGCGCTTACTTCGCGAGCTGTACTTTTTCTTTGTCTTTGAGTTGGTTTTGACCCGATATGATGAGCTGCTCGCCTTCTTTAACCCCGGAGAGCACTTCTTGAATCGTTTCGTTCAAGCGTCCGAGCTGGACCTTGCGTTTCTCCGCCGTATCGCCGCCAGTCAGCACAAACACATATGTGTCGCCGCCCTCGCGAACGACGCTAAGCGACGGCACCGTCACGACGACCTGGTCCTGCTCTTCGGTAAGCAGGATCTGCGCCTTCGTCCCCGGCTTCAGCTTGCGGTCCGCGTTCGGCACCTCCAGCTCCAGTGCATAGGACTTGGACTGAGCACCCAGAACATCGGCCAGGTAGCTGACCTTCGCCTTGATCCGATCCGTCACACCCGGCACGTAAAAGTTCAGCTCCTGCTTGCCGCGGATCAGTGCAGCGGCTTCCTCTGTCAGCTCCGCCTTAATCTTAACCGGATCGAGCCGTTGAATCGTTGCCGCATGGCTGCCCGGATTCAAGGTCATGCCGACCTCGACCGGCAGGTCAGTCAGCACGCCGCTGACCGTTGCCTTGACCTCCGTGTTGTTCAAGCTGCGGTCCAGCTCGCGCAGCGACACGTTCGCTGTCTGTAGTCCTTGCTCCAGTTGGGAGAGAGAGTTCGTATTCTCCAGCGTCTGCAGCTTGCGCTTGGCGGCTTCCAGATCCCGCTTCAAGTTGCTTACCTGCGTCTCGGTTTGCTCGAGCTGAATCTTGGTCACCAGACCGAGATCGTAGTCGTTGCGCAGCTTGCTGTAGTTTTTGTCCGCATCATTCAGCGCTGCCTCCAGCTTGGCGATGCCGTCCTTGGCATCCTGCTTGCCGTCCGCCAGATCCTTGCGCGCCTTCTCCATCTGCTGCTGGGTGCCACTGACGGCAATCTGAGCCTTCTCCTTCTGGATCTGCAGGTCCGTCGGATCGATGCGGAACAGCACCTCGTCCTTCTCGACGTAATCGCCCCGCTTCTTCAGAAGTTGAAGCACATCGCCGTTGACCTTGGAGACGACATCCATCTGCACGGAGGCGGACACGTCCGCCACCTGCTCCAGAGGCTCGCCGATTTTTTTCTTCTCCACAGGAGCCACCTTGATCGTTTTCACTTGCGATTCGGCCGCAGGGGCTGGCTGGGCTGCAGGCTGCGCTGAGCAGCCTGCCAGCAGCGCCGTGCTGATGACGACGGCGCTTACCACCTTGGCGCTGGGGTTCAATCTGTTTCTCTTAGTCGGATTCATGGATCGAGTCTCCTTTTCCCTATATCTGTATCTGCCTATCTGTGCTTATAGGATTAATGGGTAGCGGATGTGACGTTCGCATCGACGGCCGCTTTATTTTTACGGAATCTGCGCGAGAAACGGCGTTTGATTCCTTCAATGAGGTCATAAATAACCGGAACGACAACGAGTGTCAACAGAGTGGAAGTCGTCAGACCGCCAATAACAACAACCGCAAGCCCCTTGGAGATAATCGCTCCCTTGGAGAAACCGAGTGCCAGAGGCATCAGGGCGATGATCGTGGCTCCGGCCGTCATAATAATCGGGCGAAGACGTGTCATCCCTGCCTCAAGTAACGCCTCGCGAACCGAATGCCCCTCCTCGCGAAGCTGCTGCACCCGGTCGATCAGAACGATGGCATTGGTTACGACGACGCCAATCAGCATCAGGAAGCCGATGAGAGACGTAACGTTAATCGATTCCCCTGTAATCAGCAAGGCAATCAGACCGCCAATGGCAGCGAGCGGAAGCGAGAACAGGATCGCGAACGGCGCGCTGCCGTTGCCGAAGGCAAGCACCATGATCAGATAAACGATGAAGATGGAAGCCAGCATCGCAACGAACATCTGCTGGAAGCTTTCCTGAATATCGTCCGTTACGCCTTTAACTTCCGCTCGTACGCCGGAAGGAAGCTCGAGCTTAGTCAGTTCCTGCATCACCTTAAAGCTAACCCCGGTCTTATCCTTGGAATCGATCTTCGCACTAACACTTACATACTGAACCTTTTGATCCCTTGTGATCGTAGCAGGCGCTTCGATCTGATTAACCTTGGCTACTTCATTCAGCGCAACCTTGGAGCCCGTTGGTGTCGTGATTGTGAAGCGTCCGATTTTATCCACGGAATTTTTAAAGCTCGGATCAACCAATACCTTCGTCTTAAACTTGGTATTGTCGAACTTCAAGTCACCAATCTTTTCCTCAGCCAGCCAGATCGCGACGCCTTCCATAATTTGAGCGGAAGATAGGCCGAGCAGCCTGGCTTTGTTCTGATCGACACTGATCTCGACTTCCATCTTGGATTCGCTCAAGCTGTCCTTCACATCGAGAAGCTCAGGAAATTCTTTCATCTTATCCTTGACTAGCTTGGCAGCTTGTTGTAAGTACAACAAGTCGTCGCCCTTCAGCATATAGTTGAAGTCAGCGCCGCCGCTGCCGCCCCCATCCATGCTAAGGACGGACCCCTCGGTTTCGGAACCGGCAGGCAGCACATCCGCGATCTTCTTCTTAAACTCCTGTGCAACAGCCTTCGCATTCGAAGCAGCCGAAGCAACAGCGAAGAACGAGGAACGATAAGGAACACGGTCGTTGCTTCCATGGTAACCGATCGAAGATTCTACATAATCAAATGTAGGCTGTCCAGCCGGATCTTTGGAGGCAAACATGATGGCTTCAATTTCTTTGACCTTTTCATTCATGGACTCAATGGTCGTTTCCCGGGGCATTTTGATCGAGAAAGTCATCATTTTATCCGAATCGCTTTCCGGCATAAAACTTTGGGCGAGGAAAGGCACCGTGCCAGCAATGGAAATCACGAGAATCAGCAAGGAGATTAAAACCGTCGTGATCCGGTGGTTCAGAGACCAGACCAGCGCCTTCTTATATCCTTTGGATACTTTGCCGACCGCAGCCTCATCATGTGCTTTGATGTTTTTGCTGCCAAGTACGAGCAGCTTAGCCAGCATCGGAATCACCGTTACGGCCACGATCAGCGAGGACAAGAGCGCGACGCTGAGCGTGATCGCGAATGGACGGAACACTTCACCGAGAACGCCGCTGACGAATGCGATCGGAGCAAATACGCCGACTGTCGTAATCGTCGAGGACGTAATAGCCGAGGCTACCTGTGCGGTAGCTAGTTTGATCACCGACTCGTTGCGCTCTTGGGCCTTTTGAAGCTGACTGTAAATATTTTCGATAACGACGATACTATCGTCGACAACCCGGCCGATCGCGATAGCCATCCCGCCGAGCGTCATAATATTAAGTGAAATGCCGAGTGGAGCCATAATCATCAAGGTAATGAGCATAGATAACGGAATTGAGACCAAAACGATGATCGTCATCCGAACATTTCTTAAGAAGAGCAAGATCATGATGGATGCCAGCAATGCTCCCAGTGCGCCTTCCTTCAGCATCCCGTTGATGGATTCTTTAATATCATTAGCACTGTTATAAATGGCCTGAAATTTGATATTCGGGTACTGCTGCTTCCAAGCTTCCATCATCTTGTCAGCTTCGTTGCCGAACTCGACCGCATTGGCATTCTTAGTCTTATACAGTCGCACGCCGATGGCCGGTTGGCCGTTCAACCGGGAGATGAAGGTTGATTCTGTAATCGCTTCGACCTTTGCGATATCCTTGAGCAGCACAGTCGACCCCGAATGTGTGCTGATTTTCATATTATCCAGATTATAGATGGTATTCAGATCGCTCTTGACCCGGACCATCTGCTCATTGCCATTGAAGTCAACCGTTCCCGCAGGACTTGTGGCAAGTGCAGTCTTGATGCTCTGCGATACCTGATATGGCGTCAAGCCGTAGTTATTGATCGCATTGCCGTTGAGCTTCATCGTCAGCACCGATTCCTGATTGCCGATCGAATCAATATGGTCGATGCCTTTGATCGTAGCAAAGCCTGGCTCGATCACATCCTTGTACAGCTTGTCGAGCTCCTGCTGACCCATGCCGTTCTGTGCGTATAACGACAGGTAGTAAACCGGCTGGGAGGCAAAACCGAAGGTCGTTACTTTAGGCTTTTCTGACCCTTGCGGCAGTTTTACGTTGGAAATCAAACTTTCCACATCGCGTTTGGCGTCGTCGGTTTTCACCGATTGCTCCAGCTCCAGAACGATTTGTGAGAAGTTGTCACTGGAGCTGGAGGTCATCTTCTTAAGCCCCTCCAGATTGCCTACAGCCTTCTCCAGAGGCTCAGTGACTCCATCTAGCACGTCCTTCGGAGGTGCCGTATACTGGGTATTGATGAGGACTACAGGGAATGAAATGTCCGGCATGCTCTCGACCTTCAGCGTCGTCGAGGCATAGGTCCCGGCGCCGAACAAGAGAAGAACAATAATGATAACTGCCGTGATGTTCTTCATGGAAAAATTTGTTAGTTGATTCATCTCTCTACTCCTCCATTAGAATTGCTGACAACTTAGACGCGGCTTTTTTACCAAACCCTTCAAGCTTATGTAAAAAACTTTGAAAGATATGCCGCATCAGGTTGCGGAATTGCCATCCAACTCTTCATACAGCTCCCGGCGTACCTGCAGCCATTCCTCCTCCAGCCCCTCCAGCTTGGATGTAATCAGCCGGTACATCGCCACAGACTCAGCAAACCTCCGTTTGGCTGCGTTATAGGAATCAAGCTCGTCAACCGAAATATCTGACAAATCTTGAATGGATGCCAGTGTGGATTGAACCTGCTGGGTCATATCCTGCATCTTCTGCTTCGTAGAGCGCAGGGCAGCCGCGTTCACATCGTCAGCGATGTAGTAATAGTCTTTGCGGTCGCTGCTTGCCGTCAGCTTCTGACACATGGAGTTGCGCTCCAAGGTTCGAACCTGAACGCTAACGGCTGCCTTGCTAACCCCGAGCTGTTCAGCCAACGACTGCAAACTCACAGGCTCCGAAGCGAACAACAGCACACCGAAAATTTTCCCGACCAAGGGGCTGAAGCCTTCCGATTCGAAGGATTGGGACATTCCTAGGCTGACCGTGCGTTTCAGCTCCGTAAACGAATGCGGTGTAGGGTTCATCTTGTCTCCTCAATTATGTAGATTTAGATCGTTAAGAAAGTTGTTAACGATAATAACGTAATGCCCGGGACCAGGTTTTGTCAAATAAATTCTGAAAATAAGATTGAAAACAAGAAACCGCCCCTGCCTGGTTTTTACGTATCCAAGGCCGGAACGGTTTCATGCTAAACTCATTTAATTGTCAAAATGAATTAGTCCGTGGTTTCAAACCAGGTGATTTTTTGGGAGGCCAGCAGCTTTTTCTGGCCGTTGAAGGTTTCATATACCTTCAGATCATAATCCTTCAAGTAGCTGACCAGATAGATAAATTCGCTATTATTCTTGGTTAGTTTGAACTTCTCTTTCTTACCTAGCTTGATCTGACCCTCGGTATTCTGGGACGGGTCGGTCCCATTCCCCGTACTTTGTTCCTCGAATTTCGCCAAATCCATATCCCAAGAGAACTTCGCCTTATCTTCGCGGTCTTCAATTGAAAGCGTCAGCTTGCGGCCTTCCAGACTAGTTTCGCTGAGCATATTCTTCGTCAGTTCATAATCGAAATACAATTGAATACCCGATTGATCTCCACGAGTATGAATCTTGCTCATCGAAAACTTGTATGGTCCAACCTCGATATCTCGGGCCTTCGTCTTGACTTCGTTATTCTCCGCCGGCAGCCAGAACGAAGCGGCATTGACATAAGCATCCGGCACTTCCTTGTCCACGCTGAGCTTGTCCTGCGTAATCGCATCGCCGATCAGAAGCTGCAGCCCTTCCCTAGAGAAGCTTTTGGGAACCTGGGCGGTCAAGAAAAACACAGTTGATCCACCAGGTATAATTTTATTCTTGATCTCCGGATTGGCGGTAGGGAGCACCGTCCCGTCTGCCGACTTCAAGTAAGTAACCAGTTTTGGTGCGGAAGCTGCGCGCTTCTCCAGATTGTTTGCTTCCAGCTGCACCGCAATTGTATCCGCTGTATCGCCCGAATAAGTCGTCAGACTGCGCACCTTGTACCCGGTGCTGCGCCCTACGCTCGTGACCTTATAGGTTTCTCCGACGTTATTGAGCGGAATGCTCATCAACTCAGAGCTGTGAACGAACTCGAGCAGATCCTCGTTCGTCGTACCGGAATCCCCGCTGCCGCCGGAGCCCCCGTCTTTCCCCGTCCCGGTGCTGCCGCCTGCTTTCTCCTGCAGCACCAGTTTGGCTTTGGCAAAGTCATACGTGTAAGGCACCTTGGCGATAAACTGATATTGAAGACTGCCGCCTGAAGCTAGACCAATCACCTTATCCGTCCGGACTAGCTTGGCCTCCACCTTGATGTTATCATCCAGCATGAAGTAACCCGTGAGAGCCGGAAGCGGAAGTGACTCCTCCCCCTTGTTCCCTAGCGTCAACGTGGCGGCCAGAATATCCTGATCCTCCCAAGGCGTGCGCTGAATCGAATTCAGCTCAGCGGTGTACGAGCCATCCTTGATTGTGAAATCATGTTTCTGTCCCGTTCCTACGCTATCTGGATCCGATACCTTCGGCAAGGTAAAAAATGCAACCGGCAAGTTGAGCTTCAGTTCCGGTGCGTTCTGGATAATGACCAGCTGCCAATCCTCTACCTTCAGCGATATTGGAACCGAGCCGGTAAGCTCAATATCCTTGGTCGTCTGGGGATTGATGATAAGCTCCTTGGTACCCTTGGCGTTCAGCGGGTACATGTATCCTTCGGCCGTGCGAATCAAATATTGGTAAGTCGGAATCGTTACGCTCCTACTGCCCGTATTGTTCATCTTCAGCTTGATCGTCGGCGTATAATTTTTCTCGTTCTTACCCACGTAGACCTTCTCTACGGTTGTGCTGACCGGATTGTTATTCATAGAAATCGTCTGCGAGCTTCCGGCACCCGTTACGATGCTGTACGTATCCGGGACCGGAATTTGACCGATGACCCGCTCAAAATTGGCTTGGCTAAAATCCCACTTGATCACGTCGAAAATAAGATCATTCAATTCTGTCGTTTCATTGACGGTGGCATAGAATCCGATATCCTGACTGGACTTGGGCGTTATCCGGTTCTTCTCCTTGTCCTGCGGAAGCACCTTAACGGTAATCTGATTGCCCGATTTGGTACGCAGCCGTACCCAATAATCGATAAATTGCAGATCGCTGGTTCCGTTGTTATTCACGGTCAGGGTGAAGGTAACCGTCTTGTTGCCCTGCTCCGGCATCATATACAGATTTTTGAGTTCAAACGTACTGGTCGCCGTAACGGCGACCTGGCCGATCGGAGGCGCAGTGCCTGTAGACAAGACGGTAGAGGCCGAAGCCCCTCCTCCTGTGCCGTCCGCCGCAAAGGCGGGGACGGCGCTGCCGAGCGCGATCGTAGAGGCAAGGAGCCAGAGACTGGCCCGCTGAATTCGTTTGCGTCTTATGTTCATCTTTGTTGTAATCCTCCTCTAGACGTGTTGGAATAGCTGGTCCTGAATGAAGCGGTTAGCCTGCTCGGCCCACCATAGGCATATCCATCGGTGCGTTAGGGTTCTCTTTGATCTTCTGAAGCATCTGATTGCCTTCGGTTTCCCACTGCTTCAAGGCATCACGTACGGATTTCTTGCCATCCGCCGCTTCCTGGAACAACCGGGCTCCGATATTGTTAACCTGATACAGGTTTTGATTGGTCCGGTATAGCTTGTTATCATCACTCATCGGCGCAGGCAGCAGAGTCGTGAAGGCCTTCATGTTATAGTCCATACCGTCTTTTTTCTTAATATACTTTTGGCGCGATACAATATTATAATTACTGCTTGCCTTCAGCTTGGCCCAGTCCTCACCATTGATGAACTGAATATACTTCCAGGCCTCGGCCGCATTTGCGGACTTGGCATTGACGCCCATCACGCTCTCCATGCCAATATACGCACCTACGTCAGGCGCTTCCTGGTGAATCGGCAGGGTTACGACATCCCAGTCGAACGGAGTAAAGCCCTTGACATTTTGCCCGTTCTTCATCGCATTGTTGATACGGTCGAGGTCTCCGTAATGCACAATCGCCATCGCGGTGCGCCCCGACAAGAAGTCATCATGCTGGAACGGATTGTAATCCTCCGGCCCCTGCATCTGCATCTTACTCATATCGAGCGGCTCCGGCAAGAGCTTTTCGGTTTTGAGCTGAATGAGCGTCTTCCAGACATTCTCCCATTGATCCGTATTGACGGTCATTTTCTCCGCCTTATCGTCGAACGTGTTGAGCTGGAGAGGCATGGAGTAAGGCTGGGTGGCGTAATAGATATCCCCGCCCGTGTTATAGGTAGAGAAGGAGAAGCCATACTTACGTTCCTGCCCTTCGCCTTTAGCCAGACGACGCGCCAGATCGAAGACCTCCTGCCAGGTCATTTTGTCGGTTGGATAGGTAACGCCGGCTTCGTCGAACATTTTTTTATTGTAAATGACCGCCGAAGAGCTGAAGGTTGGAGAAAGACCGTAGATCTTGCCGTCTCCTGCCTTCTTGATGCCATCCAAGACAGCTGGCACGATATCTGCCGTATCGAATTTGCTACTCGTAATCATAGGGTCAAGCTGAGCCAGCAAGTTATCTCCGATCAGGTCCGGCAGCTGCTCATAACCGAACATGACGACATCAGGCGGATTGTCCCCTGTCATCAGCTCCTTCAGCTTCTCAGCGGGGTCCTTCTGCTTCTCATTCGGGTCAGGACGCCCAAAGCCGTACATATAGCGGTCATCCATCGTGGGGATGATTTCGATCTTGACATTTTTATTCGCAAATTCATAGAGCTCGGTAAAGCGCTGGCGGAAATATTCATCGCCCGGGCCCGCATACATCGTGGTGGCGATCCGCAGCACCTTCTCGCTTTTGTCATCCGTATTGCTCGTTTTCGTGCAAGCCTGCAGTACAGGCACCATAAGTCCTACGCTGAGCGTCGCCAGCATCGTCTGTTTTAATCGCTTGTTCATCCTTCTTTACCCTCCGATTCAGTTTGGCTGATCTCTCTTTATCACGAATTTTCGTCTGTCTGCCCGTCAAGCGATTTTGGTGTCTTGATAATAATCTGTTCCCCGTCGAATTCCATCGTGGCCTTGCCTTCAATGCCGAGTGACTTCAGATACGCCGCTGGAATTTGCAGCCTCCCTACGCGGTCGAGCACGACATATTCTTCATGCACGCCCCCAAGCGCCGTCGCAGTCTCCGCTTCCGTCTGATCCAGATTCGGATTGCGCTTGATGAACTCGGTGCTGGTCATGCCGTCCCGAATCGCGACGACGCGGTCCACCTTTCCGGCGAGCGTCATATCATGGGTAACGATCACGATCGTAACCCCGAGCTCCTTGTTCAGCCGGCGGAAAATGTCCATGATCATATCCGATGTTCGCGTATCCACCGAGCCGGTCGGCTCATCCGCCAGCAGCAGCGACGGACGATTAGCCAGCGAGATGGCAATCGCCACCCGCTGCTGCTCGCCCCCGGAGAGCTGCTGGAGCTTGTTATGAACCCGGTCCTTCAATCCGACCCACTCCAGCAGCTGGCGGGCGTAGGCACGGTCATAGGAGCCACTCAGCATCATCGGCATCTCTACGTTTTCCAGTGCTGTCAGATAAGGGATCAAGTTTCTAGCGTTATTCTGCCAGATAAAACCAACCGTCTTACGCTTGTATTTAACGAGCTCCTCGTCGGTAATCTTGAGCAAATTCCATTCGCCAACCTGTACCTGACCGGCGGAAGGACGGTCTAGCCCTCCCAGAATATTCAGCAGCGTCGACTTGCCGCTGCCGCTGTTCCCGATGATAGCCATCATCTCACCGGGAGCGACCTCGATATTCAGGCCCTGCAGTGCGACGACCTCCAGGTCGTCGGTCTTATATATTTTGACGAGTCCTTCGCACTGAATCACTGCAGCATCACTTCTCCTCTCCAAGCTTCACAGCCTGATGCACGCGCAAGCGCCGGATGTGCAGGAACAGGAGGCTGGCACCTGTGAGCATCATCACGCCGACCACGACATACAACTGACTCGTATCACGCGAGTCGAAGATTACGCGGAATGGCGGCACCTGGGTCTTTACATTTTCTGCGGTCTGCAGGAAAGGCAAGAAGAGATAACTCGTCAGCTTTCCGATCCCGAAGCCCAGCGCAATGGCAAGTCCCGCTGTGAACACTTGCTCGAGCAGCAGCATGCCAGTCAATTGACGCCGGGATAAACCCATCGCCCTCAGCACGCCGAACTGCACGACCCGGCTCGACAGATTGAAAAACCAGTAGAGCACATAACCGATCAGCGAGACGAAGACGGACACCAGGAAACCCAGGCTCAAGATACCGAAGACGCCGCCCCTGGCCGGATGCTTCTTCTGAATAATCAGCTCGTTGCGCACATCCTTCACAGTCGCGATGTCTACATTCTTGTCCTTCAATGCCTCCAGCATCGGTGCCACCTTGGCCCCGTCCTTCATCTTCAGCCATACGTCATACGGCTGAATGGGAGCCTGATCGTAGATATACTCCAGATTGGCGATGAAAAACGGTGTTTCGTCCGGATATTGACTCGGCCAGTATGGCACCGTAGCCACGACGACGAACTCAACCGGCTGTCCGGAGATCGTGATGCTCATCAGATCTCCGGGTTTTATCTGATGCTTCTCGGCCAGCTTGGTTGGAATAATAACCGCCTGCTCGTACTGACCGAGCAAATTCAAATATTGATTCTGATGGATCTTGAATAAATCCTTCCGGAACCAGCCAACCTCGGCAAAGTCGACATTGTCGATTCCCATCAGCATGCCTTGGCCGATGGATTTGCCGGAGACGACGGCACTGCTCTTCAGCGTCATCACACGCGCGGCATGCTCGACGCCTTCCAGCTCACGGAACAACTCGAACGGCGGCTCGATATATCGGAGCTTCGGAGGAGGCTGATTGCCGCCTCCCGGCGGACCGCCTGGTCCGCCTGCACCTCCAGAGCCTCCAGAACCCCCGGAGCCGCCTTGACCACCAGATCCTCCAGCCCCCCCGGACCCTCCAGAGCCGCCTTGACCACCCTGTCCTTGACCGCCTGAAGGCTTATCCTTGGGCATCTCGTCGGAGACAGCCACCCAATCGGCGCGCATGATCACGTCGGTTCCGTACGCGTACAGGATCCGGTCTGTCGAGTTCAGATCGATCGTCCGGGCGGCCGAGGCATTATAAATACCCAGACCGAGCGTAAGAATCAATAAAATCATCAACGGATAATAGGCGGTGGAGGATCGGCTGAGCTGGGTCAGCGTCAAGTATACCGGCACCGGCAGCAGGCGCTTGCCCAGCCAGTTGCCGATGCGCAGCAGCCATGGGAACAGCCTCAGGAAGAATAAGCCCAGTGCAATGATGGACAGCGCCGGGATGAAGAACAGTAGCGGATGAACCTGCAGCTGGTCCGTCGTCATACCCGTCTGGCTGAATAAATCTTGGCGTTGTCCGAACAGGTAGTAGCCATAGCCGACCACACCAAGAAGCACAACATCCAAAAACCATTTTTGCCAGAATGGTTTTTTGTCCGATCTCGCCAGCTTCTGCTTGTAACTGACGATCGAGGCCCGGGCGAAGACAATCGCTGGAATGACACTTGCAAATATAGCTATGGCGACTGCCCCGCCCCCATACAGCATCGCTTCTGAAGACAAGCCTACCGGCACAGCCTTGCGATCGACGAAGGTAAGGAATCCGCTGGACGAGCCGATACTCTTGGCCATGAACCAGCCTAGCAGCGGACCTAGCACCAGGGACACTCCTCCCAGCAGCAAGCCCTCCAGCAGGTAAATCCAGATAATCTGCCCCGTACTGCCGCCCCGGCTTCGAATCACGGCAATCACAGTACGCTGCCGGTCGAGCGACTGTCTGGCATTCATCACAATGTAATAGAAGACCATGGCAATCATCGGGGCCGCCAGTGTAAACAGCATGACCTGCAGCTGGACGCTCTGCACCTTGAATTCCTGCAGCAGCGGGATGAACGAAACGTCGACGCGCGTATTCTTCAGCAGTTGGAACAACGTCATACCCAGCCGTTCCAGCTTGCTCTCCAGTCCTGACAGCTGACTCGTCTGAATTTCACGCAAATCGAACGCATAGTACCAATTCGCCAGATTCAGCGGTATTTTCTTATTCGTCATTATGTAATCCTGAAACCCCGCCTCACTCATGAATGCCGAGGTAAGCAGACCTTCAAGTCCTTGATACCAATAAGGATTGCTGTCATCCAGCGGTTTGTAGGCACCGACGATTTTGATTTTGACCGGAGCTATCCCAAGCCCGCCGGCAATCGGATAATTGAATACATCCCCAACCCGCATGTCCGCTCGGTAAAGCGCCTCCTCAAACATCACAACCTCGATCGTTCCGTTCTGAGGCTGTTCGCCGAACCAGGAGCCCTGAGTAAGCTCTACCTGCTCTTTCAGCCCGGACTGGGCGAGCAGCGTCATCTGACGGCGCTTGCTGGCGTCCACCTTGGAAGGATCCTCCGGTGAAACCTGAGAGCCTCTGATGGAGTACGTACGCACATAGGCTTCATGAGGGAACCCGATTTGCCGGGGAAGCTCATCTTGGATATAACCATCTACCGCCTTCACATCGCTGAGGTCAGCCCGGTCACTGCCACTGGCCTGATAGCGGATCATCACGGAGCCTGCAGGCAGGCCGTTGCTCTTCTCCTCCAGCGTCTTGGCAACGACACGCTTGAGTGAGCCATCCGCATACATCGGGATGCTCGTCGTAAACGCGACGGCCATAATCAGGCCGATCAGCGTGCTAAGCGTCAGCCACCGGGTATTCCACATCTTCCGGATTAGAAACCGAAGCATCGGCATTAGCGACCCACTACTTTCTGCCCCGGCGTCAGACCCTTCACAATCTCAACCTCTGTAGGGGTTTGCTGACCCAGCTCCACGTCCACTTCCCGCTTGCTGCCGTTCGCTTCCAAGACCTGTACATAATTGCGCCCGGAGTAGGAGCGGAGGGCCGTGAGAGGGATCAGAATCGCATTTTCCTTGCGCTGGGTAATGACGGTTACGCTCAGAGGCCGGCCGCGGTCCACAGCTTCGGGGAACTGATCCAGCTTCACGATCAAATAATTTTCAATGGAATCCGGCTGCTTCTGTCCATTTCCCGGATAACCGTCCGGGTAACCTCCGTTGCCGTTGTTGTTTCCATCTTTCTTCGGACTTGGCAGCTTCTGAACCTTGCCCTTATGCTGTCCCAGAGCGTTGATATCGACGAGAACGTCCATGCCAACGGCCACTTTCTTCAGATCATCGGCGCTCAGTGTAGCCGCTACAGTCAGCTGCGACAGATCCGCGATCGTTGCGACCGCATCGTAGGCCTTAACCGAGTCACCCTTCTTCATATACAGGGAGACGATGGTTCCGGAGAATGGAGCTGTCAGCTTCGCCTTCGAGATGGTGTTCTCCAGCTTATTCAGCTTCTCACGCTCCAGCTCGAAAGTGATTTTCGCCTGCTCCACTTCCTCGGCGCTCTTCCCGTCGGCATTGCGGAGTGTTTCGATCATCGTCAGCTCATCCTTGCGCGTCTGCAGCCGCTTCTGCTTCAGCTCGCTCTCAAGCTCGGTCACATCCAATTCAGCGATGACCTGGCCCTGCTCGACGTTGTCCCCGCTTTTGACCAGCAGGTTCTTGATCCTGCGACTCGTCTCATCCGTGAAATACAGATCCTCTTCCACGGTAGCCATCAGCTTGCCGGAGCCACGCGCCGTCAGCTCCAATGTCCCGGTTTTGACGGGATAATCGGGCTTCTTGGTTAACTTCGGCGCCTGAATGACCGGAATCGTTTCTTCCTCTTGCTCCTTGGGCAGCAGCGAACATCCCGACGTAACGGCCAGCGACAGCGCCAGGCAGGCGAATGCTGCGGGTTTTGCAGTTTTTTTAGCTATTGACAAATTTACCATCCACCATTTCGAAGACACGGTCGGCAACCTCCATTATTGTCGGATCATGCGTTGTCATACAAATCGTCATGCGCTCGGTCTCGATGATGTCCCGGAACACGCTCATGACCTGGGCACCCATCTGGGAGTCCAGCTCAGCCGTCGGCTCATCGGCGAGCAGCAGGCTCGGCTTGTGCGCGATCGCCTTGGCAATCGCGACACGCTGCTGTTCGCCGCCTGACAGCTCGAAGGGACGGTGATGCATCCGCTTCGCGAGTCCGACAAGCTCGAGACAGTGGGTCACGCGCGGCTTCCATTGGGATCTCGGAATTCCGGCCATCCGCATGGACAACTCGACATTCTCCCAGGCGGACAACAACGGCATAAGTGCAAATGACTGAAAAATAAAGCCGATTTCTTTCCTTCGTATGTATGTCCGCTCGTTATCCCCGCATTGATGGAACAAATGCTCCTTGAACCGGATCTCCCCCTTATTCGGCTGATCCAGCCCGCCAATCAAATTCAGCAGCGTAGTCTTCCCGGAGCCCGATCTTCCCTTCAGCATCGCCAGCTGCATCGGATACAGCGACATATCGATGCCCTTGAGCACATGAAGCTGCCCACCTCCTACGGGAAACGAACGCTCCACACCTGACACGGTCAGCAGAGGCACACTCGTATCGATCACAGGCAGTTGAGGCGCCGTTCCGGCAAGCTGCGCCTGCAGCGCCGGCGCAGCCTCTAGCGTGTGCAGCTCCTCCTGTCCGGATGGGCCCGGTTTCTTCTCGCCCGAAGTCCCTGAAGGTGCTGCCGGCTCTGCTTGCTGTTTCTTTTTGCGCAGCCATCGGACCATGCTGCCCCCTCCTTTACTTGAAATTCGACAAAAAGACTCACCCTTATAGACGATGAATACCGTCAAAAGGTTACAGCGGAGATGGAATATTTAATAAGAGCTTCCAGCTTCCTGACTTTTTTATTATACAGAAGCAATCCAAAGGAGACCTTGCAGAAATCTTAAGATTTCCTAAACGAACCAGGCGGTAACAAGATAAGAAGCCAGATATGAATAAAACTGAAATAGAAATAGGCACCCGTCAACGAAGACGGATGCCTGCCTGCCCAAAGCTTTACCTCATGTTCATCGGCTTCTGAATTTTTGGGAATGCTCCTTGGCCTGTTCGACTGTCGTAATACGATTTCGCTGCCATTCGAGCAAAATACGATCGATATAGCGGAAATGAATCTTCCCGGCAAATACCGCTTCCTTCAACCCGGCCAGAATGAGCGTCTCCGGATGTCCGTCCTTATCCAGCCACCCGGCGATGGACTCCAGCTCCATCGGAGTGAGCGGACGGCCGAATTCCCGTTCGAATATGGAAAATATATCCTTCCTCTCACCGCGAACGGCGGCCGCCAGCTTCTTGCTCGCCCGTTCCTCGATCCATTCCTCGGCGCGGATAGCCGCCAGTTGCTCCAGCAGCGGCGTCCAGTTATACGCCTCGTTGTGAATACCGGTTAAGGGATCTTTGGTCTCATCGATCCGCAGCAAGCCTTGGAGCAACAGCTTCTGAAGAATGGCGATCACCTTGTCATGGGGAATCGACATCCTCGACTGCAGCTCCTCCGGTGTCGGAAAATCCTTGTCTTCCTTCTGCTTGAACGTCATCATATGGATGATCAGCATCACATCCGCTTCAGAAAGCCTCAGCCGCGGATAATAGCGGAGCAGCCAATAAGGAATTTCTGCATGTCCGTCTGACCATCCGCCCAGCAGTATCGCAGACAGCTCCTCAAGCTCCCGTTCGTTTCCTCTCAAGCTCCCGTCTCCTTCCCTGCCTCTTCGTTCCCGCAGCGCTATACTCCACCCGATTTATTTAACCACCGGTTAAGGATACAGCCGGTTCAGAAGACGCGGGAAAGGAATCGTCTCCCGCACATGGTCGAGTCCGCAGATCCAGGCCACCGTGCGCTCCAAACCGAGCCCGAACCCGGAATGCGGCACCGAGCCGTATGTCCTTAGGTCCAAATACCATTGGTAAGCTTCCTTCGACAACTCATGCTGCCGGAATCGTTCCTCCATGAGGTCCGGGTCGTCGATACGCTGGCTGCCGCCAATAATTTCCCCGTAGCCCTCTGGCGCAATCATATCCGCACACAGCACTACCTCAGGGCGGTCCGGATCAGGCTTCATATAGAAAGCCTTGATCTCCGTCGGATAATGCGTGATGAAAACCGGCTTGTCATAGCTTTGAGCGATCGCCGTTTCATGAGGTGCGCCAAAGTCCTCGCCCCATTCGAACTCATGCCCGTTGTTCTTCAGGAACTGCACGGCCTCGTCGTACGTAATCCTCGGGAATGGCGCTTGAATGCCTTCAAGCTTGGACAAATCCCGCTCCAGCGTCTCCAATTCCTTGCGGCAATTCGCCAATACAGATTGCACGACATGGGTGATGAACTGCTCTTGAATGTCCAAATTCTGCTCATGGGTGACGAAGGCCATCTCCGGCTCGATCATCCAGAATTCGATCAAGTGGCGGCGGGTTTTCGACTTCTCCGCGCGGAAGGTCGGCCCGAAGGAATATACCCGACCCAGCGCCATCGCAGCCGCCTCCATATAGAGCTGGCCGCTCTGCGTCAGATAGGCGTCCTCGTCGAAGTATTTCGTATGGAACAGGTTCGTCGTTCCCTCGCAGGACGACGGTGTCAGGATCGGCGGATCTACCAGCTGGAAGCCGCGCTCATCGAAGAATTGCTGCACCGCGCGGATAATCTGTGCACGAACGACGAGAATCGCCCGCTGCCGCGGCGTCCGGATCCAGAGATGACGGTGGTCCATCAAATAATCGACCCCGTGCTCCTTGGGAGTAATTGGATAATCGTTGGCCAGTTGAATCACCTCGACGCCCATGACGCTTAGCTCAAAGCCCCCCTTGCTCCGGGTATCCTCACGGATGATGCCCGTTACATAGAGCGAGCTTTCCTGAGTCAGCTTCCCTGTATCCTCCCAAACCTGCTCCGAAACTTCATTCTTCACAACGACTCCCTGTATGTACCCCGAGCCGTCACGCAGCTGCAGAAAACGGATTTTGCCGCTCGATCGCATATTGTGAAGCCAGCACCCAATGGTGACTGATTGTTCTACATACCGATCCGCCTCACGGATCATAACCAAATTACGGCTCATTCCGCCATTCCTCCCAGCTTATTTGTGCCTGGAATCAAGGAGCGCAAGTGAACAAACGTTCGACCTGCGCTCTCTTCTCATTCTATAGGTTATTGTACCGGATTGCTATGCAAAATCAACTCGTACGTATCGCGGGCGATAACCAGCTCCTCATTGGTAGGCACGACCAGCACCTGTACCCGTGAATCGGCCGTCGAAATCATGCGGTCCTCCTGGGACCGGCGCGCATTAGCTTCCTCATCCAGTCGCAGACCGAGGAAGGTCAGATTCCGGCACACCGCCGCGCGGAGGGCGGCCGAGTTTTCACCAACGCCTGCGGTGAAGACGATAGCGTCAATCCCGTTCATCGCTGCCGCATAGGCGCCGATACATTTGCGCAGCCGGTATTCGTACATTTCGAAGGCCAGCGCCGCATTTTTATCCCCATCCTGCATGGCCTGGGTCACTTCACGCATATCGCTGCTGATCCCGGAGATCGCCATCAAGCCGCTGTGCTTGTTCAGCATCGAGTTCACTTCGGATAGCGTCAGCTCCTCCTTGGACATGGCAAAAGGCACGATAGCCGGATCGATGTCTCCGCTGCGTGTCCCCATCATCAGTCCTTCGAGCGGGGTCATGCCCATGCTCGTATCGACAGACTTGCCATGCAGCACAGCCGCGCAGCTGGCTCCATTGCCGATGTGGCAGGTGACGAGCTTTAACTCCTCGATCGGCCGGCCCAAATAGGCGGCAGCCCGTTCGCTCACATACGCATGCGAGGTTCCATGGAATCCATATCGGCGGATCTTATGCTTCTTGTACAGTACCATCGGAATAGGGTACAAATAAGCCGCAGAAGGCATCGTCTGGTGGAACGCCGTATCGAACACAACCGCTTGCGGAACTCCCGGCATATTGGTTTCGACCGCTTGAATGCCGAGCATATGTGCCGGATTGTGCAGCGGCGCCAGGTCGAATAAACGCTTGATTTCCTGTTTCACCCGGTCGTCGACCAGCACGGAGCTTGAGAATGATTCTCCTCCATGGACGACGCGGTGGCCGACGGCTTGAATATCCCGGACCGATTTCAGCACGCCGAATTCCGGATGCGCCAGCATATCCAGCACGCGGCGGATAGCCGTCGTATGCTCCAGAATTTCCCGGACCTCGCGGATATCCTGCTTGCCTTCAGGCTCGTAGGTGAGTATTGCCGAATCCATCCCGATCCGTTCTACCTTCCCCTTCGCGAGGACGGCTTCATTCTCCATATTGTACAGCTGAAACTTCAACGAGGAGCTACCTGCATTAATAACGAGTACAATCACAGCCGGTCACCATCCTTATCGTAGCGGAAAAATCCTTGGCCTGTCTTCGTCCCGAGATGCCCTGCCCGCACCATCTGCTTGAGCAGGAACGAAGGCCGGTACTTCAGCTCGCCGAACTCACGGAACATCCGTTCCATCGCCGCAAGTACCGCGTCAAGACCGAACCGGTCCGCCATCTCCAGCGGTCCGTAGTGAAAGTCGTAGCCGATGCGCATCGCGCTGTCGATATCCTCGGCCGATGCGACCCGCTCCGACAAAGCATGCATCGCTTCATTGATCAGAATGCAGATCAGCCGCGTCGTGACGAAGCCCGGGGACTCGTTGACCTGAATGCCCCGCTTCTGGATCGTCTCCTCAACGAACTGCTTGGTCTTCTCGAAGGTTTCCTCGCTCGTCTTGACAGCACGGATGATTTCCACCAGATGAATTTTGGATACCGGATATAGAAAGTGAAGTCCGATCACCCGCTCCGGGAGCTTCGTCTCGGCAGCCATCTCTGTCAAGCTGAGCGTCGATGTATTACTCGCGAGCAGCACCTCCGGCGGGCAAAGCTCATCGAGTCTGACAAAAACCTGCTTCTTCAGCTCCAAATCCTCGGTAACCGATTCAATCACCATATCGCATTCCGCCAGGCGGCCCCAGTCCGTCACCTTTTGGATTTTAGATAATATTAACTTTTTTTCAGAAACCGTAATCGCCCATTTCTCTAATTGCTTATCCAGGCTGATTTCGATTTGTCCCCATGCTTGCTCGAGACGCTCGGGCGTACGCTCTACCAGCAGAACGTCGAGTCCCTTGGCAGCCAGCATTTCTGCAATGCCTTGGCCCATCGTTCCGGCTCCGACGACACCAATTTTTGTGAATCCCATCGTATGTCTCTCTCCCTTCATGCACCTATCCAGTGATATTATACACAATGGCTGGTCAATTTCCTAAAGCAAATGTCACACCTTGACGTCCAAACCGGGACAATTTATTGAATTCGCCTAACATTCGACAATACTCAGGTCCGGTCGGCCATCTGTAAGACGCTAACACTTCGATTGGAATTAGCGTCTTACACAGGGTCGAAAGGACGGCCACTCAGGACAAACACCACGACTCATTGACGCTTCACACAAAAAGCCCGCCTATTCGTTGATAGGCCAACGAAAGGCGGGCTTGCTTCAGATCTGTAATTACGCCTGGAGAGCTTCGCGAGCCTCTTCATACACAGCGATTTTGTCGGCATGCTGCAGCGTCAGACCGATATCGTCCAACCCGAGCAGCAAGAATTGACGGCGGTGCTCGTCAAGTTGGAAATCGATGTGCAGACCTTGAGCATCCGTAATCGTGTTGTTCTCCAGATCGACCGTCAGCTTGTAGCCTTCTTCGGCTGCCGTGCGCTGAAACAGATCCTCGACCTGCTCCTCGCTCAGCTTAATTGGCAGAATGCCATTCTTGAAGCAGTTGTTGTAGAAAATATCGGCGAACGACGGAGCGATCACCACTTTGAATCCATAGTCCTGAATCGCCCACGGCGCATGCTCGCGGGACGATCCACAACCGAAGTTGGCGCGCGAAATCAGCACCGATGCACCTTGGAAGCGCGGCTGATTCAGGCTGAAGTCAGGAATCACTTCACCCTTGTTGGTGAAACGCCATTCGAAGAACAGGAATTGGCCGAAGCCCGAGCGCTCGATGCGCTTCAAAAATTGTTTGGGAATAATCGCGTCCGTATCGACATTCACGCGGTCGACCGGGCCTACGAGTCCGGTATGCTGCTTGAAAGCTTCCATGTCGGTCTGCTCCTTACTATCTGGAAAATGGTAATGATAAATGCTATATCAGCGAATTACGCTTCTTGTTTAACTTTGAACTCCCAGTCACGCACATCAGTGAAACGGCCTTTGATGGCAGCGGCAGCAGCCATAGCAGGCGAGACGAGATGCGTACGTCCGTCACGGCCTTGACGGCCTTCGAAGTTACGGTTGGACGTCGACGCGCAGCGTTGTCCCGGTTGAAGCACATCGGGGTTCATCGCGAGGCACATCGAGCAGCCTGCATCGCGCCATTCGAATCCGGCTTCGGTGAAAATTTTGTCCAGGCCTTCCTTCTCAGCTTGGATTTTCACGCGTCCGGAGCCCGGAACGACGATCGCAGTGACATTCGAAGATACCTTATGGCCTTGAGCGACGCTAGCCGCTGCGCGAAGGTCTTCGATCCGTCCGTTCGTACAGGATCCGATAAAGACATAGTCGATTTCGATTTCGCTCATCGGCGTGCCTGGTGTCAGACCCATGTATTCGATGGCCTTCTCGGCAGCCTTGCGCTCGTTCTCGGTCGTGAAGTCAGCAGGATTCGGCACGTTGCTCGTGATGTCCGTACCCATGCCAGGGCTTGTTCCCCAGGTCACTTGCGGAATCAGGCTTTCGGCGTCGAATTCAACAACCCAATCATAGACAGCGCCTTCGTCCGTCGTCAGCTTCTTCCATTCTGCTACAGCCTGGTCGAAAGCTTCTCCTTGCGGTACATAGTCGCGTCCGCGAAGATATTCGAACGTGGTCTCGTCAGGAGCGATCAGTCCGGCACGTGCGCCGCCCTCGATCGACATGTTACAGACAGTCATGCGCTCTTCCATCGACAGGGAGCGGATCGCTTCGCCCGTATACTCGATGACATAGCCTGTTGCAAAGTCGGTGCCGTATTTGGCGATAACGCCCAGAATCAAGTCCTTCGCCGTTACGCCCGGATTCAGGCTGCCGTTGATGCGAACTTCCAGCGTCTTAGCCTTGGATTGCTGCAAGCATTGCGTAGCGAGCACGTGCTCCACTTCGCTCGTACCGATACCGAAAGCGAGCGCGCCGAATGCGCCATGCGTGGACGTGTGGCTGTCGCCGCAAACGATCGTTTTACCCGGATGAGTCAGGCCGACTTCAGGACCCATAACGTGCACGACGCCTTGGTCGATGCTGTCCAGGTCGAACAGCTTGACGCCGAAGTCCGCACAGTTCTTGGACAGCGTATCGATCTGCTGCTTGGAGATCGGGTCTGTGATGTTATAACGGTCCTTGGTCGGAACGTTGTGGTCCATCGTTGCGAACGTCCGGTCGGGACGGCGCACCTGACGGCCAGCCAGCCGGAGGCCTTCGAACGCCTGCGGGCTCGTTACTTCATGAACCAAGTGCAGGTCGATGTAGATGATGCTCGGTTTCCCCTGCTCGGAGTGGATGACATGATTGTCCCAAATTTTCTCAAACATTGTTTTTGCCATCGGTTACACCTCTAGTCTTGTAGGAATAAATCTCAGGTCTTGCAGCTTGCTGTCTTGCTTACTTTACATCCTACCATGTTCAACTTCATTGATCCAAGATATAATATCTATAGGATTCATAATTATTAACTATAAGCCTTTCTGTCCATACGATGAAAAGACAGGCCTCTTCGCCGGGAAGGGGCCTGCCTGCAGCATACTGCTTTAATGAATGTTTTTCTTCTCCATATTGCCGCCGAGCACATCGGATACATGCTGGATGGAGATAAACGCCTTAGGGTCGATTTCCTGCACGATGGACTTGAGCTTCGCTACCTCTAGACGGGTAACGACGCAGTAGATCATCTGTGTATCTTCCTTGGAGTAGCCGCCCTTCGCATAGATGTAAGTTGTGCTGCGGCCAAGACGGCTCATGATCGCTTCCGATATTTCCTCATACTCACCGGAGATGATGGTAGCGGACTTGGACTCTTCGAGACCCTCCACGACAACATCCATCACCTTGGAGGCAATATAGAAGGTAAAGATCGAGTACATCGCGGAATCCCAGCCGAAGATAAAGCCGGCCAAGATAAAAATCACGACGTTGATCATCATGATGATTTGTCCGACCGGCATACGGAATCGCTTGGACAACAGAATGGCTACGATCTCCGTACCGTCCAGCGAGCCGCCGTAACGGATGACCAGCCCGACACCAAAGCCGAGGATGAGGCCCCCGAACAGCACAGCCAGCACCTTTTCGCTCGTAAACGGTTCGGCGTGATGCAGCAGAAGCGTTGTCACCGACATCGCGGAGATGCCGTACAGCGTGGAAATCGCAAACGTTTTGCCGATCTGCTTGTAGCCGATTAGCAGGAAAGGAATATTAAAGACGAAGATGAACAGACCGAGCGGTAGCGAAGTCAGCTTGGCCACCATAATGGAGATACCGGTGATGCCTCCGTCCAGAACTGTGTTAGGGACCAGAAACAGCTCCAGCGCCGTGGCCATCAGTACCGCGCCGATGGTGATGAACACAAACCTTTTGATAAACTCAACGACAGACAGCTTTCTATGATTCTTTGCCAAACAAGATTTCCTCGCCTTCCTACAAACTTTGTCACTTTTTGTCTATTGTCCAGTTTACATGATCATGCTTGTCAACTCAATTCGAACATCCATTCCCACAAACTTGACTCATCTGAAAGGGGTTAGCCTTAGTATGGAACTTCGTCAGCTTCAATACGCCTTGCAAATCGCCATCGACAAAAATTTTTCACGCGCCGCCGAGAAGCTGCATATCGCGCAGCCCTCGCTGAGCCAGCAATTGTCCAAGCTAGAGAAGGAAATCGGCGTCCTGCTGTTCCAGCGCACCACCAATTCCGTTGAGGTTACGCATGCCGGTTCCTTATTCGTGGAGAAGGCGCAAAAAATTCTCGATATGGTCGAGCAGCTCAAGCAGGAGATGGAGGATATCTCTCAGATGCGCAAGGGCCGGCTCGTCGTCGGCAGCCTGCCGATCACAGGCGCTCATGTGCTTCCGCTCGTGCTGCCAGTCTTTCAGCAGCGTTTTCCGGAGATCGATATCGTGCTGGTCGAGGAAACGACGTCCAACCTTGAGCATCTGACCGCTAGCGGACAAGCGGACATCAGCCTGCTGTCGCTTCCGTTGATCGACGACGCACTGGCCTATGAACCCGTCATTGAAGAGGAAATTGTGCTTGCCGTTCCGCCGCATCATCCGCTGGCCGAGTACGCCGCGTCACCCGCTCCTGTCCCTGTAGACATCGCCTTGCTGCAGAATGAGCCCTTCATCGCACTCAAAAAAGGCCAGGGCTTCCGGCAAATTACGGTCGAGCTGTGCAGCGATGCCGGCTTCATGCCGCGAATCGTCTTTGAGAGCAGCAACATCGAAACCGTGCAATCCCTCGTCGCCGCCGGCATGGGCATCGCCATGGTGCCCCATATGGTTTCCCGTGGACGCTGGAGCGAGCTCGCTCCCGTGTACCTGCCACTTCGCAGCCGTCCTTACCGCACTCTGGTGGTCGCATATAAGAAGGGCCGGTATTTGTCCAAGGCGGTGGAGGCGTTTATGGAGACATTTCGGGAGGTGATGGCGGCGGATGAGGCGCAAACCTATACTGAACGCAGCTCCTCTTCATGATAAAGCCAGGGTTGGCCATCCCGCTTCCATGACTGCAATAGATCAACAAAAAACAGCTGGTTCCGTCTACAGACGGGGCCAGCTGTTTTTGATTTCTTCATTACTTATAGGACACCGTTATCTCACTCAGCTGTACAACCCCGGGCGTCTATCCTCAAAGATCGGAATGCGCTTGCGTACCTCGTCCACAAGGCCAAGATCGATCGTCGCCCGGATGATCTGCTCGCTGCCGTCTCCTTCGGCCAGTACCTCACCCCAAGGGTCAATAACCATCGAGTGACCGAAAAATTCGGTTGTCCCGCTGATCCCGACTCGATTGCAGGAGATGACAAACATCTGGTTCTCAATCGCTCTCGCCTGAAGCAGGGTACGCCAGTGATGAAGACGCGGGTTCGGCCATTCAGCCGGCACGAACAGTACTTGAACGCCTTCAAGCGCCAGCTTCCTGGAAAGCTCAGGGAAACGGATATCGTAGCAAATCATGCTGCCTGCGGATACGCCGTCCAATTCAAGCTGCCCGACACTCTCTCCAGCCTGTAAATATTTCTCCTCGTCCATGAGGCGGAACAGGTGAATCTTGGAGTAGGAGCCGGCTTCGTTGCCTTCCCTATCGAAGATGTAGGTCGTGTTATAGATACCGCCCTCCCGCTTCTCGGCGATGGAGCCTCCGACGATGTTCACGCCATGCTCCCGGCTAAATGCTGACAGCAGCGTTTTCGTTCTCTCTCCGGCAGGGTCGGCAAGCTCATGAATCCGGTCGAGCGCATAGCCCGTATTCCACATCTCGGGAATCACGATGACATCCGGCTTCCCTTCCTCGCTGACAGCCTGCTGCAGCAAAGACTCCAGCTTGCTGTAATTGCGCTCCGGCTCTCCGATGGCGATATCCATCTGCAGCAGCGCGACATTCCATGTCGATTGAGCCATTCTTCTCATCCTCTTCATCCCATGATCTCTTAACTATAGAGGAAGCGGAAGGCAACTTCAATGCTCATTTAGACAGGCAACCTCCCGTCTGAGGTACCATACGGGCCCGGTGTACACTGCCCCGGTTTCATGATACATTAAAGCTATCCGACATAAGGGATTTGCAAGGTATACTGAAATTAGCAATGGAGTGAATATTCCTATGAATCCAACCTCTGGACGCGTCGTCAGCGCGTTTCCGATGCAGCCGGCAGATCGCCTGCAAGGGCTGCCGACCCAGTTTTTCGCCAAGCTTGTGCGCAAAGCAAACGAACAGATCGCAGCCGGACATGACGTGATCAATCTGGGCCAAGGCAACCCGGACCGTCCGACTCCCCCTCATATCGTCAAGGCGCTGCAGGGGGCAGCCGAAAATCCGCTGTATCATAAATATCCGCCATTCAGCGGCTACCCGTTCTTGAAGCAGGCTGTGGCCCAGCGTTACCGTGAGGATTATGGGGTCGAGCTGGACCCTGAAACGGAAGTCGCTATTCTGTTCGGCGGCAAAACCGGCCTGGTCGAAATCGCCCAATGCCTGTTGAACCCCGGCGATGTTTGTCTCGTGCCCGATCCGGGTTATCCGGACTATTGGTCGGGTGTCGCTCTCGCGGGAGCTCGGATGGCCTTCATGCCGCTGAAGGAGTCGAACGACTTCCTGCCGGACTACGGCTCCCTTTCGCCAAACGACGTCGATAAAGCGAAGCTCATGTTTATCAACTATCCGAACAATCCGACAGGCGCTACGGCTTCCTATGCGTTCTATGAGGAGACGGTCCGTTTCGCTGCTCAGCACGGCGTCGTCGTCGCCAGCGATTTCGCTTACGGCGCCATCGGCTTCGAAGACCATAAACCCGTCAGCTTCCTGCAGGTGCCGGGTGCCAAGGAAGTCGGCATCGAGTTCTATACGCTGTCCAAGTCTTACAATATGGCCGGCTGGCGCGTTGGCTTCTGCCTCGGCAACCCCGAGATTGTCCGGATGATCAATCTCATCCAGGATCATTATTACTGCAGCCTGTTCGGCGGCATCCAAGAGGCGGCTGCCACGGCGCTCACCGGACCTCAGGATTGCGTCAGCGAGCTGGTCGGCGTCTACGCCTCGAGACGCGATGCCCTGTACACCGAGCTGGACCGTATCGGCTGGCAGGCCAAGCGCTCGAAGGGCTCCTTCTTCACCTGGCTGCCGGTACCGACTGGCTACACGTCGGAATCATTCGCCGACCGCCTGCTGAACGAGGCCAAGATTGTCGTGGCTCCAGGCGTCGGCTTCGGCGAGCATGGCGAAGGCTATGTCCGGCTCGGCCTGCTCAGCTCGGAAGACCGGCTGCGCGAAGCTGTGCGCCGGGTGGAAGCATTGAATTTGTTCTAGGCAGAAAACGCCGGGGCTGCAAGTGATGAAGGAGGCCTTCTCCCCATCGCTGCACTCCGGCGTCTTTTCATTAGGGAGGGCCTTTCATCTCAAGCCCCCTCATCTGACGACCTCCCCCGGGAGCTCCAAGATGGGAGCCAGCCACCTGGCCTAGCGTCAGCTTGAGGCTTGATGAACTCCGTTTATGGCAGAATGCTTGTAACTTAACAAAGCCTGCTTCATCGAAGCTTGCTTGACTTGAAGTCGCTGTACGGACGGAAGCTGATGATAGAATAAATCGTCCTCGAATAACCCTATAAATACCCGCTTCGCCGCTTGCACAGCGAGCGATTCGTTTCGAAGCAGGGCGTAGGCGACCTGATAGCTATACGGTTCATACTGCTTTAATACCTCTGCCTTATCGAGCAGCTTCTGTCTGTTCATGATCGTCCTCTCTGCCAAATCTGCCAACGGCTTTTTGTTTAATTCCCGTGTCGGCAAATGTTCCTTCCTTCATTACGGCCATTCCGTTAGTTGGCCTTGCAGCCTCGTCAAGCGTGAAAGTCCAATGACTGGATACACCTTGCAGCCCATACGACTTCTATTGTAGAGGATTAACTTTAAATCTTCCCAAAGCTAATCTTACGTTTTCCTTAAATCTTTATGAAGAGCAGCACTTCCGCGCAGATAACCCGTCTGCCTTTACAAACCGCTTCAGCACATGATATTCTTAGAAGATAGAAAACGTATTGAAGGGAATAGTAGGAAAGCCCCTGCACGCTCAGAGAGTAAATTCCATGGCTGCGAGAATTTACCGTGAAGACTATCCGAACCCGCCCCGGAACGGCCAGCGACGAGCTGGACGGCGTTTCCCCGCCGTTACGAGGGATCCGAGATGGGTGGCGTATGCCATCAAGCAAGGTGGTACCGCGGAAGTTACAGGCTTCCGTCCTTCATAGGACGGGGCCTTTTTGATTTTTCACGGCCATCCCTCCAGACCCGTTCCCATTTCATAAGGAAGAGAAGAGTGATTCCCTATGCAGCAAGCGATCGTGATCAAAATCGGCAGCAGCTCGCTGACCTCCAGTGAAGGCGGCCTGAACCGGGAAAGGATCGAATTTTTCGCCAGCGAGCTCGCCTCCCTGCACCTCCGCGGCTGTCCTGTACTGCTCGTCACATCAGGTGCCGTAGCCGCAGGATTTCGGGAGCTCGGCTATCCGTCCCGACCTAAGCAGCTGCATGAGAAGCAAGCTTCGGCCTCTGTCGGCCAGGCACTGCTGATGCAGGCTTACCACGAAGCCTTCGCCCGCCATGGCATCGGTGTCGGACAGATTCTGCTTACGCGCTCCGACTTCGTCAGCCGCAAGCGAATCCATAATGCCCAGATGACGCTGGAGGAACTGCTCCGGCGCGGCATGGTACCCATCATCAACGAAAATGACACCGTCTCGGTCGATGAGCTCAAATTCGGCGATAACGACACGCTGTCCGCGCTCGTCGCCAACCTCGTCCGCGCCCAGCGGCTCGTCATCATCACCGATGTCGACGGTCTGTATACCGGAGATCCGCGCAATGACGCGAATGCCCGGCGAATCGACCGGGTTACCGAGATCGACGAGGACTTATATCAGCTAGCCGGAGGCTCCGGATCCGCAGTCGGTACAGGCGGTATGCGCTCCAAGCTCGAAGCGGCCCGCATCTCCATGCGCGGCGGCATCCCGCTCTTCATCGGCCGCGTCGTCGAGCCGGGCGACACCTTGCTTGCCGTCGACGGCACGGGCAAAGGGACTTATTTCGATACGACGGCTAACAGTCTGCCGATGAAGAAGCAATGGCTCGGCTTTCACTCCCAGCCGCAAGGCACAGTCACCGTGGACGAGGGCGCGGAGAAGGCGCTCGTCGCCGGAGGCCGCAGTCTCCTGCCG
Organism: Paenibacillus filicis; assembly: GCF_038070315.1. NCBI lineage: Bacteria > Bacillati > Bacillota > Bacilli > Caryophanales > Paenibacillaceae > Paenibacillus > Paenibacillus filicis. The sequence continues at coordinate 119,072 of NZ_JBBPCC010000011.1, read as the reverse complement.
GCGGGCGTCCGCGAAGTTACCGGAGAATTCCATCCGGGTGATGTGATCGAGGTCGTCAACGTCTCGCATCGGACGATCGGCCGCGGTGTCGTGAATTACGCCTCCTGGCAGCTTCAAGCTGTCGCAGGCCTAAGCACCGATGAGGTGCAGAAGCGGATCGAGGTACAGCGGATGGAAGTCATCCACCGCGACGAATGGATTACATTATCTACGGCCGGCAAGGTCAAGGACACCGCAACGTCCTGACTATGAGCCGATTGCCCACTTCCAAGGAGGTCCTTTCCATGTCACAGCATGTCATTGAAACTCAATCTTCCCAAGCCGGACAGCTATCCGAGGTTGTCCGCAAAGCCCAGCTGGCCAAAGCAGCCGCTCCTAAGCTGGCCCTACTTACAACTGAGCAGAAGAATAACGTTCTGCTGCGGATCGCAGACGCTCTCGTCGAACAGGCGGCCTCCATTATCGAGGCCAATGCGCTTGACCTGCACCGCGGACGCGAGAACGGTACTAGCGCATCCCTGCTCGACAGGATCGCGCTGAACGAAACCCGGATCGCCGCGATGGCTGAAGGCCTCCGCCAGGTCGTCCTGCTTCCCGATCCTGTCGGGGAAGAGCTGGAAAGCTTCGAGCGTCCCAATGGGCTTTCCATCCGTAAGGTGCGGGTACCGCTGGGCGTCATCGGCATGATCTATGAAGCCCGTCCTAATGTAACCGTCGATGCAGCGGGACTATGTCTGAAGACAGGCAATGCCGTCGTCCTGCGCGGCGGCTCTGCGGCGCTGGAATCGAACCGCCGCATCGTCGAGGTGCTGCATGAGACGATGGCCCAAACCGTGATGCCTGCCGACGCGTTGCAGCTCATCCTCGACCCAAGCCGTTCCTCCGCGGATGAAATGCTGAAGCTGAACGGGCTGCTGGACGTGCTGATTCCGCGCGGCGGCGCCTCGCTCATCCAGAATGTCGTGAAGAACGCGTCCGTACCGGTGATCGAAACGGGAGCCGGCATCTGCCATACGTATGTGGATGCCAGTGCAGATCCGGATATGGCGCTGAAGATCGCCATCAATGCCAAGGTTCAGCGCCCTTCCGTCTGCAACTCGATGGAGACGATGCTGGTCCACCGCGATTTCGCGGCAAAGCATCTCGCGGCGATCGCCGAGCAGTTCGTTCAGCAGAAGGTCGAGCTCCGCGGCGACGCGGCTTCCCGCGAGCTATTCCCTGCCATCAAGGAAGCCAGCGAGCAAGACTGGGATACGGAGTACAGCGACTATATTCTGAATATCCGGATCGTGGATCACCTCGACCAAGCGATTGAACACATCACAGCGCATGGGACTCAGCATTCCGAGTGTATCGTGACGGAAGACGAGGCTAACGCCGTCCGATTCCTCAATGAAATTGATGCCGCTGCGGTTTATCATAATGCATCTACCCGGTTTACGGACGGCTTCGAATTCGGCTTCGGCGCTGAGATCGGCATCAGCACACAGAAGCTTCACGTCCGCGGACCGATGGGCCTCCCTTCGCTGACGTCCACCAAGTACATCATCGTCGGATCGGGTCAAATCCGGGGTTAACACAAGCAAGAATAAAGTCTAATCAAAGGAGCTGTTCCTAGTGTCAACTACCTGGTCTTCTCTGAACATAGCCTTCGTCGGAGCAGGCTCCATGGCGGAAGCGATCATTCGCGGTCTCGTTCAAGCCGGCGGGGTTCATCCTGAGCAAATCTTCGTGACGAACCGCTCCAATGCCGAGCGTCTGCAGGAGCTGGAGCAAGCCTACGGCGTTCGCCACTCTCTGCAGGACGCCGAGAAGGAACAGGCGGTCCGCGACGCGGATGTCGTCGTGATCGCCTTCAAGCCCAAGGACGCAATCGAAGGCATACGTGCGCTCCAGGGGCAGCTGACTGAGCGCCAGCTGCTCGTATCGGTAATCGCCGGCCTCTCCATCGACACGATCACCGGACTGCTCGGCAACCCTGCCATTCCGGTAGCCCGTACGATGCCGAATACGTCCAGCACAATCGGACTTGGAGCAACGGGGCTGAGCTTCTCCGCAACAGCTAGCCAAGAGCAGCGCAGCATCGCGGAGCAGATGTTCCGCTCCACCGGGATCGTCAGCATCGTGGAGGAGCCCTTGCTTGACTCCATTACCGGCTTATCCGGCAGCGGTCCTGCCTATATCTACTATATGATGGAAGCGATGATCGAAGGCGGCGTGCAAGGCGGTCTGGACCGCGACGAAGCACGCCGTCTGACCGTGCAAACCGTGCTGGGCGCTGCCCGGATGGTCGAGACGACTGGCGAGGAGCCGGCTGATCTGCGTCGCAAGGTAACATCGCCTAACGGCACAACCCAGGCCGCACTGGATCTGCTCGCAAGCCGCGGATTTCCTGAGGCTGTGGCGCAGGCAGTCCTCCGTTCGTCCAGCCGGGCTGGGGAAATCGGCGCCGCGTTGAGCCAATCGGCTGCCTCTCCCAATAAATAAGATGACAAGCAAAGGTGGGCCCGCTTTGAGTTCAACAACCTATCAATCGTATTGCGTAGCGACATACCGCGCTTATGACGATAAAGCTGATTTTCAGAAGAAAGCGCTCGGCATCGCCGTGGGCTTGACGGTCGGCAGCTGGACGGATCTGCCTGAAGCCCGCAAGGCGGAGATGGAGAAGCATCTGGGCCGCGTTGTGGATGTAACGGTACATGAACCTGACGTCGGCCAGCCTGGAGAGCGTTACGCGGACATTCAGATCGCGTATCCCGACGCTAACTTCAGCCGGGATATTCCTGCGCTGCTGGTCACCGTATTCGGCAAGCTGTCCATGGACGGCAAGATCAAGCTGATCGATCTTTCGTTCTCGGATGCCTTCCTGGCCGCTTTTCCCGGCCCCCGCTTCGGGCTTCAAGGGGTCCGCGATCTGCTCGGCGTTCAGAACCGTCCTCTATTGATGAGTATTTTCAAGTCCGTTATCGGCCACGACCTTCCTGCCCTTCGCGAGCAATTCTACCAACAAGCGCTAGGCGGCGTCGATCTGATCAAGGACGATGAGATCTTGTTCGAAAATCCGCTGACGCCGATTGAACGCCGGGTCGAAGTCTGCATGGAAGCGGCCGCACAGGCGGAGCGAGAGACCGGACAGAAGCTGTTGTATGCCGCCAACCTGACCGGTCCCACCTTCAGTCTGGTCGATCAGGCTAAGCGGGCCATCGGAGCAGGTGCCAACGCGCTCCTGTTCAATGTACTCGCTTACGGCTTTGATGCGCTCAGCGAGCTGAGCCGCCATCCCGAGGTGAACGTGCCGATCATGGCGCATCCGTCACTCGCCGGCGCCTTCTATCCGTCAACCTACCACGGGATATCGGCCAATGTGCTGCTCGGTAAGCTGATGCGGCTCGCCGGTGCGGATCTGGTGCTCTTCCCGTCGCCTTACGGCTCCGTGGTCATGCCTCTAGCCGAAAATATGGCTATCAAGGACGCGCTGCTCACCCGGCAGGCGGCCGACTATTCATTCGGCGCTGTGCAGGAGCAGCCGCTCTCGCTGGCCACAAGCTTCCCCGTTCCATCGGCAGGCATCCATCCGGGACTCGTCCCCTGGATTCTGCGCGACTTCGGCCATGATGTGGTCGTGAATGCCGGAGGCGGCGTACACGGTCACCCGAAGGGAGCGGCCGCAGGAGGACGTGCCTTCCGTCAGGCCATCGACGCTTGCCTGGCCGGTGCTCCGCTGCGTGCCTATGCCGCAGAAGGGCATCCGGAGCTGCAGGCCGCTATAGACGCTTGGGGGACTCGGGAATGACAGCCAAGAAGCGCATTATCTTTTGTGATTTTGACGGAACCATCACGGTGAATGACAATATCGTAGCGATCATGAAGCATTTCCGGCCTGAGGGCTGGGACAAGCTCGTCGAGCAGGTCGTCAGCAAGCAGATTTCGATCCGGGACGGCGTAGGGCGTATGTTCGCCCTGCTCCCTACCTCCCGTAAGCAAGAGATTGTGGATTATGCGATCGGCAATGTGCAGATCCGCTCCGGCTTTGCCGAGCTGCTCGCCTATTGCGAGCGGGAGCAGATTCACTTTCTCGTGACGAGCGGTGGCATCGATTTCTTCGTCTATCCGGTGCTGTCGGCCTTTCCGATTCCGAAGGAACATATTTACTGCAACGGCAGTGACTTCAGCGGCCCGCAGATCCGCATCGAATGGCCGCATGCCTGCGACGAGCACTGCGACAATGATTGCGGCATGTGCAAGACGGCCATCATCCGCCGCTACCCCGCAGATCAATACGAGCGCATCCTGATCGGAGACAGTGTGACCGACTTCGCTGGCGCGAAGCTGGTCGATACGGTATTCGCCCGCGCTCATCTGATTGATCTGTGCGAGGAGCTGAGCTTGAACTATAGACCCTTCGAAACCTTTCATGACGTGATCAACCACTTGGAGGAGATGAAAGCAAGGTGAGCTTCAGCCACATTACCTTAGAGGAAAAGCAGCAGGCTTTCGCCGAGCTGCGGGAGATCAAGACGCTGCTTGCCAGCCGTAACTGGTTCCCAGGGACAAGCGGCAATCTGTCGGTTCGGGTAGGTCCATTCGAGCGCGAGCAGTTTGCCTTCGCGGTAACGGCGAGCGGCAAGGACAAATCCGTGCACACCCCGTCCGACTACCTGCTGGTCGATCAGAACGGGAAGGCCATCGAAGCCACATCGCTGCGTCCATCTGCCGAAACGCTGATTCACTGCGAGATTTACAAGGCAACTGGCGCGGGAGCGATTTTCCACGTCCATACGGTGTTCAATAACGTCATCTCCGAGTTCTACGCCGAACGGGGAAGTGTGCCGATCGACGGCGTTGAGCTGATCAAGGCGTTCAACATCTGGGACGAGGAAGCGCAGATCGAGATTCCGATCGTGCCGAACTACGCAGAAATTCCGCGGATCGCAGAGCTTGTGGAGCGTTCCATTCTCCCGCGCATCCCCGGCATCTTGATCCGCAAGCACGGGATTTGCGCTTGGGGGGCTAATGCCTTCGAGGCCAAGCGCCATCTGGAGGCCTTCGAATTTTTATTCGAATACGCGTACCGTTTGGCTTTACTGAAGAAATAGTCCATGAAATACCGAAAACGACCTTCCGCTTGCGGGGGTCGTTTTTTTGAATTTGCATTTAAAAATCTTTGCGACGGAACAGCCATAGTCCCAAGGCAAAGGCACAGACCGTGTAGCAAGCCGTGTAAATCAGAAAAGCATTGGAAGGCACGACACCCAGATTAAATAAGCCCAGCACACGCTGGATATTCACCAGCTCGCCGAGCTCCTGGAAGCCCAACAGCTCGGCCAGCATTCTTCGCTCTATAGAATCGGCCGGCATCAGCAGCGAGATCACTCCGGCAATAGCCAGGAGAGGCTTAATGGCCTTATCGTCCAGCCCAAAGGTTCCGGCCACCTTGTCGATCATACCTCCGAGCCAGCCGGCGCCGTAGAGCATGGTCAGCACTACGCCGTTGCCGATGCCCGTGAACAGACAGGAACCCAGCATGGAGAGCGATACCAGTAACGGAACCACCGCTGCAAATAAAAGAAAAGAAACCACGATAGCTGCCGGGTCGCGGGGAATGGACGCATACATGCTCGTGATCAGGAGTATAGCGGCAAAAAAGAGCCCCGCATAGACGATCCCAAAGCTGACAAAGCCGATCCATCTGCCGACGAACCAATGGGTACGGGGCAAGGGTCTTGGCAGTACGGACAGCAGAACTCCCTGCTCCGCCTCTCCCGAGATCACGGAAAAGGAGCTGAAGATGCATAGAAAGGCTAGCACGAATGAGCCGAAGAAGAAGCCCAGTGACAGGATCATCGCTCCGCGCCCGAAGCTCTCGATCAGAAAGGAGGTGCTGTTCATATCCAGTCCAGGTCTCCTGAGCTCGGAGCTGATCGCATCCCCTACATAGGAAAACGCTAGACAAAATAGTACGCTCATCAGCAGGGTGATCAACAGTACCCGTTTGCGCAGCAGCTCCAGCCACGTCATGCGAACTATCGTCATCATTGCCTTTCCCCCCTGTGATTCAGCCCGGAGACAGCGCCGAGGAACCATTCATCCAATCTAGCCTTCGCTTTGTGAACCTCATACAGCGTCAATCCTTGCTCGAACAGCAGTTGGTTCACCCAACCCGCCTGCTCATCGTCCTCCAGCATAATCTCCAGCCAAACTTCTCCTGTTCCCAATCCGTACCCTTCATCCCCCAGGCTTCCTTCAACCTCCAATCGAACTTCCGGCCCGGCAACCGCCTTTCCCCGCTCCGGATCCCTGCCTTCCGCACTCCGAATTGTGATGTCGAACCCCGACATCTCCCGCAGCCACTCTAAGGCAGGAAGCGTACATCCGCCCACACGGAACTGCCACTTCGCCTTCTCCTGCAGAACGTCTCTTACCGCTCCAGTCTGAAGAATACGGCCGTCGTTCAACAGTGCGACGCGGTCGCATAATGTCTCCACTTCCTCCAGCAGATGCGAGTTGAGGAATATCGTGATGCCTCTCTGACGCAAACGCAGCAGCAAATGCCTAACATCGAGCCGTCCCAACGGATCAAGCGCAGAAGACGGCTCATCCAGAAACACAACCTTTGGTCCTCCAACCAAAGCACAGGCGAGTCCAAGCCGCTGCTGCATGCCCTTGGAATAATGCTTGACGCGATCCTGCCCGCGAAGTCCGATGCCCACTTCCTCCAGCAGCTCCGGCAATGTCCGCTTCGCCTCATCCTTGGACAAGCCGCACAAACGCGCGTGCAGCATCAGCACCTCTTGCCCCGTAAGCCATTCCTGGTACCTATACAGCTCCGGTAAATAGCCAATCAGCCTCCTCGCCTCCAGAGAGCCGATAGGCTGACCCCAAATCGTCGCTTGTCCGCTTGTGGGCCCGACAAGACCGACGAGCATTTTGACGAAGGTGCTCTTGCCTGCGCCGTTGGGACCGAGGAAGCCGAAGGCTTCCCCCTGTTCCACTCGCAGCGTAATGTTACGGCAGCCACGTCCATTCTCATATTCCTTGGTTAAGGCTACCGCTTCGATAGCTGCCTGACTCACTTCCCGACCAGCTCCTTCAACTTCTCCACCATCGCTTCCCGACTGGTCAGCAGCTTATCGCCACTCAGCTCGATCAGCATGCCATGCTGCACCCAAACCGCACGGTAGTGAAACTTCTTGTTCATCAGTTCTGACCGCAGCAGCAATACGTCGGTGAGGCCTATCCTTATCTTCTCAGCCTGCTGTCCAGTCACCACTGGCAGCGGAATGCTGCCCCCTCCGGTGATTTCCGAACGGCGCAAGCTTTCTTTGTAATACTCAGGAAGCAGCGGGAAGTCCAACACAGCCTCTAACGCTTCCGACACCGGTACAGAGGGGTCTACTTCAATGACAGGAGCAGGCTGTTGAGAAATCGAGTAGCCGCCATCTTGTTCCTGCGAAATACGGAGGGTAGGACTCTGCTTCAACTTAATCGTCTTACCGTCCACCGACACCGGCAGCAGCTTGGATGCTCCCATACGCTTCATCGCTTTGTTGATTTCATCCACGTGGATCGTGAACGTCATTTCATCTGTAGACGATAGATACAGGGTATATGGACTATCCTTGAAATCGCTAGGAAGTACGAGTGGCTGGCCGATGACGGCTTCGGCCTGCTCAGCCGTGACTTTCCCGTAGGAGGGCCCCGACTCTCGCGTAAATGTACCGAATTTATTGATTTCTTCCCTCCGATTGCCGTCGCCAACGGCAAACATCAACAAGCTTTCCAAATCATTCTCCTGTACCTCGGTTACCTGCTGCATGCGGAACTGATTGAGCAGCGCAGCCAGCGCCTGGTTGCCTGTAGGGGTAGCTACAATGGCAATGCCTAGGCATGCGGCTACGGCCGCACCCGCCCATCTCCGTGAGCGGGCTGACCAGCGGTTCGAACGGCCTGTTTTAGTGCTTGAAGCTTCAGCCTGACCGAGGACTGACGGAGAATCCTCATCCTGAAGCTTATCACCTGCGGCTGCACCCAGCTGGCCTGTAATCGTCTCCGAAGCTTGGGGCGACTTCATGTTATGGGACCATGCAGACCACTGAGGGGCGCGTTCTTCCACCTGCAGCTTGCTCTGCAGCTTCTCCCATGCCTGTGCCGTCAGCTCTAGGTCTGCAGGAGATCCCTCTCCGGATTTATTTGGATTCCCGCGCCAATCTTTATCTCGTGTTGACATACCAATCACTCCCTTCTATTTCAATGAACCTGATTCGGCCTGCCGCTTTAACCTTACAGTTGCACGCTGGAGCCAAGATCCGATCAAGGGTGGATTCACCTTCATCTTCTCAGCAATCTCAGCGTAGCTATAGCCTGAGTAACGAAGCAGCAGCACCTCGCGGTCACGCTGAGGCAGCTTCTCCAGCCATTGCTTCAGTTCCTCATGCTCCATCTGCAGGAGAAGCTGTTCCTCGCTCGAGGGCTGCTGCTGCGACAACGTCTGGATTGCCTGCTCCTGCTTCGTTTGCAAGGCGGCTTCACGGGCTTTCTTTCTCATATGATCATAGGCGATGCGCGTCAGCACGCGCTGGAGCCATGCTCCGATCGCTCCAGGCTCGTCCGGCGGGTTGCGGTACAACCGCAGGAAGACTTCCTGCGCTAAATCTTCAGCAGCGCCTTCATCCCGGAGCAGTGCGATCAGCTTGCGACGTACAGATGGATAATGCGCATAAAATATATCTTTGAAATAATCGGAATCCGGATTTTCCAATGGATAAGCCTCCTTTCGGCTGCAGCTATACATAAGACGTCGACCGGACGTTTTTTATAGCAGAATAGACTGCGATATGACGAATCAAAAAAAACTCCGGCTGCACTTAGCCGAAGTCTTCCCTGTTCCGAACCGTATATACTATAATGTCTCCTTGCTCAAGCCTTGCCGTATTCGCTCGGATTCGCTCTCCAAGCCTGGAGAGCCGCCACATCCTTCTCCTCAATGCCTCCACGCTCAACGGCCACATTGACGAGCGTCGTGTAGTTCGTCAGCGTCTCGAACGGAATGCCGACCTGCTCGAACGCTTCTCTGGCTTTGTCGAACTGGTAAGAGAAGATGCCAAGCACGGACAAAGCCTCAGCCCCGGCTTCGTTGACCGCCAGCGCTACCTTGAGCGAGCTGCCGCCTGTGGAGATGAGATCCTCGATCACGACGGTCTTTTGGCCTGGCTTGATCAAGCCTTCGATTAAATTTTCTTTGCCGTGCCCCTTCGCCTTATCGCGCACATAAACCATCGGCAGCCCCAGCTTGGCGGCTACCCAGGAAGCATGCGGAATTCCGCCGGTCGCAGCTCCTGCGATGACCTCGGCCTCAGGAAAATTTTCGCGAATCAGCGTAACGAACCCCTCGGCGATCCGCTCGCGGATATCGTGAAATGAGATCGTCAGACGATTATCGCAATAAATCGGCGATTTCAGTCCGGAGGTCCAGGTGAACGGCTGCTGCGGCCGGAGCGCCACGGCCCCAATCTCCAGCAGGTCGGCGGCAATTTGCTCGGAAAGTTGCGGGTTAATGCGAATGGTCGTTGAGCTCATGAGAGATCTCTCCTTAGGTTCGATATAATGTAGGGCGATCAGGCGATATAAAGCTTAGATAGAAGCAACAATCGCCTCTAGAGCCGCTCTAGGGTCAACCGCCCCTGTAATGGGCCTCCCGATGACCACAAAGTCCGTGCCCTGTGCGAACGCTTGCGAAGGCGTCATAATTCTGGACTGGTCTCCGATATCCGCTCCAGCGGGGCGAATGCCCGGTGTAACGGTAACGAAGCCGGCTCCGCAGGCTTCCTTGATACGTACAACCTCCAGCGCAGAGGCCACCACACCATCTAGTCCAGCCGAGCGCGTGAGCTCCGCATAGCGGACCACCGCTTCTTCCACGGTGCCGGCAATGCCGATCTCGTCATTCAGCGTAGCCTGGCTCGTGCTGGTTAATTGGGTGACCGCGATCAGCAGCGGACGCTTGCCGTTCCGACCAGCTCCGGTCCAGGCCTTGTCCACGCCCTCACGGGCCGCCTCCATCATCTGCTTGCCGCCTGCCGCATGAACATTGAACATGTCTACGCCCAGTCTTGTGATGCTTTCCGCACCGCCCTTGACCGTATTCGGGATATCATGCATCTTCAGATCCAGGAATACGTTGTAGCCCTTTTCCTTCAATCCCGCCACGAACTGCGGACCCTCACTGTAGAACAGCTGCATGCCTACCTTCAGATAGCAAGGAATCCCCTCCAAGGAGCCCACGAGCGCCTCGGCCTCCCGGGCATTCGGATAGTCCAGAGCGACGATAATTCGCTCGGCCACTGATGTCAGGTTCTCACTCATAGCTCTTTCTCCTCCAGTCGATTTGCTCCATACGGGCGGCTATCCGCCTGAAAATGGCTCCCATCAAGGGAGTAGCACAGGCCTCCCTCCCGGGAGACGCTGTGCTACTGCTTAAGCGATTATGTCCAATTATCCGTGATGTGCAGGCATAGCCGTCGACTGGAAGTAGATCGATTCCAAAACGTGAAGTAGTGCTTTGACCGTATCCAGCGAAGTCATGCAGACCACGCCATTCTCAACCGCCTCGCGGCGAATCCGGAAGCCGTCGCGCTCCGGCGTCTTGCCCTTGGTCAGGGTGTTGACGACAAAGTGCGCTTCGCCGTTGCGGATCAGATCCAAGATGTTCGGCGTGCCTTCGCTCAGCTTGTTGACGCGTGTCACATTAAGACCCGCAGCCTCCAGTGCATCCGCTGTGCCCCCGGTCGCTACGATCCGGTAGCCTAGCGTATCGAAGCCGCGAAGAATTTCGGTAGCTTCTGCTTTATCCTTATCTGCAACCGTCGCGATGATGGCACCAGTCGGTGGAACCTTCATCCCCGAGCCGAGCAAACCTTTGTACAAGGCTTTGGCAAAAGTCTTATCGCGGCCCATAACTTCGCCCGTCGACTTCATCTCCGGCCCGAGCGTCGTGTCTACGCGGCGCAGCTTGGCGAAGGAGAACACCGGCACTTTGACGGAGACGTAACTGTCTTCCGGCCACAGACCCGTCTCGTAGCCCATATCCTTCAGCGTCTCGCCCATGATCACCCGTGTAGCCACATTCGCCATCGGGATCTTCGTCACCTTGCTGAGGAACGGCACCGTACGCGAGGAGCGCGGGTTCACTTCAATGACATATACTTCATCCTGATAGATGACGAACTGGATGTTGACCAGTCCGACCACCTGCAGACCGCGGGCGATCTTCGTCGTAATTTCGATAATCTTCGTTTTCAGCTCATCGGAGATCGTTTGCGTCGGATAGACCGCGATCGAGTCGCCGGAGTGAACCCCTGCGCGTTCGACATGCTCCATGATCCCTGGGATCAGAACCGTATCCTTGTCGCAGATCGCGTCGACTTCTACTTCCTTGCCGAGCATATAGCGGTCGATCAGTACCGGATGCTCCGGGTTGATCTTAACCGCATACTCCATGTAGCTCAGCAGCTCTTCGTCGGAGTAGACGATTTCCATCGCCCGGCCTCCCAGGACGTAGGAAGGACGCACAAGCACCGGATAGCCGTAATTGGCTGCCATGCCTACCGCCTGATCCACCGAGGTTACTGTACCACCCGGAGGTTGAGCGATGTCCAGGCTGCGCAGCAGCGCTTCGAACTTCTTCCGGTCTTCCGCCGCATCAATGTTTTCCAGATCGGTGCCCAGAATGCGCACACCGGCTGCGGACAGCGGAGCTGCGAGGTTGATCGCCGTCTGACCGCCGAACTGGACGATAACGCCGATCGGCTGCTCGCGTTCGATTACGTTCATGACATCCTCGAAGAACAGAGGCTCGAAGTAGAGACGGTCCGACGTGTTGAAGTCCGTCGAGACAGTTTCCGGGTTGTTGTTGATAATAACCGCCTCATAGCCGGCTGCCTGAATCGCCCACACCGCGTGAACGGTCGAGTAGTCGAACTCGATACCTTGTCCGATCCGGATTGGGCCAGAGCCGAGGACAACGACCTTCTGCTTCGTCGTTTCCTTGACTTCGTCTTCTGTCTCGTAGGTCGAGTAGTAGTAAGGCGTTGTCGCCTCAAACTCGGCTGCGCAGGTATCGACCATTTTGTAGACTGGTTTTAAGCCGAGGCCCAGACGGTAAGCGCGCACGTCGGCTTCCTGAGTCAGGTTCAGACCCTTGTCCGCCCCGCGGCGGACTTCGGCGATCGCGCGGTCCGTGAAGCCTTTGCGCTTCGCTTCCAGCAGCAGCTCGGCAGACAGCTCCACCGCTTGCAGCTGCTCTTCAAACTTGATCAGACCCTCCAGCTTGTACAGGAACCACCAGTCGATCTTGGTCAGATCTTGCAGCTGAGGCACCGAGTAGCCGCGGCGCAGCGCTTCGGCAATCAGGAACATCCGCTCGTCGTCAGGCTTGATCAGACGGCTTTCCAGCGTCGCTTGATCCAGCAGGTCGGTTTCTTTCAGGAACAGGCGATGTACCCCGATCTCCAGCGAGCGGATGGCTTTATGAATCGACTCTTCGAACGTACGTCCGATGGCCATAACCTCGCCGGTCGCTTTCATCTGCGTGCCCAGCTTGCGGTTCGCTGCCGTGAACTTATCGAACGGCCAGCGAGGGATTTTCGATACGATGTAGTCCAGGGTCGGCTCGAAGCAGGCATAAGTCTGGCCCGTAACCGGGTTAACGATCTCGTCAAGCGTGTAACCGATAGCGATCTTGGCTGCCATCTTGGCGATTGGGTAGCCGGTTGCCTTGGAAGCCAGCGCCGAGGAGCGGCTGACACGCGGATTTACTTCGATAACATAATATTGGAAGCTGTGCGGATCGAGGGCAAACTGCACGTTGCAGCCGCCTTCGATGCTCAGCGCGCGGATGATTTTCAGAGAAGCCGAACGCAGCATCTGGTATTCACGGTCAGACAGCGTCTGGCTTGGCGCTACGACGATGGAATCGCCCGTATGTACGCCTACCGGATCGAAGTTTTCCATGTTACACACGACGATACAGTTGTCGTTGGCGTCGCGCATGACTTCGTACTCGACTTCTTTCATGCCTGCGATGCTCTTCTCGATCAGACACTGGTTGATCGGGCTGTAGCGAATCCCCGATGCGACCGTCTCGCGAAGCTCTTCTTCACTAGCGCAGATCCCGCCGCCCGTACCGCCGAGGGTGTATGCCGGACGGACGATGATCGGATAGCCGATCTCATTCGCGAAAGTAACGGCTTCCTCAACCGTCGTGACGATAACGCTATCCGGTACCGGCTGTTCGAGCTCACGCATCAGGTCGCGGAACAAGTCGCGGTCTTCGGCTTTCTCGATAGCTGTCAGCTGCGTACCCAGGAGCTTCACATTCTCTCGCTCCAGCACGCCTGCGCGTGCCAGCTCTACAGCCATATTGAGACCGGTTTGACCGCCAAGTGTCGGCAGCAGGCCGTCAGGACGTTCCTGGCGGATGATTTGCGTCACGAATTCCAGCGTGATCGGTTCGATGTATACTTTATCAGCCATGTTCGTATCGGTCATGATCGTGGCCGGGTTGCTGTTAATGAGAACGACTTCGTAGCCCTCTTCCTTCAGCGCCTGACAAGCTTGCGTTCCCGCATAGTCAAACTCCGCTGCCTGGCCGATGACGATCGGTCCAGAACCGATCACGAGAATTTTTTTGAGTTCATTATTTTTTGGCATAGGATAATTCCCCTTTCGAGTCGGCTCCGGCTGCAGCAGTCTTGGAAGCCTCGTAAGCCGCAGCGATTTGTGCCTGGCGAGGAGCCTTCGGCGAATTCCGGTTATGGTCGCGGATCAGGGTCAGGAACTCGTCGAACAAGTAGCTCGAATCGAATGGACCCGGAGCTGCTTCCGGATGGTATTGGACGGAGAAGGCCGGGAATTTCTTATGACGCAAGCCTTCGATCGTTTTATCATTGTTGTTGATATGCGTAACTTCCAGCTCGGTGCCCGCGATCGATTCTTCCTTGACCGTGTAGCCGTGGTTCTGCGAAGTGATGTAGCAGCGTCCGGAGATCAGATCCTTCACCGGGTGGTTGCCCCCGCGGTGTCCGAACTTCAGCTTCTCGGTATCTGCACCGCTCGCCAGAGCGAACAGCTGATGCCCAAGGCAGATGCCGAAGATCGGGAACTCGCCGAGCAGCTCGGCTATCACACTTGCCGCCTGCGGTACATCCTTAGGGTCCCCAGGGCCGTTGGACAGCAGTACGCCGTCCGGTGCGAGGCGACGGATTTGCTCAGCGGTAGCGTCCTGCGGTACGACAACCACGTCACAGCCGCGCTTGGTCAAATCGCGCAAAATCCCGCTCTTCGAGCCGAAATCGACCAGTACGATACGTTCTTTCGTACCTGGTGCGCTATATACACTCTTAGTAGAAACGCGCGATACTTGATCCGTCATCAGCGCCGTTCCCTTCATTTGCTCCAGAAGCTCTTCGACGCGTTTATCCGACGTCGTGAGGATGCCCTTCATAACCCCTTGGTGGCGGATCCGGCGGGTCAGCATCCGCGTATCAACGCCGCTGATCCCGATAATGCCGTATTCCTTCAGCAGATTGTCGAGCGAATATTCCGCTCTCCAGTTGCTTGGAATCGTTTCATGCTCCCGCACAACAAATCCGTGAATGAACGGACGAATCGATTCGAAATCGTCCCGTGTAATCCCGTAGTTGCCGATCAGCGGATACGTCATCGTGACGATCTGGCCGCAGTAAGAAGGATCCGAAAGTACCTCCTGATATCCCGTGATGCCTGTATTAAAAACGACCTCGCCAACCGAGTCGCCGGTACTTCCGAATGCTTTGCCGGTAAACAAAGTACCGTCTTCCAACAACAATCTTGCCTGCATCGATCTTCACTCCTTCTGTAAATGGTCTAGCTATCTTGATCGCGAAGGTCCGCCTGGTGTCGGGTCCTCCGCAGCTTATCCGCTTAACTTACGCGTTGTAGACGACCTTGCCGTCCACCATCGTCAGGGTAGGCCAGCCTTGCAGCTTCCAGCCTGTGAACGGCGTGTTGCGGCCCTTGGAAGCGAACGATGCCGGATCGACCTCGCGCTCCGTCTCCAAGTCGATCAAGGTCAGGTCCGCCGGCTTGCCTTCGGCGATCGTGCCCCATGGAAGTCCGAACACCTCAGCCGGAAGCTTCGTCATCTTGTCGACCAGAAACTCCAGCGTCCATGCGCCCGTTGCGACAAACTTCGTGTAGAGCAGTGGGAAGGCCGTCTCAAAGCCGACGATACCGAACGGTGCCAGCTGCACGCCCCTCGCCTTCTCTTCCTCGCTATGAGGAGCATGGTCGGTGACGACAATATCGATCGTGCCATCCAGCAGCCCCTCGATGCAGGCTTGTACATCGCGCGGCGTGCGCAGCGGAGGGTTCATTTTCCAATTCGCGTCCATGCCCGGGATGTCCTCGTCGGACAGCAGCAGGTGATGCGGGCAAACCTCGGCGGTAACCTTGATGCCGATCTGCTTGGCCTGACGAATCAGGCGTACCGACTGCTCGGTGCTCACATGGCACACATGATAGTGGACGCCTGTTGCTTCCGACAGCAGGATATCGCGGCCGACATGGATCGCTTCCGACTCGTTCGGAATCCCCTTCAAGCCATGCTTGCGGGCAAATGCGCCTTCCGAAAAGGCTGCGCCTTCGACCAGTGTATTGTCCTCGCAGTGCGCGATGATCGGCATTCCGATCGAGGCAGCCTTGGCCATTGCATCTTTCATCATCTGTGCGCTCTGCACGCCGACGCCGTCATCGGTATAGCCGATAACGCCGGCTTCCTTCAGCGCATCAAAGTCGGTAAGCTCTCGGCCAAGTTCGCCTTTCGTGATACATCCGTAAGGCAATACGCGGACAACGCCCTCCGTCTCGGCTTTATCCAGAACGTACTTCACCGTCTCGACGGTATCGATAACCGGTCTTGTATTCGGCATGCAGGCGATCGTTGTGAATCCACCCTGCGCAGCCGAACGGGTTCCGGTGGCGATCGTTTCTTTATGCTCGAACCCCGGCTCCCGCAGATGCACGTGCATGTCGATCAGTCCCGGCGTTAGCAGCTTTCCTGCAGCGTCGATTACCGTGTGGCCTGTCGTATCGGGAATCGCTGCTCCACCGTCCAGAATGCGCGCTACAATCTGGCCTTCGACCAGTACATGCTTAGCCGCCCGTTCATTGCCTGTGCCGACAACGCTGGCGTTCAATATCCAAATGCCCATTAGTAACCTCCAGTTAGCTGTATATAGTGGAAGCGTCTAGTACCGCTTATCTTGTGTAGTCGGTTCCTTCCTAACTCAAGGCTCGCTCGATCACAGCCATCCGGATCGGAACACCGTGGCTCATCTGTTCGAAGATTCTCGACTTCTCGCATTCGACCAGCTCATCGTCAATCTCGACATTGCGATTGAATGGAGCCGGGTGCATGATGATCGCATGCGGCGCCATCTTCGAAGCTCGCTCTGCCGTCAGACCGTAAGCCGCCCGGTATTCCTCCGGCGATCCGAACACCGTACCCTCGTGGCGTTCCAATTGCACCCGCAGCATCATGACTACGTCCGATTGAAGAGCCTGGTCCATCGTCACATAAGGAGCATGCTCGGCCAGTTCTTCGGCCCGCATCGTCGGCGGTGCGCAGAAGCTTACCTGAGCACCGAGCGTTTGCAGCGCCCACAGGTTCGATCGGGCTACGCGGCTATGCTGGATGTCACCGATGATAGCTACCTTCAGCCCCTTAAATTCCCCGAACTGCTTGCGCATCGTATACAGATCGAGCAAAGCCTGGGTTGGATGCTCGCTGTTGCCATCCCCTGCATTGATCAGAGGCACCTTGATTTTGGAGGCTAGCTCCTGGAGCAATCCGTTCGGCTTCATGCGGATGACGCCCGCGTCGATGCCCATCGACTCCAGTGTCCGCACCGTGTCGTAGATCGACTCGCCCTTCTGCACACTGGATACCGCAGCCGCGAAGTTCAGAACTTCGGCGCCGAGACGTTTCTCGGCGACCTCGAAGGAAAATCGCGTTCGCGTGCTGTTTTCGAAGAACATGTTAGCGACGAACCTGCCTTGCAGGTGGCCCGTAACCTTGACCGGATATTGCTCCCAATAAGCCGCCCGATCCAAGATCGAGATCAGTTCGCTCTCGCTCAAGCCTTTCGTACCGAGCAAGTGCTTGCTGGATTGAAGTAGCTGTGTCATTCGCTTGGCCTCCTCTGTCCTGTGATCAACACTTGATCCGTTTCGTCCGATTCCGTGAGCTGCACCTCAATGCTTTCCATCCGCGAGGTCGGAACATTTTTGCCGACATAGTCGGGCCGGATCGGCAGTTCCCGGTGCCCCCGGTCGACAAGCACCGCCAGCTGGATCATTTGCGGCCTGCCTAGGTCGATCAGCGCATCCATGGCGGCACGCACGGTCCTTCCTGTGTAGAGCACATCGTCAACCAGAATGATTTTCTTATTATGCACAGCCAGTTCTTCCTGAACCTGGTCAGCTTCAGCCACTCCGCCAAGTGCGCCTACCGTCTCCAGTGAAACCGTGCGGTCATCGCGATACTTTGTGACATCCACTTCCCCGACGAGCACGGTCGCCTCTTCGATCTCGTGAATCCTGTCGGCTATCCGCCGGGCCAGGTAGATTCCCCGGGTACGTATCCCTACGAGGATGCAATCCTCGAAGCCCTTGTTGCGTTCTAGTATTTCATGGGCGATTCTCGTGAGCGCCCTGCGAATCGCTGTTTCATCCATCAGGACGTGATCCGTTTGCTGCATAGATCTCAGACCCTCCTCACCGCTCTTGCTTGTTTCGGTCCATGCGGCAAGAAAAAAACCTTGCCGTATAGACAAGGTTGTGTGCGCGGAAAAAGAACATGTCCGTCAGAAAACTTCCGGCAGGACTCACCTGTCGGAAGCGATCCGGTCCTGGACCGTTCGATTCGTCGATCACCTTGTCAGTCTCACGGGACTGTATTTAAAGGTGCTTTTCAGTTACCAGCATTATCCCACGTAGACTGCAGAATGTCAATAGTTGTCGAATAAGATCCTTGTCATCCGACTAGAAAAGCTTCCATGAGCTAACAGCATGAATCGTCGCGCTTCCATTAGTCATTTCCTCCTTTAGATTCGTCCGTAACCATTCCTCCCGTAGACCTGTATACCATGGACAACAGAAAGCACCCGGATTCCTCCTTTTCTGCTACATCTACTGCATCCCCAAGATAGCTCGGCACAAACATTGCTAGAACCTGTCGATTATGCTATAAAAGATGTAGTTCGTCTTTCGCCTGTCCGCAGGCGGGAACTTAACTGAAGGAGTGAATTTTACTATTATGTCGATCGAGATGAATACTGAAGAGGTTATCAATCTCATTAAAACAAGCAAGAAGAAAACACCTGTGAAGGTATATGTTAAAGGAAGCGACCTGGAAAGCATCGCCTTCGGCGACGGCATTCAGGCTTTCGTCTCTGGCAAAAGCGGCGTATTGTTCGGTGAGTGGACGGATATCAAGGCTGTCCTGGACGAGCAAGGCGCTAAAATCGAGGATTATGTGGTAGAGAACGACCGCCGCAACTCCGCCATTCCATTGCTGGACCTGAAGGGCATCAATGCCCGCATCGAGCCGGGCGCGGTCATCCGCGATATGGTTGGCATCGGCGACAACGCCATCATCATGATGGGTGCTGTCATCAACATCGGCGTTACCATTGGCGAAGGCACGATGATTGACATGGGCGCTGTGGTCGGCGGACGCGTGAAAGTCGGCAAAATGTGCCACATCGGCGCAGGCGCCGTACTGGCCGGTGTCATCGAGCCGCCTTCGGCACAGCCTGTTGTGATCGAAGACGACGTACTGGTTGGCGCTAATGCCGTTATCCTCGAAGGCGTACGCGTTGGCGAAGGCTCCGTCGTAGCTGCTGGCGCAGTCGTTGTTGAAGATGTACCTGCTTTCAGCGTCGTTGCCGGAACTCCAGCACGCGTTATCAAGAAGGTCGACGACAAGACCAAGTCGAAAACCGAAATTTTGAAAGACCTGCGCACCCTGTAAGATCGGGCCAGGAAGCTTCACGGAACCCGGTGCTTTGTAGCGCCGGGTTTTCCTTTGCACGTTTTGCACGTTTGCACACTGCTGGTCCAGCCGGAAGCCATATACACTTAGAGTGCTGCATCTCATCCGGCGGCTATACGTATCCAAGGAGGCTGAGTCCTAGCATGACCGTCAACCCATCACCCGGCCGTTTCGTCAAGGTGCGCCGTGAGCTGCACCAGATTCCCGAGCTGGGCTTCCAGGAATTCAAGACGCAGGCCTATCTGCTCGATTATATCGCCTCCCTCCCTCAGGAACGTCTGGAGGTCCGGACCTGGCGCACGGGCATATTCGTTAATGTCAAGGGCACTTCGCCCGCTCCCCGCCGCCGCTTCGGCTACCGCGCGGATATCGATGCCCTCCCGATCCAGGAGGATACGGGTTATGACTTTCAATCGACCCACCCCGGGCTCATGCATGCCTGCGGACATGACCTTCATATGAGCATCGGGCTCGGAGTGCTGACCCACTTTGCCGAGCATCCAATCGGCGACGATCTAACCTTCATCTTCCAGCCGGCTGAGGAAGGTCCGGGCGGGGCGCTTCCCATGCTTCAAAGCGAAGAGTTCCAGGACTTGCGTCCTGACGAAATCTTCGCTCTGCATATTGCGCCGGAATATCCGGTCGGAACGATTGCCGTCAAGCCCGGCATTCTGTTCGCCAACACCTCCGAGCTGTTTATCGACCTGATCGGCAAGGGCGGACACGCGGCTTTCCCTCATAACGCCAATGATATGGTTATCGCGGCCTGCCAGCTTGTCGGACAATTGCAGACGATCATATCCCGCAACGTCAATCCGCTGGATTCGGCTGTCATCACCATCGGCAAAATCGACGGCGGCACCAAGCAAAATATTATCGCCGAGCGCGCCCGGCTCGAAGGCACGATCCGCACGCTATCCGCCGGTACGATGGATCTCGTCAAGTCGCGGCTTGAAGCTGTCGTCAGCGGCATCGAGACTTCCTTTGGCTGCCGGGCCGAGATCGATTACGGCTCCAATTACAGACAGGTGTATAATGAGGAAAGGGTTACAGGCGAATTCATGGCTTGGCTCCGCGAAACACAAGGCTCGCACGGCGTCACGCTGCATGAATGCACCGAAGCAATGACCGGTGAGGACTTCGGCTATTTCCTCGAGGCCATTCCCGGCTTCATGTTCTGGCTGGGCGTCAACACGCCTTACGGTCTGCATCATGCCAAGCTGGAGCCGGATGAGGGCGCGATTGACGTCGCGATCGGCGTCATGACCCGCTACTTGACCTGGCGGTCGGAGCAGTAGGCTGAGCCTGAAGAAAGCGCAAAGCGCGGAAGCGTCCCACCTACGCTCCACGCTTTTTCTCCTGCCTGCGTCCGATCCGTAACCCTAGATACAGCAAAAAAGCCGCTCTTCAGCGGCTTTTTCATTGTTCACGCACATTCCTTGCATTAAGCTTCCAGCTTCCTCACGAACGCCTCGAGCCGATCCAGCCCCTCTTCGAGAACATCCATCGCATACGCGTAAGACAAGCGAATATAGCCTTCACCGAAAGTCGAGAATGCATCACCCGGAACAACAGCGACAAGATGCTCATCCAGCAGCCTCATCGCGAATTCCATCGACGGAAGCCCGAAGCGCCCGATCGACGGGAACAAGTAGAAAGCCCCCTCCGGCTTGTCCAGCTCGAAGCCCATCGCGATCAGACGGTCATACGTATAATCCCGGCGGCGGCGGTATTCTTCCTTCATCGGCAGCGCATCGTCGATGCCGTGCGTCAAGGCCTCAACGGCTGCGTATTGGCTGATCGAGCTGGCGCAGGTGACATTGTATTGATGCACCTTCACCATATGCTTGGACAGATACGCAGGCGCCAGCGTAAAGCCGATCCGCCAGCCGGTCATCGCATGGGACTTGGACAAGCCGTTGATCACGACCGTCTTCTCCCGCATACCCGGCACGGTTGCAAACGAACGATGAGTGCAATCATAGATCAATTCACTATAGATTTCATCTGAAATGACGAACAGATCCCGGCCAGCCAGCAGCCGCCCGATCTCATCCTGCTCCTCAGCAGACAACACACGGCCTGTCGGGTTGGAAGGATAGCAAAGCACGACGCAGCGCGTCTTGTCCGTCAGATGAGGGGCAAGCAGCTCGGCCGTCAGCTTGAAGCCGTTCGCCGACGTATCGACATAGACCGGCACCCCGCCGCACAGACGGACGAGCGGCTCGTAGCCCGGATAGATCGGCCCTGGCAATATCACCTCGCTGCCCTCGGTGAGCAGCGTCCGCAGCGTAATGTCCAGCGCCTGGCTCGCTCCGGCGGTCACGATGATCTCGTCAGACGCGGCATAGTGCAGACTATATTTGCTGCGCACGAAGCCTGCGATAGCTTCACGAAGCTCAGGCAAGCCTGCATTGGGCGTATACGTCGTTTTGTTCGCCGCGATCGCCTGCTGCCCGGCTTGCAAGATATGCTCCGGCGTCGGGAAATCCGGCTGCCCGATCGTCAGTGTGATGGCTCCCGGATACTTGGCGACCAGATTCGAAATTTTCCGGATACCGGATATTTCAATTTCCTTGACGCGGGGGTTAATGAGGTTTTCCAGCTGCTCCATCCCTTGACTCCGTCCTTATCGCAATTTGAGTACATCGATCAACCGGCGCATATCTTCGGGAACCGGTGCTTCGAACTCCAGATATTCATTCGTCCTCGGGTGATCGAATCCGAGCACAGCCGCGTGAAGCGCCTGCCCTTCCATGACGACTCCCTTGCTCTTGGAAGGTCCATAAGCCGGATCTCCAACCAGCGGGTGCCCGATAAACTTCATATGCACACGGATCTGATGCGTTCTGCCCGTTTCCAGCTTGAGCTCCAGCAGCGTGTAGTCTCCGAAGCGCTCCAGCACGAGGAAGTGGGTCACAGCATGCTTGCTGTTGCGCTCTGTTACGGTGTAAAGCTTACGTTCCTTCGGATCCCGCCCGATTGGCGCATCGATCGTACCGTTATCATGAGGCACATTGCCGTGAACCAGTGCGATGTACTTGCGGTTTACCGTGTGCGCCTTGAGCTGCGCAGCGAGGCCGCCATGAGCCAGATCATTCTTGGCCGCCATCAGCAGCCCTGAGGTATCCTTATCGATGCGATGCACAATTCCGGGACGCATGACGCCATTGATCCCCGACAGATCCTTGCAATGATACAGCAAGCCGTTGACCAACGTGCCGTTATAATGCCCTACCGCGGGGTGAACCACCAGACCGCGGGGCTTGTTGACCACGATGAGATCAGAGTCCTCGTAAACCACATCAAGCGGGATCGGCTCAGCTACAACCTCCAGTTCCTTCGGCTCGGGAATGAGCAGGGAAAGCACTTCTCCGGCATTCAGCTTATAATTGGGCTTGACCGTCCGTCCGTCCACCGTAGCGCAGCCGTCCTTGATCCATTGCTGCACCTGGGTACGGGATGTATCCTCTTCGAGCGCTTCCGTTAGAAATTTATCGATGCGCTCCCCGGCGTCATGTTCCTCGACTGTCCATTCCTGGCGCTGCTCCCATTCTGTTGCAGTGGGAACCTGTTCTTCTTCTGTCTGACTCACGGCTGTACATCCCCGCCTTCTTGATTCGATGATTTGGCATTCTCCTTGGCCTCGCGGCGCCAGCTGATCAGCGCATCCAGGAAAATCAAGGCAACCCCGACCACGATGGCCGAGTCTGCGAGGTTAAAGATTGGGAACGTGTAATAGACCGGTGGGTTAAGGAAGTTGAACTCGAAATTAAATTGCAGAAAATCAACGACCTCGCCGAACAGGGCACGATCTACGAAATTGCCGACAGCTCCTCCGAGCAGCAAGCCCAGTGCAAGAGGAAGCAGCCGCTTGCCTTCATCGATGGTTTTCTTCAAGTACCAGACGATGCCAACAACGACCGCAATCGTAATGACGATGAAAAACCATCGTTGATTTTGCAAAATGCCAAATGCGGCACCCTTATTCCGGTGCGAAGTGATCTGGAAGAATTCTCCGATAACCGAACGGGATTCATTGAGCATGAGCCGGTTGACAATAACCCATTTGGTAACTTGATCCAGCACGAGCACGACGAACGCGATGATATAATATTTGAGAAATTTCATGGTCACAGCCCCTTATCGCCTCTGAACGTACCTACAAGGATTTACCTAGCTAAAAAATTACCCCTCCGCTTACACTACAAGATGATATGGCATAGCATGAACAAGACAACAAAGCACTCACGCCAAGGAGGCGATGAACATGTCCCTTGAACCATCCCGGTCGAGCGGCTTGACCGAATCTCAGCTTCATGAAATCAAGCAGCAGCTTCAGCAAGAGGGACTCTGGCTGGAAGAGCACCTGTCCGAAAACGGACATCACGGTCTGGATAACTCCCTGCGTGACGGCACTGGTGAGTTGTCAGCCTATGACAACCACCCTGCCGATCTCGGCAGCGAAACCTTCGAGCGGGGCAAGGATGTTGCTCTGCTCGAAAATGCAGAACGCCATCTCACCGATATCAACGCTGCATTATCCCGTATGGACAATGGGGAATACGGGCGCTGCCTGACTTGCGGCGAGCAGATTTCCTTCGAGCGCCTGCAGGCGCTGCCGACGGCCGCGTATTGTGTGGAGCATGTGCCTGATCCGCACGAATCAGAGCGCCGGCCCGTTGAAGAGAAGCTGCTGTCCCCGCCTTTCGGCCGGACCAGTCTCGACGAGCGGACTGAACAGAACCGATTTGACGGCGAAGACGCCTGGCAGATCGTCGAAAGCTGGGGCTCCTCCAATTCGCCCGCGATGGCGGAGAATCCTAACGTTTCCTCCGGCTACGGCCAGATGGAGATCGAGGCCGACGAACAGGACGGCTACGTGGAACCCTTCGAAAGCTTCCTCGCTACCGACCTGTACGGACAGCATGTCTCCGTCGTTCGCAACCGCGCCTATCATGATTATATGCAGAACGGAGAAGGCGACGGGCTGCTTGAGCCCGACACAACGCTGGAGGACAGCTATGATTAAGCCGTTCAACCGTGGGTAAATGAAAGTGGATAACCGGAGTAAGGGCCGCAATCGGCCCTTATTCAATCCGGTGTAGCTTAGATCCTTATACCGCGGCGCCTGCCTGGATCACACTCGCGCAGCGTTTGCAGAGCGTAGGATGCTCCTCGTCTTGGCCCACTTCCGGAGTCACGATCCAGCAGCGCTCGCACTTCTCGCCGCCTGCGACCGCGATGCGGACGCTTAACTCCTTGAACGCTGTCGCATCCTCAGGAGCGGCATCGCCTGCTGGATGAACGACTACCTCGGAAACGATGAACAGAAGATCCAGACGGTCGAAGCCGGACAACAGCTTGGCTGCTTCCCCATTCGGATACAGATGTACCGCGGCGCTCAGCGAGTTGCCGATCAGCTTGCTCTTACGTGCTTCCTCCAGTGCTTTCAGCACATCGTCGCGGAGGTAGCTAAATTTCTCCCACTTCTCCTCCAGCTCCTTGTCGAACAAGGAAGCATCCACCTCCGGCAAGTAAGCCACCTGCACAGTGGACAGCTCCACGCCCGGAATATACTTCCACACTTCATCCGCCGTATGCGGCAGAATAGGCGCAATCAGCTTAGTTATTGCCGTAAGCGTGTCATACAATACGGTTTGCGCTGCTTTCCGGCCCGGATCGTTCGCTGCGCTGGCATACAGGCGATCCTTCAGGATATCCAGATAGAACGCGCTCAGCTCTACGGCGCAGAAGTGATGGATCGCCTGATACACGACATGGAATTCATACTTGTCATAAGCCTGGATGACCTTATCTGTCATCCGGTGAAGCCGGATCAGTGCGAAGCGGTCAAGCTCGCTAAGCTCCGACACTGCTACGCGGTCAACTGCCGGATTAAAGTCGGAGAGATTGCCCAACAGGAAGCGCAGCGTATTGCGGATTTTCCGGTAGCCCTCCGATGTCTGCGTCAGGATGTTATCCGAGATGCGCTGATCCGCCTGGAAGTCCGTCGACGATACCCATAGACGGAGAATATCGGCACCCAGCTTGTCGCATACCTGATTCGGGTCAATCGTGTTACCAAGCGACTTGGACATCTTCCGTCCTTCACCGTCGAGCGTGAATCCGTGGCTGAGGATGCCATTATAAGGAGAGCTTCCTTTGACGGCGACACCCGTGATCAGCGACGAATTATACCAGCCGCGGTATTGGTCCGAGCCTTCCAGGTACAGATCGGCCGGCCATTGCAGCTCCTCACGCGATTCCAGCACAGCTACATGGCTGGAGCCGGAGTCGAACCAGACATCCATAATATCCGTTTCCTTACGGAAATGATCATGTCCGCAGGAACATACCGTTCCGGACGGCAGCAGCTCCTTCTCGTCACGCTCGAACCAAGCGTTCGAGCCCTCGGCTTCGAAGATACCCGCTACATGCTCGATCGTCGCTTCGTTCACGAGCGGCTCATTGCAGCTGCGGCAGTAGAAGATCGGGATCGGCACGCCCCAGGCACGCTGACGGGAAATGCACCAGTCGCCGCGCTCGGCAATCATATTGTGCAGACGGATCTCGCCCCATTCCGGCGTCCAATTGATCCGTTTGATCTCATCCAGCATCTCCTGGCGGAATTTATCGATCGAGGCGAACCACTGCTCGGTCGCCCGGTAAATGACCGGTTTCTTCGTCCGCCAGTCGTGCGGATACTGATGCTGGATCGTCGTAGCTTGGAGCACGTGGCCGCTCTCCTGAAGCATGTCCGTGATCAGCTTATTGCCTTTCTCGTAGAACATGCCTTCGAAGCCCGGAGCCTCTGCGGTGAAATGTCCTTGATCGTCCACCGGACACAGGACGCCGAGGTTATACTTCTGGCCGATGGCAAAGTCGTCTTCCCCGTGGCCAGGGGCCGTGTGAACGCAGCCCGTACCGGCTTCAAGCGTTACATGCTCTCCTACCATTACAAGCGAGGTGCGGTCATACAGCGGATGCTTGCACAGCACATGCTCCAGCTCGCTTCCTTTATAGGTCGAGAGCACCTTCACGTCGGGCCAGCCGATTTCCTTGGTTGCCGCTTCCAGCAGTCCTTGGGCCAGCACGAACTTCCGTCCTGCCGCTTCCACAAGCACATAGTCGAAGTCCGGATGCAAACTGATCCCCAGGTTCGCAGGCAGCGTCCACGGCGTGGTCGTCCAGATTACGATTGACGCATCCTCCGGCAGCTTACCCTTCCCATCCTGTACCTGGAACGCTACATAGATGGACGTCGAAGTCTTGTCCTTGTACTCGATCTCCGCTTCGGCAAGTGCGCTCTCCGAGGAAGGGGACCAGTAAACAGGCTTTAAGCCTTTGTAGATGTAGCCTTTATTCACCATGCCGCCGAACACGCGGATTTGCTGCGCTTCGTACTTCGGCTGGAGCGTCACATACGGATTGTCCCAATCGCCGCGGATGCCGAGACGGCGGAATTGCTTCTTCTGCTTCTCGACCCACTCCAGCGCATATTCCTTGCAGTAATCGCGGAACTCTGTCACGCTCATCTTCTTGCGGTCGACCTTCCCGCCGTTGGCGATGGCCTGCTCAATCGGCAAACCGTGTGTATCCCAACCCGGTACGTAAGGAGCATCATAGCCCTGCATGGTCTTGAAGCGTACGATAATGTCCTTCAGTACTTTGTTCAGTGCGTGACCGATATGGATATCTCCGTTGGCATACGGAGGACCGTCGTGCAGGATAAATTTAGGCTTGCCCCGGCGGCTCTCCTGGACCAGCTTGTACATATCCACCTCATCCCAATGCTGCTGCAGCTTGGGCTCCGCCTGAGGCAAATTCCCGCGCATCGGAAACTCCGTTTGAAGCAGGTTGAGCGTTTTTCCATAATCTACGTTTGACATCGCTTCTTTTCACTCCTTACTAAGGTTCAACAAAAAAAGACCTCACATCCCAAAGGGACGAGAAGTCTCGCGGTACCACCCTGATTAAGACGCAGGCCTAGGCATGACGAGGTGACATAGACACCTCTGCATGCTTGCTTCACGTCTTCGCTTGGCGATCGATAACGGGATCACCCGATGCTCTCTACTTCCATTCCGGTTCAAGAGACGCTCCTGGGTGATATTCCTTGGCTGCCGAAGTCCGGGCTCCCACCAGCCCCCGGTTCGCTTGCATCGGCCGGACGCCAAGTACTCGTCCCAGTCATCGCTTTCGATTATTCCAACTCATACAGGAGTATATCCAAAAATCCGCGTATCGTCAACTTCGCCCCTTACGGTTGCTCGATTTCAGTCCGTTCGAGCGAATTCCAGTCTTCCTTGCTAAGCAGCTCCAGCTGCGCCTCGATCAGCGTGCGGAAGCGGGTACGGTAGATAGACGCCTGCTTCTTCAATTCTTCAATCTCCACGGACACCTTGCGGGACTTGGAGAGGGATTCATTGATGATGCGGTCGGCATTCTTCTCCGCTTCCTTTATAATAAGCTGCGCTTCCTTCTTGGAGTTCAGCTTCAGTTCATCGGCCGCCTCCTGAGCCACGATAATCGTCTTGCTCAGTGT
This sequence comes from Paenibacillus filicis, assembly GCF_038070315.1. Lineage (NCBI taxonomy): Bacteria > Bacillati > Bacillota > Bacilli > Caryophanales > Paenibacillaceae > Paenibacillus > Paenibacillus filicis. The sequence continues at coordinate 91,434 of NZ_JBBPCC010000011.1, read as the reverse complement.
TTCCTCGATGTTTGCAAAATGATCCAGCCGCTCTTGAATCGTCACAAGCTGATTTTGCAGCTCTTTGTTCTCACGGATCAACGCTTCATAGTCCTTGATCACCTGATCCAGGAACTCGTTGACCTGATCCTCGTCATACCCGCGGAACGAGCGACTGAACTCTTTGTTATGTATATCGAGCGGTGTTAAAGCCATTGTTGCACCTCCTGCAAATTTGACAAGCTAGGCCCGGACAATTCGGCATCCATGCGTACTGCTATATTCGACAGTTGCCAGCATAATCCTGCACACGCATACAAAAAAATCGGCAATTATACATATTTGCCGATTCGAATCCGGTGCCTGCCCTTCTTGCTCAGGCCTTCCACTTCCAGCAGCGTGAAGCGCCCGAAGCCCTTCATGGAGACGACATCGCCTTCCTTGAGCGGCTTACTGGGGTCTTCCTCCTGCTTCCAATTCACCTTGCAGCGGCCCGCCTTGATCGGCACGAGAACCTTGGCTCGGCTCAAGCGGTATACGTCGCTCGCGATCCCGTCCAGACGCAGCGATGCGACAGAAAGCTGCTGCTCCTCCAGCCTAGTCTCTGTTGGCTGAAGCCGCTCGGCTGTTAGAATCTCGGTGCGAACATGCACACGGTGCACCTGACTAAGCTGCAGGGACAGATAGTCGGCGCTCTCCGCGGCGACCACGATATGACAGCCGTCGGGGCGGGGATAAATGTCACCGATCTTGTCCCGCTTCATCCCGAGCCCGAGGATGGCTCCCATGTAGTCGCCATGGTCCAGCTCAGCCAAGCTATCGTCTGGCGAGCTAACCGCGATGACCCGGATCCCCGCGTCCTCGTCCTCCAGCACCCGATAGTCCGGCGCGACGATGGCCCGGCGGCGTTCTGCGCCTTCATGTCCGCCTTCAAAGCGGACGTGAACGTCAGGATGGGCATTCGCCAGCGAATTCAGGATGAAGGCCTGCCGGGGGTCCAGAAAATCCGTCAGCTTGACGGCATGCTGCTCAGCCCGGCCGATCCATTCCGTCGCCTGATCGACGAAACGGTGCTCATCAGGGTGAAAATGTACGTAGATATTATCGTTTGCCAGTTCCATTCACCTGCAATTAAGGAATAATGTAGCCGATCACGACGACAATCCCCATTCCGATAAAGCGCAGAGCAAATAGCGCTACGATCGGGGAAATATCGATCATGCCGCCAATCGGGGGAATAAAGCGGCGGAATAGTCCCAGGTAAGGTTCGCATAGCTTGCCCAGAATTTCGCCGATGAAGCTTTCGCGCGCGCTGGGCAGCCAGGACAGCAGCACGTAGGCGATCAGTACATATTGATAAATATTTACAAGCGTGAGAATATAACCCTCGATGGAGTGCAAGCTGTTCACCTCGTCTTATGTTTGGAGTGCTTATTCTTCCGGTTGGGCATGCAGCAATTCAGAGATCGAGCCATGAATCTCCACCGTGTCCGGCGTGCAGAGAAAAATATTCGGGCCGATCTTAGAAATCGAACCGTTCAGGGCGTATACCGTACCGCTCAGAAAATCGACGATCCGCGTAGCCTGGTCAGGTCGGACCCGGTGCAAATTCACGACAACCGGACGACGGTTGCGCAAATGATCGGCAATTTCCTGGGTTTCCTCATAGGAACGCGGCTCCTGAAGAACGACCCGGATATTCTTCTGCGAATGAATGCTGACAATGTTCCCCTTATTCTTACGTGAATCCTGCGTCGGGGTTTCAACTTCTTCATGCTGTTCGGTTTGCCGCTCGCGCTCGACGAGCACTTCCTCTTCCTGCAAGCCGATCAGATTCATAAATTTGTTATATACGCCCATGGTTGATTAGCCTCCTTGATCATTCTGAGTGCCGCCTACGGCGGTCAGTCCTTCTATTCCTTACCCACGAGGACGGACCCGAGACGCACCCAGGTAGCGCCTTCCTCAATTGCCACCTCGAAGTCATTGGACATGCCCATCGATAATTCCTTCACCTCATAATCGAGGATTCCGGTTTCGTTTAACCTATCACGCCATTCCCGCAGACCGCGGAATACGGGTCTTGTCTCCTCGGCCTCGGCTTCGTAAGGAGCCATCGTCATCAGACCTGCGATGCGGATCCCTGTCAGTCCGCGGATTTCCTCCACGAACGGCAACAGGGCGTCTGGAGCCAGCCCATACTTCGTCTCCTCGCCGGAGATATTCACCTGCAAGAGACATGGCACCTGAATGCCGAGCGCTACTGCTTTCTTGTCAATTTCCTTGGCCAGGGACAGCCTGTCCAGCGAGTGGATGTAGGCGAACCGTCCGACAACCTCCTTGACCTTATTGGTCTGTAGGTGTCCGATGAAATGCCAGGTGCCCTGCGAGCCGAACGCCTCCCACTTCTCAGCGGCGTCCTGCCAGCGGTTCTCGCCGATCTGATCGAGGCCCGAGCGGAGTACCTCGCCGGTGGTCTCCAGCGATACGTACTTCGTCACCGCTATAGTCCTGACATCGTGCGGCTCGCGTCCCGAGCGCTCGCAAGCTGCGCTGATACGCTCCTGTACCTGTTGTATGCGTTGTTGCAGTTGACTGTTCATGAATGCGATTCCCCTTGTCTGATGCCTCCCGAATCGTGCAGAGCAGCAGACAAACAGCGGACACGCTCCTGTCTGACAAGTCTACTGCGATTCGCGCAGGCCGATCCAGGCCACCATACGTCCCGTCCTTCCGCCTTCCTTGCGGTGCGAGTAGAACAAATCGGTACGACAGCTTGTGCATAAACCACTTATTTCGATATGAGACGGCAAAATTCCTGCTTTGCACATAATTTGTCGGTTGACTTGCTGCAAATTCAACTTGTACTTGCCATCCGGCTGCGGATGATAATAGGGAATCTGACCCTCTTCACCCGGAACAGCAGGCCCAAGCTCAGCGATGACACGATCCATCCTCCGGATAACCGTCTCATCCACCTCGTAGCAGCACACACCGATCGACGGTCCGATGGCGGCCCTCACATCCCGTGCCTTCGTGCCATAAGCGGCGCTCATCGTCTCCAGCAGCGACCTCGCGATCTGCAGGGCGGTTCCCTTCCAGCCTGCATGGGCCAATCCTACTGCCTGACGGATCGGATCGTAGAAGTATAAAGGCACGCAATCCGCGAACAACGCGTGCAGGAGCACTCCGCGTTCGTTGGTAACGAATCCGTCCTTGGCCTGCAATGCCGTGTCGCGCGAATCATTGCCCGCTCCGCGCTCACGACTTGTCACGACCTGAATTTCCTTCCCGTGCACCTGCTCGGCATACGTACAGCTCTCGAAGGAGAACGCCAGCGCCTCTGCCAGCTTTCTCCGGTTCGCTATCACGTCCTTAGGATCGTCAGGCACGTGCAGCCCGCAATTCAGACTGTCGAACGGCGCCCCGCTCACCCCGCCGATGCGGGTCGTAAAGCCGGCAGCTAGCTGCGGATAGGCGCGTGCAAACGGCTCCAGCTCCAGCAGTCCGCAGCCGTTATCGGCTTGCTTCAGCACAAATGGTTCCATGTCCCGCGCCCCCTGTCATCTGTTATCCTTCAGTATACACGATCCGCTTCAAAAGCACACCCGCCTTCCCTAATTTCGGCGGTAGTCGCGGCTCAGATCATAATTCATCTCCATATCCTCGTACCGGTAGGTCCGAACGTCATCGACTTTGACGAGAATAACATCCATCCCGATCTTGATGATATTATGCCACGGGATAATGACCTCTGTCGTCGGTCCGAACAGCCCGAAGAAGCGCTGCGAATGGGGCACAATGACCGCCTCGATCCGTCCGTCTCTCAGGTCGAATTCCAGGTCGCTGATCTGACCGAGCTTCTTTCCATCCACGATATTGATGACATCCTTCATCTGAAAATCGGAAATTTTCAAGCAGCTCTCACCACCGTGCGTTTGTCATTAACCTATATGTATGTGTCAGCCAGGCAAAATATCTGATCGCAACAAAAAAGACCTTTTCCGTCAGGTAACTGGCGGATCAGGTCGTAGCTTCACATGGTGGACGGGCAGACTTTAGTTTTTCACATGCTTCTGCATCTGCGATATCGCCGACTTTTCCAGCCGGGATACTTGGGCCTGTGAAATGCCGATCTCATCGGCCACTTCCATTTGCGTTTTTCCGTCAAAAAAGCGCATGGATAAGATCATCTTCTCGCGGTCGTTCAGCTTCCTCATCGCCTCGCGCAGCGCGATCCCCTCGATCCAGGACACATCCTTGTTGCGGTCGTCGCTGATCTGATCCATCACATAGATTGGATCGCCGCCGTCGTGATAGATCGGCTCGAACAGCGAGACAGGGTCCTGAATAGCGTCCAGAGCGAATACGACATCTTCCTTCGGCACGTTCAGCGCCTCCGAAATTTCGTAGATCGTCGGCTCGCGCGAATTCTGGTTCGTCAGCTGGTCTCTGACCTGCAGCGCTTTATAAGCAATGTCCCGCAGAGACCTCGACACGCGGATCGGGTTATTGTCGCGCAGATACCGCCGGATTTCCCCGATGATCATCGGTACTGCGTAGGTGGAAAACTTCACGTTCTGGCTTAAATCGAAATTATCGATAGCTTTCATCAAGCCGATGCAACCGACCTGAAACAAATCGTCGACGTATTCCCCTCTATTGTTGAAGCGCTGAATGACGGAAAGCACCAGACGAAGGTTGCCGTTTACTAATTTCTCTCTTGCCGATCGCTCATTCCTCGTCTGTAAAGCGACGAACAGTTCACGCATTTCCGCATTGGTCAAAACCGGTAGCTTTGCCGTATCGACGCCGCATATTTCGACTTTGTTTCGGGTCATTCGTGATTACCTCCCAAGGAGAAACATTAATGTACATTATCCCCGCGGGTCATTTTTTTATGCGTAATTTTCCAGGCTCGTCTCAAAGCCTTTCCCCGCCTGCATCCACCCGCCTTCCCCGAATAAGATGGGCATTGACCTTCACGCTGCGTGAACGTTTATAATGAACCTAATCAGGTAAATGGAAGAAGGGCGGTGAATTCTTATCCGCATCAAGGAAGTGGCTGAACGCCTGCATATTTCAACCCGAACCATCCGTTTCTACGAAGAAAAAGGGCTGCTGCAGCCGGACAAGGACAGCGGCAATCAATACAGGGTCTTCTCTGAGAGCGAGCTGTGGCGGCTGCAGACCATCATCTCCCTACGGGAAATCGGTCTGTCGCTGCGCGAAATCAAGCAGGCTCTGGCGCATATCGAGGAAGGCAACAACAGCGAGCTGCGCCACTATCTGGAGCTGCAGCGATCCGCCACCTTCACGCATTGGCTCGAATTGAAGCAGCTGATGGAAACAACCGACCGCATGATCGAGCTGCTGGACCGCCAGCAGACACTCGCCCCGGAGGATTTGTTCCCGCTCGCCGAAAGCTCCAAGCGGCTCAGAGAAATCCGCAGCCGCAAGGAGAGCGCCTGGAACTTCGATGTCCAGGCCTCCTACTACGACGAGCGCGTACGCAATGGCGAGACGGCTTCCGGAGCTAGAGTGAAGTACGATCAGGCGCTGGATTATATCGTACGACGGCTCGCCCCGGAGCCTGGGGAGCGTGGTCTTGACATTGGCACGGGGACGGGCAATCTGGCCGGCAAGCTTCTGTTCCAGGGCGCTGTCATGTGTGCCATTGACAGCTCCAAGGAAATGCTGAAGCAATGCCGAACCAAATTTCCCGGGCTCGAGACCCGTCTCGGCAATTTTCTGGCGATTCCTTATCTGGACAGCCACTTCGACTTCGTGGCCACCAGCTTTGCCTTTCACTACTTGTCCGCGGAGCAGAAGCCGATCGCGGTCAGTGAGATGCTGCGCGTGCTCAGGCCCGGAGGGCGCTTGTGCATCTCGGACTTCATGTTCGAGGATGAAGCACATAAGGAACAATTTCTTGCCGAACGCCACCGGTACGACGATCTCAGCCGCGTGCCGCGCGAGGAGATCGAGGATTATGCGTTCCTCTCTGGACTCCGTAAGGTGTTGGAGGAAGCGGGCTGCGAGGTATTTCATGAGACGTACAGTCCCTTGCTGCATATTGTTCATGCGTGCAAGTCTTAAGCATTAGATAGAGCTGTCCCTCGCCAAACAAGAGGCGGAACAGAAAAAAGGAAGTGACCTGGATGGTTGTTGGAATCATCGGAGCGATGAGAGAAGAAATCGAGGACGTACTGAGCGCGATGGTTATTCACGAGCAGTTCAGTACCGGAGGCGCCACATTCTACACCGGAACATGCGGGCATACCGATGTCGTGCTGCTGGAATGCGGCATTGGCAAGGTCAATGCCGCGACCGGCACGACATTGCTGATCCAGCGCTTTCAGCCGGACGGCATCATCAATCTCGGTTCGGCGGCAGGCTTCGCCGAAGGGCTCAAGATCGGTGATATCGTCGCATCCGCCGAGGTACTGTACCACGATGTGGACGCCACGGTATTTGCCTACGAGTTCGGGCAAGTGCCGCGGATGCCCGCCCGCTACCGGCCGGACGACCGGTTTCTGGCCGCAGCCAACCGCGTCGGCTTGCGGAGCTTTGCAGGAAGCTACGCCAAGGGGCTGATCGCCAGCGGCGATTCCTTCATGAACGATGCAGCCCGTGTCGAGCAGATCCGCAGCCAGCTGCCGGGACTGTATGCCGCAGAGATGGAGGCAGCCGCGGTTGCGCAGGTCTGCTACGCCTTCGGGACGCCGTTCCTGATCGTCCGTTCCATCTCGGATATCGCCGGCGCCGAGGCCCGGCAGCTGTACGACGATAATCTGGTGCTCGCCGCGCAGAACTCAGCCCGATTTACCCTACTATGCCTGGAGGAGATGGAACATGACAGACCAAACGAATGTGGAGAGCTTTCAGTTGGATCACACAAAGGTTAGCGCACCGTACGTGCGCCTGGCCGGCATCAAAAAAGGACAGCACGGGGACGAAGTCTACAAATACGACGTCCGCTTCTGCCAGCCCAATGAGGAGCATATGGAGATGCCGGATCTGCACTCGCTGGAACATCTGATTGCCGAGCATATCCGTAATCACACGGATCAGGTCGTCGATTTCAGCCCGATGGGCTGCCAGACTGGCTTCTACCTGACCGTGATCAACCATCAGGATTATAACGATGTGCTGCGCATTCTAGAGCGGACGCTTGAGGACGTGCTGCAAGCTGAAGCTGTGCCCGCCTGCAATGTCGTACAATGCGGCTGGGCAGCCAGCCACAGCCTGTCCGGAGCGAAAGCCTTGGCTTCGGGTATGCTGGAGCGCCGGGCCGAGTGGCCTCAGGTGTGGAAGCAAGCGGAATAAGTCACGAGAACGCCAAACAAGGACTGCCGGATGTTGAATCCGGTAGTCCTTGTTTGTGTCACTCAGCCATCGCGAGGACCGGCTTCAAGCCTTCAGCGAATCGGCGATCTTCGTCAGCCGGTCCGCTAGCTCCGTCATCTGCCGGGTCGATAGAGCCATCTGCTGGTGGAAGGCCTCCTCCTCCAGCAGGAACAGCGTGCAGGCTTCGGCGGCTATGGCGGTTCCGCTGCGAGGCAGCGCTTCCAGCAGCGACATCTCGCCGAAGAAATCCCCAGGACCGAGACGTGCTGCCGGAATCCGCTTCTCCTCAAGCTCCAGCCAGATTTCGACGATCCCTTCTCTGACGACATACATATGACGCGCAGGGTCTCCTTCCCGGAAGATCACCTCTCCCTGACGCACGCTCACCGTCTGTCCGATCTGCCCGATCGACAACACGTCCTTGCTCATTCTCTCAGCCCCACTCTTCGTTGATCACTTCGACCCTGGCAGGCCTCCTTGTTCTTTTATCTTACATAGAAAAGCCAGAAAAAATGTATGAAAACTAACTTATACCATTTTATTAAACTCCTTGCGCAATCTCTTAATAATCCGCTTCTCCAGCCTGGATATGTAAGATTGGGAGATGCCCAGCATATCCGCTACATCCTTCTGCGTCTTCTCCTCCCCGTTCTGCAGCCCGAAGCGCAGCTCCATGATGATGCGTTCCCGCTCCGTCAGCTTGTCGAGCGCCTTGTGCAGCAGCTTGCGGTCCACCTGTTCCTCGATATTGCGGTAGATCGTATCGTTCTCCGTGCCGAGCACATCCGACAGCAGCAGCTCGTTGCCGTCCCAGTCGATGTTTAACGGCTCGTCGAAGGATACCTCTGTGCGGATTTTGCTATTGCGCCGCAGGTACATCAGAATTTCGTTCTCGATGCAGCGCGAAGCATAGGTAGCTAGCTTGATCTTCTTCTCCGGATCGAACGTATTGACCGCCTTGATCAAGCCGATAGCCCCGATGGACACCAGGTCCTCGATATTAATACCTGTATTCTCGAACTTGCGCGCAATGTAGACGACCAGACGCAGATTGCGTTCGATCAGCATCCCCCGGATAGCCGCATCCCCTGACGGAAGCTTACCCAGCAGATACTCTTCCTCCTCACGGGTGAGCGGTGGCGGGAGCGCCTCGCTTCCTCCGATATAGTAAATCTCGTTTCCTTTGATCCTCAGCAGCAGCAACAGACGGAAATACATGAGTTGCAGCGTCAGCTTCCATTTGATGAGCATGTTCGGCTTCCTCCTCTTCCGGTTGTAGTTGATCGAGGCCCTCCGGCAAAAGCACAGCGCACCGTTATCCGCTGCTTGTCTCCACAAGCGAAGGATGAATGATGGCTTGATAAGCGTTGTCCGAGCTGAGCCGGCCTCCGTCCAGACCGATCAGCACCTTGAGCGTCTCGGTCTGCCCCTGCTCCGTCGTGATAATGACCTTGTCCGGCTTTAGCGCAAGCATAAACTGCGTGCTTCGGTTCACGCCCCGATAGGGAACGAGGCGAAGCCTGTCCTGCCAGATGAAGGCATCCGTGCCAATCGCACTGATGATCTGGTCTACCTCAGCCCGGCGTATTTTCTCCATCCAGGCTTCGGGTATCCACTCCCTCCATTGCGAGGCTTCCATGACCATCACAGGCGTCCTCGTCAGCGGATCATACAATTGGTTTCCCGTATCGATCAGCCCCGTGCAGCTTGACTCTACACAGTCGATATGCACATGAACCTGGGCCATCAGCGAGACCATCTCCTGCTTGCGCTTCAGCGCCTGGATCACCGTTCTGTAGATCCAGACCGCAAGGGGAATCCCGACAAAGACCAAGGTTAAGGTTCCGGTCAGACCCCGGCCCAGCAGAATACCATTCAGCAGCTCGTCTGCGGATTGCCGGGCATACATACACCCTACTACAACGCCAGCGGCCACAAAGTTGACCATATAGAACGTTCCCAAATTCCGTAAAAAATGCTGAAGCCCGCCGAAGCCGAATGCCGTTACCAGCATGACGAGCGAGAAGAGAAATTTGACCAGAAAGGTGTACAGGAACCCAAGCGGCGGAAAAAATAAAAACACGGCATAGCTGCCGCCGATCACAGCAGAAAGCAGAAGCCTCCAGAACCGGAAACGCAGCTTTCGCGACCAAGCGGTGGTCCACATCAATGCACCGTCGATCAGCACATTTAAGAGGAAAATGATATCGAGGTACACCACCATTTTCCGTCACCTCCTCCGCGCGCCGCCGGCATTTCCGCGAATGAGACAAGTATATAGTAATCCTATTCCAAAGTCTGTCTAATCATGCCGCTGCGACGGGACTATTTTTGTCGGTTTGTGGGGCGGACGAATGCTTTATGAACGCAAAACAGACTCGGCCAACCTGTGTATACTTGACCTACCTGCAGAACTCAGTGGTCTCTGATAATAAGCAGCAAGAGAAGGCGTAATTAACATCAGCATACAAAAAAGCCGATCCTCACGGATCGGCTGGCAAAGCGGTTGATGATGGTTTATTTGTTGTCGAAGCCACCGCGGTTGCGGTTGCGCAGGAAGGCTGGAATATCAAGCTGGTCGTTCGAGGATTGTCCTCCGAACGGACGCAGGTTGTTTAACCGGGAATCTGAAGAATCCTGCGGCTGCTGGCTTGCTCCAGTTTGAGCGCCTGGAGCAGCAGGCTTCTTAGCCGGAGGAGCTGTCAGGTTTTTATGCTCGAAGCCTGTCGCAATCACCGTAACCATGATCTCGTCCTTCAGCCTTTCATCAATGACGGCACCGAAGATCATGTTGACTTCCAGGTCGGAAGCGGATGCGACGATATCAGCCGCTTCATTGACTTCGTACAGCGACAGGTTCGCTCCGCCGGTGATGTTCATCAGAACGCCGCGTGCGCCGTCGATGGACGTTTCCAGAAGCGGTGACATGATCGCCTGCTTGGCGGCATCCGCCGCACGGTTCTCACCTGTTCCTACGCCGATCCCCATCAGGGCGGAGCCGCGCTCTGTCATGATCGTCTTCACATCGGCGAAGTCCAGGTTGATCAGACCGGGAACGGCGATCAAGTCCGAAATCCCTTGCACGCCTTGACGAAGTACGTTGTCCGCGGTACGGAATGCTTCGAGCATCGGCGTCTTCTTATCGACGATTTCGAGGAGGCGATCATTCGGAATGACGATTAGCGTATCCACTTTCTCCTTCAACGCAGCGATGCCCTGATCCGCTTGAAGCGCACGCTTGCGGCCCTCGAACGTGAACGGCCGCGTCACGACGCCAACGGTCAGAGCGCCGACTTCCTTGGCAATCTCTGCAATGACCGGGGCTGCCCCCGTTCCTGTACCGCCGCCCATACCTGCGGTTACGAATACCATATCCGAGCCCTTGAGCGCATTCAAGATCAATTCGCGGGATTCCTCGGCAGCCTTCTTTCCTACCTCAGGGTTAGCGCCTGCTCCGAGGCCGCGTGTCAGCTTATCGCCGATTTGCAGCTTGGTATCGGACTTGGACAGATGCAGCGCTTGCGCATCCGTATTCACCGTGATGAATTCTACGCCCTTTACGCCGTTTTCGATCATCCGGTTAACTGCATTACTCCCGCCACCGCCGCAGCCGATGACTTTTATTTTAGCCAGATGGTCAGTATCCATATCAAATTCAAACATACTAGCGTCTTCCCCCTCATTAGGCATTAACCGTGCAGGCTTCCGACCGCGCGATTACGATCGGATTAAATAAACTCGCTTAACCAATTTTTAAAACGTTCCATAGCCGAGGGCTTCTGCTCCTGACTGGAAGACGCCTTCTTATTGCTGCTGACTGTCCGTTTGGCTCCAGAACCTTGCTTGGAACCGCGAACATACTTGGATGCGTATTGTATGATTCCGACTCCGCTTGTAAAGGAAGGATCGCGCACCCCAATATAATCGGGAACGGCAATCCGCACGGAAGATGCAAGCTCAATCTGAGCGATAGGCAGAACGCCCGGTATGGATACCGTTCCTCCCGAGAGAACATAACCTCCTGGCAGTTCGGCGTAACCAAGCCGCTGAACCTCCAGCCGGATCAAGTGAAAAATCTCCTGCACCCTCGGCTCGATAATGTTCGCCAAGTCGACCTGTGAGAACTCCTTGTCCACATTACTGCCGATCCGGTTTACCTTGAATACCTGATCGGGGGCAGCATGCTCCACCACCGCACAGCCAAATTTCAGCTTAATTTTCTCTGCAATATCCGCCTGGGTTCGAAGCCCGTAAGCGATATCGTTCGTGATGAATTCTCCGCCGATCGGCAGCGTGGAGGTCGCAACCAGCCGATTCTCATCGAAGATCGCGACCGTGGTAGCGCCTGCTCCGATATCGACAAGCACGGTTCCAATCGCCTTCTCGTCTTTGGACAAGGCCAGATGCCCAGCCGCCAGTGACATGAGAATCAACCCCGAAACCTTCAGCCCCGATTTCTCAACGACGCGCAGCAGATTATGAATCGCTGTCTTGGTCCCCGTAACAATCGTAGCCTCAACTTCCAGCCTGACGCCGATCATACTGCGGGGATCGTAGATCTGATCCGTTCCATCCACGACATACTGGTTCGGCACAACTCCGATAATCTCCCGTTCTGGAGCCAGCGGAATCACCTTAGCTGCCTGAATGACGCGCTCGATATCTTCATCGCCGATCTCGCGGTCCTCATTGGACACGGCGACGACGCCATGACTCGACTGCAAGGCGATATGGTTGCCTGAGATCCCTACGTATACCTCGGCGATCTGAATGCCGACCATCCGTTCCGCGTGATCCACTGCGCTGCGGATCGACTGCACCGTCTGATCGATATCCACGATGGCACCCTTACGAATTCCTTGCGAGTCGGCAGATCCAACTCCAATTATATTAATGGCGCCGTTAACGACTTCTCCAATAATAGCACGAACTTTGGATGTACCGATGTCCAAACTAACAATGATGTCATTGCTGCTCAACCCGTGGCACCTCCTGTAATATGTAGTATAAATGAGCCTTGGTCAACAAACCTGCTTGTAACTATTCCACACGGGTCTGCGGTTTCCTCTTTTTTTCGCATTCTTTTTTGAACGCACGCTTAAAATATCCCATAACTTTAATAATATCATTGATTAGCGCTCAAAAGTAGGAACTTTGGAACTAGAAGTAGGCCTATAGACTCTGTCGGAGAAGATCGACTATTCTTTGGGAGCTGTCTTAACATCCTTGCCTCCTTGCGGAGGTACGGTCGTTTTACTCCCCTGCTTGGTTGACGCATCCGTCGATTTCTTCGTGCCTGCCTGTGATTCTGCAGGAGGAAAGGGGGCATGCGAGTCGGCCAGCAGCATGGTCAGCACGCCGCTGGTAATCTGATTCTCGCGCAGACTCGCGATAAACGTTCCCATGTTAGGAATCTTCTGCGGCAAAAACTCAACGGTGGTGATCACCTCGAACTGCGTACGCGTATACATTTTGATCCGGTCTGGGAACGAATGGCTCGGCGACGGCTTAATCTCCGACACATCCGCGAATAGCGCCCGGTCCAGGCTGGCCATCACCCGGCATAGCTCCGTCTTGAGCGGATCATCCTTGCTCCAGCCCGACAGGATCGGCATGTCCAGCTTCGCTCCCTGCATCGTGACGGGCACTACGCTGCCGTCAGCCAGCAGCGCCTCCACCTGACCGTTTTCTCCGAATTGATAGGCGACCTTCGGAAACTCCTTGACGTGAATGTCGATGCGGCCAGGAAAGCGCTTGTTCACTTCCACGGATTCGATCATCCGCAGTGCCTTGATCTGTGAAGACACACGCTCGGAGGATACGGAGAAAAAATGATCGCCCGGCACAATACCCGCCGCATGGCGGATCTGCTCCTCAGCCACTAGAGCTTGTCCATCGATCGTAACTTCCGTAACCTTGCTCAGCGAGGACTGAAAGAACAAAATCAGCAGCAGTGTGATAAAGAACAGGAATAAAAATACCAGCAGCTTCCTGCTGCTGCGGGTTCGCGGCTTGTCTTGCTTGATGACGGGCAGTCTCTCCCTCATGACGGCCTCCTCTTCACGGGGTATGTAAACCGGGGATTATCCCTACGCCTCCTGAGGAAGGAGGGATAACCCGGCGGCAGCTTTCATATGCTGTATAATAGATAATTCCGATCATTCCATGACGACGGGAGTCGTCCGGTTAATGTTTGCTCCGAGCGAGCGGAGCATATACTCGATGCGGTCGTAGCCGCGGTCGATATGATGGATCTGCTCGATGACCGTCGTACCCTGGGCGGCAAGACCGGCAATCACAAGCGCCGCGCCAGCACGCAGATCGGTAGCCTCTACCGTAGCGCCATACAACCTGGGCACGCCCCGGATAATAGCGGCGTTCAGATCGACGCGTATATCGGCGCCCATGCGGGATAGCTCATCAACATGCTTAAAGCGTCCTTCGAAGACCGTCTCCTTCACGATGCTTACGCCATCTGCGAGACTGAGTAAAACCATAATCTGAGACTGCAGATCCGTCGGAAAAGACGGATAGGGACTGGTGACAATTCGTTCTACGGCTTTGAGACGAGATGGTGCGCATATATTCATTATATCACTGTCGATTGTGATTTGAACACCTGACCGCTTCAGGACGTGAATAGCCGAGGTCAGATGGGCAGGACATACGCCTTCCAGCGTAACATTCCCCCGGGTCACAGCGGCGGCAATCATCAGCGTGCCGGCTACGATACGGTCGGGAATAATGCGGTAAGTACAAGGGACGAGCTCCGGGACGCCTTCGATCGTAATCGTGTCCGTGCCGGCTCCGATAATCTTCGCCCCCATGGCGTTGAGGAAATTTTGCAGGTCCTGGATTTCAGGCTCCCGGGCCGCATTGGTAATCGTCGTTTGGCCGCGGGCCATGGTGGCCGCCATCATAATATTTTCCGTCGCACCAACGCTCGGGTAGTCGAGCAGGATATCGGCGCCGGTCAGCTGGGCTGCCGTGCATACGATCCGGGTGCCGTTGTCCTCAATATGCACGCCCAGAGCGGCCAACCCCTTCAGATGCAGATCGATCTTTCGTTCCCCGATCGCGCAGCCCCCGGGCTGGTACAATTCAACCCTGCCCAGACGGGCCAGGAGCGGACCCATCAGGAAGATGGAGGAGCGCATCTGACTCATCAGATGCTCAGGAATGTGAAACTGATGGACAGCAGCCGTATTCACCGTTACCTTCTCGCCGGTCTGCTCCGCCTTGCAACCGAGTGAACGTAAAATCCCCAGCATCACGCCGATATCCGAAAGATCCGGTACATTGTTCAGCACAACGGTGCCTTCGGCCATGATGCTCGCTGCCAGAATCGGCAGAGCGGCGTTTTTTGCGCCGTGAATTTTGATGGCTCCCGATAGAGGTTTCCCGCCTTCGATAACCAACTTTTCCAAAATCCCACCTCCGATTTACCGCTCACCGACCACCAAAACCTCAGGTACGAGCTTAACTTCGAATCGGGTATGGACCTCTGCTATGATTTGTTCAATTAAGGTGAGCACGTCGTGGGCTGTCGCCTGCCCCGTATTGACAATGAAGTTGGCGTGCAAGGGAGAGACTTGGGCACCGCCGACGCGCAGGCCCTTCAGGCCCGCCTCCTCGATCAATCGCGCCGCGTGGTGGCCCTCCGGATTGCGGAAGACACTGCCCGCGCAAGCCAATTGAAGCGGCTGCGTTCGCAGCCGGCGGTCCTTGTAGGCCGCCAGTGCAGCCGCAATTTCCTTGCGATCGCCGTGCCGGAGCGCAAATTCCGCTTCAGTGACGATGCCAGGTCTGGTCTGCAGAGCAGAATGCCTGTAAGCATACCCCAAGTCCTCATTGGATAATGGTACCAACTCCCCGGTAGGGAGCAGCACTTCAGCCCGCTGTAAAATTCGTGACACGTCAGAGCCATGCGCCCCGGCATTCATGTAGACGGCGCCTCCCACAGTTCCCGGAATGCCACTGGCGAACTCAAGTCCGGTCAAGCCTTGCTTGCCGGCAATGACCGAGAGCTTGATGAACGAATATGCGCCGCCGGCTATAATCGACTCCCCTTCAATCCGCACGGTATTCAGCGCTTCTCCGAGTTTCACGACAACGCCGCGAATGCCCTTGTCAGCGACCAGCATGTTGGAGCCTCGCCCCAGCGCCATCCAGGGAACTCCATGGGCATGGAGCAGCTTCACCGCACCGATCAGCTGCTCTTTATCCCTGGGGATCAGCAGGCAATCGGCCGGACCTCCAATTTTCCATGTGGTATACGGGGCCAGCGGTTCCTGGAGTCTGACTTCTCCGAATGATCCGTTCATCAATTCCGATATGACTTGTTGCATGGGATCAACCTCCTTCACAGAACGCCAAGGCACGATATGCAGCATCAGTCCAGCCTGCAATCGATGACGGCTTTCCGCGGGGCTCCGGTCCTCACTTTCTCCGGGTGACCCGCGTTACAGCCGCGTCGCCGGGTGTCTGTCACGGTTATAGTGTAGTTTATGTGGATTGCTTCAGAGTGTGACAATCGCCTATCTGCAAAATTCGTCAAGTGCCGGGAAGCTTGAATCGTTCAATCAGGCTGACAATCGAATCCGTGCCGTTGCCGTACGGGTTCGCTGCCATCCGCAGCTTCATCGCGTCCGCATCCGCCTGGAGAGCCGACAGCTCCTGCTCCAGCGCTTCGGGGGTCAGCTCCTCCTCTTGCAGGACATGCGCATAGCCCTGTCTGGCGAATGATTCTGCATTCAAAATCTGATCGCCCCGGCTTGCCTGCCGGGATAGCGGGATAAGCAGCATCGGCTTCTGCAAGGCCAAAAATTCAAAGATGGACGTCGAGCCCGCCCGGGAGACGACCAGATCGGCGCAAGCCAGCAGCTCGGGCAGCTCGTCCTTCACGTACTCGAACTGCCGGTACCCGCGAACGCCTGAGAGCGATTCGTCCACATGTCCTTTGCCACAGATATGTATAATCTGATAGCGCTGCAGCAGCGAATCGAGCGAGCTGCGGATCGCCTGATTGATGCGCTGAGCTCCAAGACTGCCGCCCATGATGAACAAGATCGGCTTCTGCGTATGAAAATCACACAGCGAGATGCCCCGAGACGCCTTGCCTTGCAGCATCTGCTGCCGGATAGGAAGGCCCGTGCACTCGCCCTTGGCGCTGCTGACATGAGTCAGCGTCTCGGGGAAGGTTACACAGATCCGGGAGACGAAGGGCATCGAGATGCGGTTCGCCAGTCCAGGAGTCAGATCCGATTCATGCGAGATGACGGGAATGCCGAGCATCCGGCTCGCTACGATCACCGGAACAGACACGAAGCCGCCCTTGGAGAATACGATATGCGGCCGGAGCCGCCGCAGCAGTCCGTAAGCCTGACCCACACCCTGCAGCACACGGAACGGGTCCTTCAGGTTTTTCAGATCGAAATACCGCCGGAGCTTGCCGGAGGCGATATGGTGGAAGGGAATGCCCTCATGATCGATGATTTCGCGCTCGATGCCGTCGCGGGAGCCGATGTAAGCCATCTCCCACCCGCGTTCGCGCAGGCGCGTCATAAGCGCCAGATTGGGCGTCACGTGACCGGCGGTCCCTCCGCCGGTGAATACAATTTTAGTCATAGCCGGATTCACCTCGAGTAGCGGGAAATGTTAAGCAGTACGCCGATCGAAGTCAGCATGAGCGTGAGCGACGAGCCTCCTGCGCTGATGAGTGGGAGCGTGATGCCTGTGACGGGAAACATCCCGATAACAACGCCGATATTGATGACCACCTGTACGGCAATCATTCCGACAATGCCGGTAGCCAGCAGACTCCCGAACGCATCAGGAGCTGTAATCGCCGTACGCATGCCTCTCCACACCAGCACCATGAATAGCAGCAGCACGCAGGAGCCTCCGATAAAACCCAGCTCCTCAGCAATTATAGAAAAGATAAAGTCCGTTTGCGGCTCCGGCAGATAGCTGTACTTCTGCCGGCTCATGCCGAGACCCAGACCGACCAGTCCGCCCGGTCCGATCGCATACAGCGACTGGATGGCTTGGTAGCCTGCGCCGAGCGGGTCCTGCCACGGATCCAGGAAAGCCGTGATCCGCTTCAGGCGATACGGAGCCGCCAGAATCAGTCCGACAAAGCCGGCTACGCCGACGAGGCCGAGATAAGACAAGTGGCGCAGACGAGCGCCGGCGGCATAAATAATAAGCAATGAAGCGCCGACCAGTACTGCGCCCGTCCCTAGATCTGGCTGCAGCATGATCAGGCCGAAGGCCAGCCCGACCAGTCCCAGCGGGGGCAGCAGCCCCTGAGTGAACCGGGTAATCGGATGCTGCTGGCCGGAGAGCCAGAGCGATAGGAACATAATCATCCCCATCTTCATGAATTCCGACGGCTGGATGCCGAAGGAGCCTATGCCCAGCCAACTTCGCGCACCGCCCCGGACGACGCCGACGCCGGGAATAAGAACGGCGACCAATAGAATGAAACAGCCGATAAGGGCAATTTTGGCATATTTTCTCCACACGTTATAATCCGTGTTCATTGTGAAAAACATAGCGATAACGCCAAGGGCGGCGAACAGCGCCTGGCGCTTCAAATAATAAAATGCGTCGCCGAATTCGCGAAATGCCAGCACTGCGCTGGCACTGTACACCATCACCACGCCGATAACGAGCAGCAGCAACGTAGAGCCTAGCAAATACAGATCCGGAGCCGACCGTGGTTTGACCATTACGCCTCACACCTCTAACCTGGTTAAATTAGGAGGTGTAAAGCCATGAGACCGGTCTGCCGGCCGCAGCCGTGCATCACCCGGAGCTTGTCACCCTCCTGTTTAAAGGTTATGCACGGACTGCTTAAACATGCGTCCCCTTTCCTCATAGGAAGGAAACATGTCCCAGCTGGCACACGCCGGCGAAAGCAGCACGACGTCGCCCGGATTCGCCAGGGCGAATGCTTCGCGCACCGCCTCGTCAACCGTATCCTGCACATGCTTAGCAGTATCGACGGTTTTCACCCGGCTCATGCCTGCCAGCTTCGCGACACGGACGATTTTCTCCTTGGTCTCGCCCAGCGCAACAAGCCCCTTGACCTGGCGCTCGAACGCCGGGAGCAGTTCCATATAATCCGAGCCCCGGTCAAGTCCGCCGGCCACCAGAACGATATCCTTGGAGAAGGACTCGATGGTCTTGATCGTCGCCGTCGCATTCGTTGCCTTGGAGTCGTTGTAGAACAAGACACCCTGCTTGGTCGCTACGTACTCCAGACGATGCTCGACCCCGTGGAATTCCCGGAGTACCTGGGCAATCACATCCGTCGCCACGCCTGAAGCGACGGCTATGGCGCTCGCCGCCAGCGCATTCTCGACATTATGACTTCCCGGAATGCCTAGCTCGTCATGCTTCAAGATCGGATGCTCGACACCCTCCTCATCCTTGTAGATGAGTACTGATGCCTGTCCGGCTGCCTTGGCTTCTGCGAGCGGTGGCTTGGCGAACAAGCCGTAGTCCAGCTCCTCACGCACAGAGAACGGCAGCACGCGGGAATTCAGCTTCTCTGCCGTAGCCCGGCATACGGCATTGTCCCAGTTCAGTACAGCCGTGTCCTCTGCCTGCAGATTGGCGAACAGCTTCTGCTTGGAGACGACATAATCCTCCATCGAGCCGTGGTAATCCAGATGAGTCTCATATATATTGAGCAGGCAAGCAATGGAAGGCCGGAAGGCTTGTGTGCCTTTCAGCTGAAAGCTGCTGAGCTCGACAACCATCCGGTTGTCTTCCTGCGACTCCAGCGCCGCTTCCGTCAGCGCCCGCCCGATGTTGCCGGCAACAATCGGCTTCAGTCCGCCGGCTTCCAGCATCAAGCCCGTCCAGGTCGTCGTCGTCGTCTTCCCGTTCGACCCGGTGATACCGATGATCGGCGCCTTGCAGAGCCGGGCCGCCACCTCCACCTCTGTAACGGTCTCAATCCCCAGCTCCGCGGCACGACGGATAGGCTCCACACTGTACGGAATACCCGGGTTTTTCACCACGAGGGCAACGCCCTCGTGAATCAAACCAGCTGGATGTCCCCCGCAAACAACAGAAATACCCAGAGCCTCCAGTTCGTCGGCCTCAGGGCATGCTTCACGCTCTTTTTTATCGTTAACCGTCACGTGCGCGCCCGCTTCATGAAACCAGCGGGCTACAGCCACGCCGCTGCGCGCCAAGCCGAGTACAACAACTTGGCGGCCGCGATAAGCAGCAGGATGCTCCATCCCTACAACACCTCATTAATATAAAGTCCCACACCTGCCAGGATAAGTCCCGCCGTCCAGAAGGAAATGACGACGCGCCATTCCGACCAGCCCACTAACTCGAAGTGATGATGTATCGGGCTCATCTTAAACACTCGCTTCCCGCGGGTTTTGAAGGAAACGACTTGAATAATGACCGAAAGAATCTCGATTAAAAACACGCCGCCTATTAAGGCCAGCGCAATCTCCGCCTTCGTCAGCACCGCGACGGCCACCAAGCCTCCGCCAATCCCGAGCGAGCCGGTATCGCCCATAAACACTTTGGCTGGATGCGCATTAAAGACCAGGAAGCCAAGCACGGCTCCAACCATGGCCGCTGAGAAGATCGCCACGTTCGGCTGCGAGTTGTTGAGCGCGATGATCGTATAAGCGCCGAAAGCAATCGCGCTGGTACCTGCCAGCAGACCGTCCAGGCCGTCCGTAAAGTTTACCGCGTTGGAAGCACCCAGCATCAGGAAGACAACGAACGGGAAGTACAGCCAGCCCAGATTGAAGCTAATATCCAGCAAAGGAATATGAACGGCTGTGCTGTGATCCGAGATCACGAGCAGCACGCAGACTACTGCCGCAATCAGAAGCTGCCCGAAGAGCTTCTGCCTGGCAGTCAAGCCAAGGGAGCGCTTGAACAAGATCTTGATATAATCGTCCAGAAAGCCCACCAGCCCGTAGCCGAGCGAAGCCAGCAGCAGGATGACGGTCTCCAGATTTTTCTCTCCAAAGCGCAGAACCGCCAGCGCAAGCGCCAGCATAATGAGAATACCGCCCATCGTCGGCGTGCCCGCCTTCTTCAAATGGCCTTGAGGCCCGTCGGTCCGGATCTGCTGTCCGAACTTCAGTCTCCGCAGCAGCGGTATGCCGAGCGGCCCCATAATCAGCGCCAGCAGGAATGAAACCCCCAGCGTGATCATTACAATATTGAAATCCACCGTTTACCCCCCCAATTGCATAACAAAAGCGGCTACCTGCTCCATGCGCATGCCGCGAGATCCCTTGATCAGCACTACATCCTGTGGCCCTGCGACAGCCCGCAGTGCCGTCGCCAGTTCCTCTTTATCCTGAAAATGCCGGACGGCTCCGTCCGGAAACCGTTCCCCTGCTCCATCGGTCAGATGCTTCGATAGCGGACCGAAGGCGAATACCCCTGTCACTTGAGCCGGGTCCAGGAACCGCCCGATCTCCCGGTGCAGCTCGGCCTCGTCCGGTCCCAGCTCCAGCATGTCACCGAGACACGCGAATTTCCGACCGAAGCCCTCGGCTTCATGAAGCAGCGTCAATGCCGCTCTCATAGCCGTAGGACTGGCGTTGTAGGCATCGTTCCAGACGGTCAGCCCGTCCGGTGCCTGCAGCACCTCGATCCGCATGCCCGTTACCTTGACTTCCGCCAGGCCCCTAGCGATCGAAGCATCATCCAGTCCGAAATAACGTCCGACCGCACAGGCAGCCAGCGCATTGGCTACATTATGCGCGCCAAGCAGCGGGATGTAAAATTCCTGTTCGCCCGACTCGCCCAAGGTAAAGTGCGAGCCTTTCCTATCCATGCTTATGCCGGACGGAAACAAGTCATTCCCCTCAGACGGCCCGAACCGCACACGGCCATAGTCGCCCGGCGTTCTGACACCGGATTGCTCCAGCTCCGCCAGCGCGGTCTCCATCAGGGACTCATCGCCATTGTACACAAGCGTCCCGCCCGGCTGCAAGCCTGCCAGGATCTCCGTCTTCGCCCGGGCGATCTCCATCCTGCTTCCAAGCTGAAGCAGATGGGCGTCGCCTATATTCGTAATGATCGCGATCTCCGGCTCCGCCAGACGCGAGAGCAGCTCAATTTCCCCTCGGCCGCTCATGCCCATCTCCAGCACAACAATTTCCGTATCCTCTTCAAGCTCCAGCAGCGTGAGCGGAAGACCGATATGATTGTTATAATTACCGCCGGTCTTGTGAACCCGGAATGCCGTGGACAGCACGGAAGCCGTCAGATCCTTGGTCGTCGTCTTGCCGTTGCTGCCCGTGATGCCCACGATCCGGGCCGGCAGCTGCTCCCTGTAGGCGACAGCCAGACGCTGGAGCGCCTCCAGGCAGTCATCCACCAGGATCAGCGGTCTTCCCTGTGGCGGTGAGAGCCGGTCCTGCTGCCACAGGGAAGCCACTGCTCCGCGTTCGAACGCCGTCTCGGCAAAGAGATGACCATCGAATGCATCGCCGATCAATGGAATATACAAATTGCCGGGAGCCAGTGTACGCGTATCCTTGGACACACCGCTGACGGAAAGCCCGCCATAGGAGGCATTCTGAAGCTTGCCTCCCGCCATCGCGGCTATTTCTTCCAAAGTTCGTTGAATCACGTCAAATCTCCCCTTATCGCTTGTCTTGCAATCAGCCGGTCGTCGAACGGATGCTTGACGCCGCCAATCTCCTGATACGTTTCATGTCCCTTGCCGGCGATCAGTACCACGTCCTTAGCTGTGGCTCTTCCGACTGCCCGGCGGATCGCTTCCTTGCGGTCGGCGAGCAGCTCGTAACGATCGGAAGATGCTCCTGCCGCCAGCACGCCCGGCTCAATATCAAGCAGTATGCGCTCAGGATCCTCCGTACGCGGATTATCGCTAGTCACATACACATAGTCGCTGTACTTGGCGGCAATCGCTCCCATGACCGGTCGCTTCGTGCGGTCTCGGCTGCCTCCGCAGCCGAAGACGCTGATCACTCGTCCCTCAGCAAACTGCCGAATCGTCGACAGCGCATTCTCCAGTCCATCAGGCGTATGCGCGTAATCCACAAGCACTAGATAAGGCTGACCTTCGCTAACGACCTCCATGCGCCCTTCCACGCCCTGCAGGCGTGCCAGACTCTCTGCAATACGCTCCAGCTCTAAACCCTCTGCCAGAGAAGCTGTGACAGCTGCAAGCGTATTGTACACATTGAAGAGTCCGACCACACGGATCTCGATCTCGGCGCTGCCCTTGAATGTGACACAGCGGAAGCGGGTTCCGCCTCCGGTCATGACGATCCCCTCGGCCCTGACGTCGGCTGCCGGGTTATCGATGCCATAGGTAAGCGTTTGTGCAGCCGTCACTTGCCGGAAGACTTCGGAAGCGGGATCATCCGCATTCAGCACGGCGAATTGCCCATCTGCCGGATCAGCTGCATACTCATTGCCCAATCTGGAGAACAGCAGACTCTTGGCCTCGCGATAGCGTTCCATCGTTCCGTGATAGTCCAGATGATCCTGCGTAAGGTTCGTAAAGATCGCTGTACGGAAGCGGCAGCCCTTCACCCGGCCCATATCCAGACCGTGCGAGGAAACCTCCATCAGCGTATAATCCGTGCCGCAATCCGCCATCTCGCGCAGCACACGCTGCAGCTCCAGCGCCTCCTGCGTATTCGTCGCCTTATTCTCCCGGTATTCAGTTCCTACCTTAATATGGATATTGCCCATCAGGCCGGTCCTATACCCCAGATCGCTCAGAATATGCTCAAGAATATAGGTCGTTGTTGTTTTGCCATTCGTCCCCGTGATGCCGATCAGCTTCAGCTCGCGGCTCGGATGGCTATAGTACACATTCGCCAGAAACGCCATCGCGCTTCTAGCATCACGAACCACCAGCACCGGAACGCCCAGCTCAAGCTCGCGTTCGGCAACCAGGGCGACTGCACCGCGCCGGACGGCTGTCTCGGCATAGTCATGACCGTCGCTCGTCAGACCGGGGATGCAAAAAAATACGTCCCCCGTCTTCACCTTCCGGGAGTCCATGGCGAGTCCGGTGACCTCCGTATCGCCGTCGCCGATCAACCGGCTTACGAGAAGCTGGGCGAACAATTCCTTCAGCCGCATTGAACATCCCTCCGTTTTACACATGGTATCTATTATGTACAAAAAATAGTACGCTGAAAAGCCTATTTTACTATGATCTGTTGAAAATATCCCGAACCCTGTCCCAAAAAGACGGCTCCCGCACGGCCGGCTGCACGATTGTCGGAGCCTGTTCGCCTTGCGTTCCCGTGTCAGACAAGTAGATACGGATGGTAGAACCCTGCTCGACGCGGCTTCCTGCCTTCGGCACCTGATTGATCACCGTTTTCCCCGCACCTGACTGCGCCAGTTGGAAGTTCATGTTCAAGTCCTCGTAGATATCCGTAATCGTACGGCCTACCAGATCGGGCACGACCACGACCGGCGTGTCCCCATACACGTACTTGCGGTTTATCTGATCCTGGCGCGGTGGAACCTTCATGTAGCGCAAGGTGTCGGCCAGCATATTTTTTACCAGCGGTGCTGCGATCACACCGCCGAACTGGATGCCCTGCGGATCGTCGACAGCGGCATAGATGACAACCTTCGGATCGTCTGCAGGCGCGAAGCCGATGAAGGACACGATATGCTCATCGGAGGAGTACCGACCATTGATCACCTTCTGCGCCGTTCCCGTCTTGCCCCCTACGCGGTAGCCATCGATAAAGGCGTTGCGTCCGGTTCCGTTGGCGACGACGCTCTCCAGCGTCTCCCGGACCTGCTTGGACGTTTCCTCCGAGATCACCTGGCGCACGAGATTGGGTTCAACCTTCTGCACCAGTTCCCCGTTCTCCGGCTTATACCAAGCCCTCGCCACATGAGGCTGATACAGCTTGCCGCCGTTGATCGCAGCCGAGATGGCGGTCACCTGCTGGATCGGGGTCACCGATACGCCTTGGCCAAATGAAGTCGTAGCCAGCTCGACAGGCCCGACACGGGACGGCTTGAACATAATGCCGTTCTCTTCCCCGCCGAGATCGATCCCCGTCTTCTTGCCGAAGCCGAAATTGCTGATATAGCTGAACAGCTTCTCCTTGCCCAGACGGTCTCCCATCACGACGAAGCCCGGGTTGCAGGAGTTCTCCACCACCTGCAGGAAGGTCTCGCTGCCATGGCCCTGACGCTTCCAGCAGCGCAGACGCGCACCAGCTACCTCGATCGAGCCCTTGTCGTAGAACGGATCGGTCAGCTTGATCTTCTTCTCCTCCAGTGCGGAGGCGAGCGTAATAATCTTGAACGTCGAGCCCGGCTCATACGTCATCCAGATCGGCAGGTTGCGGTTGTAGTTCTCCACCGGGTAAGCCCCGTAGTTGCCCGGCTCGAAGCCCGGCCGCGAGCCCATAGCTAGAATTTCCCCGTTGTTCGGGTCCATCGCGATGGCGATCACATGCTTCGGCTGGTACTTGACCATGGTCTGATCCAGCTCGCGCTCCAGAATGGCCTGGATGTTGCTGTCGATCGTAAGCTGCAGATTCAGCCCGTCCTGCGGCTGACGGTACAGCTCACTCGAGCCGGGCATCGGTTTGCCTGCCGCATCCACCATATGCTGAATGCTGCCGTTGATGCCCTGCAGCAGCTTGTCATACCTCAATTCTACGCCGGTGAGCCCCTGATTATAGCCGCCCGTGAAGCCCAGAATATGCGCAGCCAAGCCTCCGAACGGATAATAGCGCTTATTATCCTCAGCCACAACGATGCCCGGAAGCTGCAGATTGCGGATTTCCTGTGCCTTCTCCTGCGTAATCTTGCGGCCTCCGGGCTTGATATACACTTGCGATTGGCGGACGATGATCTGCTTGTAGATTGTCTCTTGGTCCGTTCCGAGCGCCTCGGCCAGACGGGCTGCCGTCATGCTCGGATCCTTGATCTGGACAGGAATAGCCATCACTGTCGGCGTGCTGATGTTATAAGCAAGCTGAACGCCGTTGCGGTCCAGCACTTCTCCCCGCTTGGCCGTCACTTTGATATCCCGGCGCCAGTTCTCCTCCGCCTCCTGGGTAAGCTTCGGCCCCATCCAGATCTGCACATACGCGAGCCGCACCACCAGCGCGAGGAACAGAATCGTACCTATGATCAGTGCGGCGAATAATCGTCGGCGAACCGTTACGTTCGATGCTTTCATGCCCGCTTCGTCCCTTCCTGAACAAGAATGGTTTCATAACATCCCTATTCAGGACAACCCGTGGTTAGAACAAGCTATCGGGTGGTCTGGTTCTCTTTGGACGAAGAGGCGGAGCCTGATTTCGCGCCACCTTGCGTATTTGTTTTCGTTCCTGCCGCTGATCCGTTATCGGCTGTATTATTTTTGGCTGGCGCCTTCTCGTCTTTCTTCGCGGAATCTCCCGCAGGCTCATTAATAAGCTCGCTGTACGGACGCAGCGTCAGTGTCAAGTTGCGGCTCTCGCCTTCCCCGCTGAGGGACTGATCCGCTACATAGCCTTCACCCGTAGATTGGCAGGTCATTGCCAGCAGAGAGCACACTTCTAGAGCGTCCCGGAACGATTTGCCGATCAGATTAGGCACGGCAACATCTGCCGCTTTATCCATCAATACATAGATTCGTTGAGAGGTTCCGATTTCAGTATCAGCCGCCGGATTTTGGCCAAGCACGGCACTTCCTTTGCCGAGTGGCTCCACCGTGATTCCTAGCTTATTCATCTGGCCCTTCGCTTGATCCAGACTTAGGCCCGTCAGATCAGGCATCTTCGTCTTCTCGACCACAGCCGGCGTCTTCGGCGGAGCCACCACCGATGGCGCAATACCCAGGTAACGCAACGTCTGGGAGACGATCTCCCGGAACGCCGGAGCCGCCACCTCGCCGCCGCGGTGGTAGTCGCCTCCGAGATCCGGCTCGTCAGCTACGATAGCCACGAGGATGCGGGGATTTTCCAGAGGCGCATAGCCGATGAACGAGATGACCCATTTACCCTCGGCATAGCGTTTCTCTCCTGGAAGTACCTTGTTGGCCGTACCGGTTTTGCCAGCAATCCGGTAGCCATCAATATAAGCCTGTCTACCGGTTCCGATCGCCTGGTCGGCGACGACCTGCTCGAGATACTCGCCGACCTGCTTCGAGGTTTTTTCGGAGATTACCTGGCGAATGACCTCGGGCTCCGTTTTCTTTACAGTTTCGCCAGTCTCAGGATCCATAATTTCTTTGACGACATAGGGTCTCATCAGCTTGCCCCCGTTGGCTACGGCCGCGTAGGCGGAGGTTTGCTGCAGCAGCGTAGCCGTCAGGCCTTGCCCATATGTCGCGGTCGCATATTCCGGAGCGTACTTCATGTTGACGATCCCCTTCACTTCGCCGGGGATATCGATGCCGGTTCTCGATCCAAAGCCAAACTTGTCGATATATTGGCGCAGCCGCTCATTCCCCAGCTTCTCAAGACCCAGTTTGACGAAAGCTACGTTACTTGAACGCTTTAGACCTTCTAAGAAAGAAATCCGTCCCCATCCCGAAATATTATGGTCATGCAGCGTCCGGTCCGCTACGCGAACAGAACCCGATTGAAACGGTTCCTCCGGGTTGAACAGCCCTTCTTCGACCGCCCCGGCCAGCGTGACAATCTTGAACGTCGAACCAGGCTCATACTGGGAAGCAATCGCGTGGTTCATAAAATCGCGCGGGTCCTTCGTATCCCAATATCTGTTCGGGTTGAAGCTCGGAGCGTTAGCCATCCCGAGGATCTCCATCGTGTGCGGGTCTACGGCAATGGCGGTCATGCTTTTGGGCTTAAACTTGTCATACATTTTGTCAATCGCGCTTTCCATATAAAACTGGATGTTTTTGTCGATCGTCAGCTTGATGTTATTACCATTGACGGCCGGGGTATAGCGGTTCTTGGGATCAGGAAGCCCGACACCCCTTGGCGCTTTTTCGTAGTAAAGGGCACCCGGCTCTCCCTTCAGATAGTCGTTAAGCGTTTGCTCGAGCCCCATAATCGGCTTATTTTCCTTGTTCATATAGCCAATCAGGTGGGAAGCGAGCTTTTCGGCTGGATAAAAGCGCTTTTGCTCGGGAAGCAGCACGATTCCGGTATCGATATTCCGCTGATTAGGTGTGAGCTTCAAGGCATCCTGCTGAGTTTTCAGCTTGAGCTTCAGTTCCTCGCGCAGCGCCTTGACTCTGTCGCCGACGACAGCATCGATCTTCCAGCCATCGTTTCCCAGCATCGTTTCTCCTAGAAGGGTTTTCCCGTCTTCGCGCGTTTTATTCAGCCGTGAACGAATAAACGCCTCCATGGCCGACACAGCTCCCGGATCATTCTCTGGTGCAAGGATAGGCGCCAAACCTTTGACGATATCAAGCTCTAATCCTTGGTTTTGAATCGTCTGCGGATACAAGACAATCGTATAGGCCGGAGCGTCCTCGGCAAGCAGCTTACCGTTGCGGTCCATAATCGATCCGCGAATAGGCGGAATCTTCTCATCCAATTCCCATTTTGTCTTCGCCTGGGCGAGCAGCCATTCCCCCTGCACAACCTGCACGAAATAGAGCCGGACCACCACAACAGCAAAAAGGAGGGTGAATGCCCCTCCGATCAGCAGCGAACGTAGTTTTACTTTTTTCGTCATCGCTTATATCCCCCTTGTTCCTCTCGGATCAGGGCTGATCCTTCGTCTTCTTCGCAGTTGCCGTCGATTTCGTGTCCGTCGTCTTGGAGTTCGCAGCCTTGCCGGCGTTTGGCTTCACCTGGTTCGGATCGGCCGTGCTGAAGCCGAGCTCCTTGGCCTGCTCCAGCATGCGGTGGGGCTCAATCGCAGCATCCAGCTTCTGCTTCAGAATGCTGTTTTCCGACTCCAGCTTCGTAATCTTCTGCTCGATCGTTCGGATCTGAGAGCTCATCTCATAGATTTGCGCGTAGCGGAAAATAATGACGCCCGCTACAACAACGCAAATGGCAACGGTGAATAAATATAGCAGCTTCTCCTGCAGAGGCAGCGTTTTCCTGCGATAAACGACCCGCTTCGTTTCCTGAACCTTGGGCTTCTGCTGCTGCTCCGTCCGCTGTTCTACTGCGAGATTCCCATGCATGTATGCCGGCAACTAGGTTTCCTCCTTTATTCCTTCTATCAGCTTTCTGTATCGATACGTTAGGTTGACAGCTTCTCGGCGACTCTTAGCTTGGAGGATCTTGCACGCGGATTAGCTTCCAGCTCCTCGCTGCCCGGCTCGATAGGCTTGCGGTTCACCAGCTTTAGCTCCCCCTGCGGATTGCAGATGCACACAGGGAAATCCGGCGGGCATGTACACTTCGCGATGTACCCAGCGAAGGTTTGCTTGCAGATCCGATCCTCCAGGGAGTGGAACGTGATGACGGCTACCCGTCCGCCTGGAGCGAGACAGCGTACCGATTGCTTGAGCGCATCTTCGAAGGCTCCGAGCTCATCGTTCACCGCGATACGCAGCGCCTGGAAGCTCCGCTTGGCCGGATGAGGGCCTGTACGACGGGCAGCGGCAGGAATACCTTCCTTGATCAGCTCGACCAGTTGCCCGGTTGTCTCGATCGGAGCCACGCTCCGCGCAGCGACAATCTTGGCTGCGATCCTGCGGGAGAACTTCTCCTCGCCATATTCGAATAAAATATCGGCGATTTCCTTCTCCGACCAATCATTCACAATATCCTTGGCCGTCAGAGGCGCCGTCTGGTCCATGCGCATGTCCAACTCGGCGTCATAGTTATAGCTGAAGCCTCTGTCGGCTTCATCGAGCTGGGGCGACGATACGCCGAGATCGAAGAGTATCCCGTTCACCTGGGGCTTACCGTCGCGGCATGCCTCCGGTATTTTCGCCAGCTCCTGCTCCAGGTAACGGAAGTTGCTGCGCACCAGCCGTACCCGGTCCCAAACGCCAGCTAGGCGTTCCTTGGCATTCGCCAGTGCCGCATCGTCTTGATCGAAGGCGATGAGCAGCCCGCCCGGTCCAAGCCGAGAGGCAATCTCCAGGCTATGCCCGGCACCTCCAAGCGTACAATCGACATAAATCCCGTCAGACTGAATATGTAAACCTTCCACCGCTTCTTGTTTAAGTACAGTCACATGATGAAACACGGCTTCATCCTCCTACATCGGCATGCTGCCGGGCTAAAAATCAAAATTGAAGTCGACGAGCTTCTCTGCAATTTCCGCAAACGATTCTTCGGACTGCTGGAAATAGCTTTCCCAGATCGCCTTGCTCCAAATCTCCACCCGATTGGAAACGCCGATGACGGCGCAATCTTTCTCGAGCTTGGCATGGTCAACGAGCATATTGGGCAGATTGACCCGACCCTGCTTGTCAAGCTCGCACTCCGTTGCGCCGGAAAAGAAAAAACGCGTGAAAGCGCGGGCATCCGATTTCATCAAAGGCAGCGCTTTAAGCTTTTGTTCCAAAACCGACCATTCCTGCATGGGGTAAACGAACAAGCATTGATCCAAACCACGGGTGACGATGAATGATGCTCCGAGGGCTTCGCGAAACTTAGCCGGGATAATCATTCGGCCTTTTTCGTCGATCGTATGCTGATATTCCCCCATGAACACCACTTGCCACCCCCTTTTTACCCACTTTACCCCACTTTCCACCACCTGTACAGTAACTATTCTCCTAAATATACGAAAATCCTGCTTCTCCGAAAGAAGAAGCAGGATTTTTTTGAGAACGTTCCGTCTATTCCATTCGATCAGGCTTTTGTTCTGTGGTCTGTACAGTCTTGGGTTCCGTTGTCAGTGGGCCTTGTTGCCCCCTATCCTCGTTATCCGCCAGCTTCGGAGCAGGCTCTTCTTGCCTCCGGGAGGCTTCCAGCAGGCGGTTCGCCTCCACCTGTTGACGCCGCAATTCAGCCTGACCTGCCTTGCGTTTGCGTCTGACCCACCAGATGGGGAGACCTACCAGCACGACCACCACTAGAACAGGCAGTGCGCCGGCTGCGACGACCACGATACCCTGGAACAACCAGCCCAGCGCCGCCATCGAGCCGTCCAGTGCCTGGGCAGCGCGCTTGAAGAGCGGACCGCGGTCCGAAGCGCCGATGACTTCGGCGGAAGCCATCTTTTGAATGATATACAATTCAATTGTGGAGAAAGAAACATGCTGCTCCAGATACCGCATCCTTCCCTTGATCCGTTCGATTTCTTCCTGTACCTTGCCAAGTTCCGTGGAGAAGGACACAAGCTCCTCGGTTTTGGTCGCTTTTTCCATGAAGGCAGTCAGCCGGGACTCCATTAGCTCCTTAGCCTTCAGGCGGGAAGTCAGATCCACATACTCTTCGGTTACATCCTGGCCCTCCATCGATTTGCGCATCGTCGGATTGATCTTACTGAACTCAGTTAATAGAGAATTGAACCCGGCGGCCGGAACCTTGATGACGAAGGAGCCATACTTCTCCTTGGCCGATGTGTTCTCGCTGAATTGCAGCACATAGCCCCCTGCTTTCCGCACCGCCTCCTGCACAAGTGCCTCCGTGTCCTTGTAACTTTCAACCTGCATGTTCAGATTGGCTTTGTATATAATCTTGCGGCTGAAGGGATCCTCCGCAGCCGTCTGTCCATTCCCGTTAAACCCCGGTCCCGCATCCTTCGCAGAAGGCTTGCCCTCCGAGCTGGCCTCCGCAGGACGGTTGTTGTCAGCTTGCGGCGACTCCTGCTTGCTATTCGCGGCTGTATTGGAACTAGACTTATCCATATCCGCCGCACCGCAGCCGGTAACAAGCATAATAGTTGCCAGACCTACGAGCGCAACCTTTACTCCCCGTTTACCTGACCTTTTATGCCCCATCAGCAAACCTGGCCACCAAAATCCGCCTATACCCACAGGTCGTGCATCTGAAGGATTGCTTCTGTGTTTTTGCATATCCCAGCCCCCTTGATCTTATGTAGGTAGTGTATTTCCGAGGAAATATATACACCCGCTACCCCTCTAACGCACAAGATCCGCCGGTTGTTGCATCAGCTTTACACCTAAGCGTTTTTTCCTGGTAAAATTGTGCTATACTTCTAGTTACGAATACCGGAGTTAGCAGGAGGACGGCTTCTCATGATTAACGCACAACGTTGGAGTGTCATTATTCTCTTCGTCATCTTTATTATCGTCATGGTTTGGGGCAATCGGCATTGGGAACAATCCATTCGCCAGCAGGGAGCGCGACCCGCATCAGCAGCCAATCAGCCGCTCAACAGCGCACCGGTGAAGGCAGCGGATACCCCCTCCGTCTCCGATCAGCAGCAGATTATTCCTCCTGTTGCCCCCTCACAAACAGGAGGCGGCAACACGGTGACCTTACCGGGAGGCAACCAGCAGGGCAGCGAGACCAAGCCGCCATCCCCTCCGAAGACGGAGGCTCCCCCTGTTCAGAAGCAGGGAACAGGCGAGAAGACAAATACGAAGACGACGACGGCTGTTACCAAATCCGTTTATCAGAGGTAGGCGATTGCCTTGCTCCATCATGCATCGGGTCAAGCATCCTCTTCAGGAAATCTGATTTGAAGCGGCCTATTCGGATTAGCAGGGGATACGCGACGGTAGCCCCGGAAGCCATATTACATGCTGATCTGAACCAGGCGCCGGTTCATGCTGTACGCTCATTCACAATTGCAAGGCATGCGAAAGAACCGCCCGCTATGCACATTCATAGACGGACGGTTCTTTCGCATGTACGGGTTATGTAGGGCCTGCCGCTAGAAGCGCCAGGCCTGTTTGTTTTTAATGCTCAGTCCAGCTGTCCAGGTAGTTTTTCTGCTCATCGGTCAACGCGTCGATACCGAAGCCCAGAGCCGCCAGCTTGAAGCGAGCGACCTGCTCATCCAGCTCGTAAGGCACATTCACAACCTTGCTGCCGATCTGCTTGTAGTTATCGTTCACATATTTCAAGGACACTGCCTGCAGGGCGAACGTCATATCCATAATTTCCGCAGGATGTCCGTCGCCAGCGGCCAGGTTCACGAGACGGCCTTCCGCTAGAATGTAAAACTTGCGACCGTCCTGCAGCGTGTATTCTTCGATGTTGCGACGTACCGTACGTTTGGAGACGGACAGCGCCTCAAGCTCCGGCTTATTCACCTCAACGTCGAAATGACCGGCGTTGGACAAGATTGCGCCGTCCTTCATCACTTTGTAGTGCTCGCCGCGGATCACGTCGCGGTTGCCCGTCACGGTGACGAAGAAGTCACCCAGCTTGGCAGCCTCAATCATCGGCATCACGGCAAAGCCGTCCATATACGCTTCCACGGCTTTGATCGCATCGATCTCCGTAACGATGACGTTCGCGCCCAATCCTTTTGCACGAAGTGCTACGCCTTTGCCGCACCAGCCATAGCCGACGACAACGACGGTTTTACCCGCAACCACCAAGTTCGTCGTCCGGTTGATGCCATCCCAGACCGATTGCCCGGTGCCATAACGGTTATCGAACAAATGTTTGCAGTAGGCATCGTTAACCGCCACCATGGGGAATTGCAGCTGGCCTTCCTTCTCCAGCGCCTTCAGACGCAGAATGCCAGTCGTCGTCTCTTCAGCGCCGCCCCGTACATTCTTAGCCAGATCCTTACGCTCGGAATGAAGGATCGTCACGAGGTCGCCGCCGTCATCGATAATCAGGTCCGGCTCGGTCTCCAGCGTCTTGATCATCAGTTCCTTGTATTCGGCAGGGTCCGGATTGTACTTCGCGAATACGGTAATGCCGTCTTCCACCAGCGCCGCACATACATCGTCCTGGGTAGACAACGGGTTGCTTCCGCAAATGGTTACATCGGCGCCACCCGCTTGCACAACCTTGGCCAGATAAGCGGTTTTAGCTTCTAGGTGAAGGGCAATCGCTACCTTCAACCCTTTGAAGGGCTGCTCTTTCTCGAATTGCTCACGGATCTTATTCAATACTGGCATATGGGCATTAACCCAATCGATTTTCAAATGTCCCTCGGGTGCGAGCGCGATGTCGCGAATAATACTGCGGTTTTCCGTGCTATTAGCCAATGTGCATACCTCCTAAATATAATTCCACCTATATCACATATAACAGATACGCAGCTTGCCGTCGAGGGGAACATTCGCCCGCACTAGCTCAAACAGCCAGTCCTCCCCGTATTTGTTCAAATATGCTGCTATATTCAGCACCCGCTCCTGCGGTTTCCCCCCAGGGTTCAGGGATTGCCCTACACGGGCAAATTGGCGAAGTCCAGCCTCGTTCTGTGTACGTAGTCCGTCCTCTGCCTTGTTGCGTAAAAAATCCATCTGCTCGACGATCTTGCCGATATTGGTCGCTCCCAGCGCCTGCAGCCCAGGGTTAATCTGACCCAGCGAAGCCACCAGCGGCTCATAATCGGCCTTGAAGCGCTCTACAACCTCTGCAAACCGGCGCTCCACCTGCCATTCATCCTGCTGTCGCAGCCAAGCCTCCTGCTTCTCCTCCAACCGCTCCATCACGTCGTCAAGCGTAAGCTCGAGCTTCTTCATATTTTTCTGAACAGAGCCTTCGAGGAGGGTGAACACGAGGCGAGGAGCAACGACCGGCATCCGCATACCTAGCTTATGAAACGCCAGCTTCGTTTGTCCCCAATATACAATCTCGGCCGGACCTAATACGGTAGCCAATACGGGCAGCAGGTAATCCTGCATCAGAGGACGCGTCAGCACATTATTGCTCAGTCGGCTTGGAGTTTCATCTGCCCACCGCAGCACCTGATCCCGGCTGAAGCGGCGCTCGCCTCGGCGGTCCGTAAATCCCGTTCCCGATTCGTCCGCATACAACAGGATGCGCTCTCCGGCGTCATCGTAAACGAATAGATTAGCTCCCCGCGGGTGCAGCTCTACCTGAGGCTCGTAGCCTAGCGACTGCAGCTTGCTGCTTCCCTCCGCCAGAGCCAGGTTCAGCTCGCCGCTCTGCTCCACCAGCCTTCGGAACATCGGTCCTTCCAGCTCCCGCAGCGCGGGGTCGTCGGAATCCAGCAGCACCAGTCCTTCGCCGCCCAGCAGCGACGCCATCAGCCGCGCGAACGCATCGACCAGCGATGAGGAGCCCTGCACAGCCGCGCGCAGCCGCGCGACAAACCCTTCCTTATATTCCGTGGGCATCAGTGACTGCTCGAACAGGGCCAGCGCTTCCTCCCATTGTTCCGCCGTAATCACTGTCCGGCTCACAGATGTGCGTGGGCCGCCCGGATGCGCCAGCTTGATCTTCTCCAGCTTGTTGTCCGAGGTCAGCACCTGGACATGATTGGCTTCTTCAAAGTCATGATCCTCGCCGGCAATCCAGAATACCGGAATCACAGGCCGGGAAAGCCTCGCCTCCGCCTGACGTGCCGCCTGGATCAGAGAGACCGCCTTATAGAGAACGAGCAGCGGACCCGTGAACAAGCTCGCCTGCTGTCCGCCTACCACGCAAAGCGCACGGGGATCCCGCAGCCGCTCGATCGCGTTCAAAGCCTCAAGCCCATTGCCTGCGCGTTCATTGAACGCATAGAGTGCATCAGCCAACCTGCCGCGGTCTGCCCCGTAGGCACGCTCTGTATCCAGCCAGGCTGCCCGCTGCTCCCAGCCGGAGGCTGACCAAGGATTATAATCAAACAGTTCGCCCGTCTGGGCATACCGACGTATGTAGTCGTCCGTCAAAGGCTGGCCGGAATTCCAGTCGATCTCGTCCATCCGTAACATACCCGCCCGCCTCTCTTATGTTTGGTTAGTTGCCTCCCGTTTGTACGTAAGGCTGCAAACAACTTTATTGTACACAGGATAACCAGAATCGTCAAAAGAAAACAACACGCTGGGTAATCTCCCATGAGACAAGCCCTGTTATAATCCCCGCCAGCTCATGAATGACAAAAAAAGCTTGCCAGAAACGCATCGAAGCGTTCACGGCAAGCCTGTTTCTTCTAATATAAATGACACGCGGTAAAATGGCCCGGCTTCACTTCTTTGAACTCCGGCATCGCAGCCGCACATTCAGGCATCGCCTTCGGGCAGCGGGTCCGGAACGGGCAGCCGCTCGGCGGATTCAGCGGGCTTGGGATCTCGCCCTCGAGAATAATCCGCTCGCGCGTACGCTCAATTTCCGGGTCGGGGATCGGAATCGCGGACAGCAGGGATTGGGTATACGGATGCAGCGGATTCGCGTACAGCTCCTCCGCAGTCGTCACCTCAACCAGCTTCCCGAGATACATCACACCGATCCGGTCAGAGATATGCTTAACCATCGCCAGGTCATGCGCGATGAACAGATACGTAAGGCCGCGTTCCTTCTGCAGCTTCTTGAACAGATTGACGACCTGTGCTTGTACAGACACGTCCAAGGCCGAAATCGGCTCATCCGCGATGATGAACTGCGGCTCGATGGCCAGCGCCCGGGCAATCCCGATCCGCTGCCGCTGACCGCCAGAGAATTCATGCGGGAAACGGCTCGCATGCTCTTCGTTCAGACCTACCGCGTCCAGCAGCTCAGACACGCGCTCCTTGCGCTGACGGCCGGAGATAATGCCGTGAATATCCAGCCCTTCGGCGATGATATTGCCTACGGTCATCCGCGGATTGAGCGATGCATAGGGATCCTGGAACACCATCTGCATCTGGCGGCGGAATTCCTGCATTTTGCGTCCGCGCAGCTTATGAACGTTCTCGCCGTTGAACAGCACCTCGCCGTTCGTCGCTTCGTACAGACGGATGATCGTCCGGCCGGCCGTCGACTTGCCGCAGCCGGATTCACCGACCAGCCCGAAGGTTTCCCCGCGGTCGATCGAGAAGTTTAGATTATCCACAGCCTTCAGCGTTTTACCGCTGCCCAGATCAAAATGCTTCTGTAAATGTTTCACTTCCAGAATCGGTTGTTTGCTCATCGTGCCGTACCTCCCGCTTCTACCGGGCGCTCAACCTTCGGTGCATCCTCATGAAGCAGCCAGCAGGCCGCAGAATGCGTCTCGGTGAGCTGCGTCTGTTCCGGATCGTACTCCTGACATACCTTCATCGCGTATGGACACCGCGCAGCGAACGCACACCCCTTCGGCGGAGCGAACAGATCGGGAGGCGTGCCAGGTATCGGCACCAGCTCGCTGTTCTTCTCCTGATCAAGACGCGGAACGGAACGCAGAAGTCCCCAGGTGTACGGATGCCGGGATCGATAGAAGATTTCATCCACCGTTCCTTGCTCCACGACTTTGCCTGCATACATCACGACAACCCGCTGCGCCATCTCCGCCACGACGCCCAGGTCATGGGTAATGACGATGATCGCGGAGTCCGTCTGCTCCGACAGCTTCTTCATCAGATCAATAATCTGTGCCTGAATCGTCACGTCGAGCGCTGTCGTCGGCTCATCGGCGATAAGCAGCTTCGGATTACATGCGAGCGCAATGGCAATCATCACGCGCTGGCGCATCCCGCCAGAGAACTCATGCGGATACTGCTTCATGCGTCCTTGCGGATTCGAGATCCCGACCAGCGTCAAGATTTCGAGCGCCCGCTCATCAGCTGCAACGCGGCTCAAACCCTGATGCTTGATCAGACCTTCCGTGATTTGCTTGCCTACGGTCATCGTCGGGTTCAGCGATGTCATCGGGTCCTGAAAGATCATGCCCATTTCAGAGCCGCGAATCTTCTCCATCTTGGAGTTAGACAGCTTGGTGATCTCGGTCTTCCCGTCGAACAGGATCGAGCCGCTTTTAATAAAGCTGGGAGGTGTCGGAATCAGCCGCATGATCGTTTGCGCCGTAACGGACTTGCCGCAACCGGATTCGCCCACGATGGCGAGCACCTCACCTTTATTCAAATGAAAGGATACGCCGCGTACCGCTTGTACTTCACCGGCATACGTGCGGAAGGATACCCGCAGATCCTTAACTTCCAATATCGGTTTATTCTTACTCATCTATAGTCACCTCCGAATGAATGACTGCCTATTTACGCATCTTCGGATCGAGAGCATCACGCAGACCGTCGCCGAGCAGGTTGAAGCTCATCAAAATCAAGCTGAAAATAATCGTCGGGGAAACGACCCGGTGCGGGTACATCCGGATCGAGTTCGCACCGTCGGAGAGAAGCGAGCCGAGCGAAGCGAGCGGAACCCGTATACCAAGACCGATAAAACTTAAGAAGGACTCTACAAAAATCGCCGATGGCACGATAAATGTAATTTGAACAATAATCAAACCGAGCGCATTAGGCACCAAATGCTTCAAAATGATGCGGGCCCCGCCAGCACCAAGCGTTCTGGCCGCGAGTACGTACTCCTGCTCCTTGAGCTGCAGGACTTGACCGCGTACGAGCCTCGCCATGGGTACCCATCCGGTTATTGCATACGCAATAATGATGGTTTTGAAGCCCGGTCCTAATACGATAATGAGCAAAATGGAGATCAGCAGAAAAGGAATCGAATACACGATCTCGATGATCCGCTGCATAATATCGTCAACGCGTCCCCCATAGTATGCCGAGACGCCTCCGTAAATCACGCCGAACACCAAGTCGAGCAGCGCTGCCGTAAGCCCGATGGCGAGCGATATACGCGTCCCCCACCATACCCGGACCCACAGGTCGCGGCCGAAGTCGTCCGTGCCGAACCAGTGTTCAGCGGAAGGACCCAAGTTCTTGATATCATAATTCTGGGTAGCATAGTCGAACTTGGAGAAGATCGGCCCGAAGATCGACAGCAGCGCCAAAGTACAGAGCGTAATGAGACCAAACATGGCCAGCTTATTTTTCTTCAGGCGCCTCCAGGCATCCTTCCAATAAGTCAGCGAAGGCCGCACGATGGCATCGCGGCCGATCTGCTCACGTGAGGCGGGTTGAAACAGCTCTTTGGACACGCGCATCATTTGCTTGCTCCCTTCGTCAGACGAATCCGCGGATCAATCAATCCATAGATGATGTCCGTAATGAACAGCACAACCACGAGTATAAATGCATAGAAAATCGTCAAGCCCGTGATCATGGTATAGTCATTGGAATAAATCGACTGCACAAAATGCTTGCCCAGTCCAGGTACGACGAAAATCTGCTCGATAACGAGCGTACCGGTAATCAGACCGACAAATACAGGACCAAGTACCGTAACGACCGGCAGAATAGCATTTCGGATCGTATGCCGTATAACGATAGTCGATGAGGATAACCCCTTAGCCCTAGCGGTCTTGATATAGTCCTGATTCAAGACATCGAGCATCGAGGTACGCATCAGCCTGGCTAGGATGGCAATCGTACCGAAGGATAAGGCAAGCGCCGGCAGGATCCGCGATGAAGGGCCGGTCCACATGCCCGGAGGCAACCAGCCGAGCTTGACCCCGACAAAATAAGACAAAAGCGGCCCCAGTACGAAAGATGGAATCGAAATCCCCACGATCGCCGTGAACATCGCTGTTACGTCCAGACCCTTATTATGGTTAAGCGCGGCGATAATACCCAAGATAAGTCCGACCACAATCGCAACGGCGAGCGCCCAAAGCCCCAGCTCAAGCGACGCAGGAAAAGCCTGCTGGATGATGTCGGTCACTTTACGAGTCGGGAATGCATAAGACACGCCCAGATCGCCATGTAGGACATTATTCATGTATTTCAGATACTGCTCCCAAACCGGCTTATCCAGACCATACTGGGCATATAAAATCTGGCGCTGTTCGGCGGTCATTTTCTGTGAGTCTTCCCCAAACGGATCGCCTGGCAAGTTCTTCATCAGAACAAATGTAAACGTTACGATCAGCCACAGAGTGATCACCATATAAACCAGACGCCGCAGCAAGTAACGAAGCATGGCACACCTCCTGAACTAGTAAGAAAACTACTGAATCGAAGTCACTTTCATAGCGGACAGCTCGGCCACTGGCAGCCGAGCTGCTTCGCAAGCATAGTCATCCGAAGAGGCTATGTTTGAGAAACAGCTCCGCATTGCCTGATCCCTCACGAATCGGGGGATGACGAGCAAAAAGCGAGGCCGTTCTCCAAGATCAGAACGGCCCCCCTCTTTCACTTCACACAGCTCGGGCAGACGTATTACTTGATGCTAACCCAGCGAAGCTCCCACTCTTTGGACATAGCAGGCAGAATCAGCCCGTCCACGTTAGCGTTCTTCGCATAAGGACTTGTACGGAAGTACAGCGGATAGATCGGAGCATCCGTCATCAGCGTCTTCTCAGCATCGGCAAGCAGCTTGGCGCGTTTGGCCAAGTCTACTTCTTTGTCAGCGCCTTTTACGAGATCGTCATACGCTTGGCTGTTATATTGCACGTAGTTAAACGATTTGTTATCGGACAACCACATGTCGAGGAAGGTCATCGGGTCGTTGTAATCCGCGCCCCACAGTGCGATCAGAGCGTCAAAGTTGTTTTCCTGCATGTTTTTCACACGAAGCGCGAAAGGAAGCGGCTCGCCGTCGACGTCAACGCCGAGGTTTTGTTTCCATTGAGCTTGAATGAATTCGATCGTTTTCTTCGAAGTCTCGGTATCGTCGGAAGTCAGCTTGAACTTAGGCAGTGCCGTCATGTTCAGTTCTTTCAGACCTTCAGCCAGCAGCGCCTTGGCCTTCGCTACATCGAAAGCGGATTGAGTATCGCCAGCTGTTTTACGGAATTCTTGCTTATTGCCGTCGAGCATCGTTCCCGGAACCAAGCCTGTCGAAGGGATCGACGTTCCGCCGAGTACGACTTCGTTGTAGGCCTTGCGGTCAATCGCCATACCGAGCGCTTGACGAATCTTTGCGTTTCCGAACGCCGGGTTCTTCTTGTTTTGGAACATCACATAAGCGGATACGAATTCTTTCTTGATCGCCAGCTCAGGCTTGCCTTGGAACATCTTAGCTTGCTCACCGCGAAGCACAGTCAGATCCACTTGGTTCGTTTCAAACATGTTGAGCGACGTGTTAGGGTCTTTCACGATGTTGACGGTCACTTTGTTCAGCTTCACGTTGGCAGCGTCCCAATAGTTTTCGTTCTTAACCATAACGAGCTGCTGCTCATGATCCCATTTCTCCAGCTTGAAAGGACCTGCGCCGAGAACCTTGTCCGCATCTGCGCCGTTTTTGTCGGCTTGCTTGGTGACGAAGTCAGCTTTTTGCGGGAAGAACAATGGCATAGCCAATTGGTCTACGAAGAACGCAACCGGACGCTCCAGCGTGATTTCCAGCGTTTTGTCGTCCTTAGCTTTGATGCCCAGAGCAGCTTTCTTAGCTTCCAGCTCTTCAGGCTTTGCTTTGTTCAGATCATTACCACCCTTGATCCAAGCAAGCATGCTGGCATACTTGGCCTTGGTAGCAGGGTCCAGTGTACGCTGGTAAGCCCAAACGAAGTCATTGGCAGTCAGAGCGGATCCGTCTGCCCATTTCAGCCCGTCGCGCAGCGTGACGGTATATACGAGGCCGTCAGGCGAAATTTTAGGAAGCTCCTTGGCCAGAGCAGGTTGCGGCTTGCCGTCCGCATCCAAACGGTACAGGCCTTCGTTGACAGCGTTGAGGATCGTGAATGATGGGTTTGTAGTAGCAATGGAGCTATCCAATGCCGGCGGTTCTGCCGCCAAATTGATACGGATTTCTTGCGCCGGCGCTTTATTGTTGTTTGTTGCGCCGCCCCCTTGTTCCTGTGTCGTGCTGCTTGAGCATCCGGCAACGGTTGCGCCCAGCATGGCCGTAACAGAAGCCAGAACTAGAAGTTTATTCAACTTCATATGAATCCTCCTTTGTGAATATGTAATTATATGTTAATCCTGAAAAATATTCCAGAATTATCATCTGGTCAATTACATGGTCAATTCGCGGTCAATTACATGGTCAAATAAAGACAGCCATTTGATCATACATATTTCTCGACATTTTGTAAACATCTGTAACCGTTATCAATGAGAAATTATACAACCGAAGGTTAATAAAATCTAGTACTATTTTTTGTCATTGGTCAATTCTTGTTAGAAATTACAAAATGGTAGACTTCATTTGGTCACAAAAACAAAAAAAGAGCCTATGGATTAGGCTCCCTTTTCAGGTATCTTTTTATGCGTATGTAGGTCGTAAAAAAGCAGATATTCCGTTATGTACCCTGCTTCCGGAGGGGCATAGCTTACGATTGAAACATATACGTCCCGATCCCGACCACTAGCAGCAGCACGTAGCAGGCTGTCAATATGAGAAACCCGAGTCTGGACAGCGTCCTGGTAATTTTCATCAGGTTAACGCGCCCCTTCATCCGGGTCTGCATACTGCCGAGCAGTCCAGCCGCCACCAAAAATAGCAAAATAATCATCCATAGTAAAAAAGCAGAGCCGAATAAATTGCGGCTGATAAAGCCTACCGAACCGATTAGAAAAAGCGTGGTGATGTCCATACTGAGATGCGTCGCTCTGCGCTTATCGCCGGTCATACGGTATACGATGAACCAAGTGATAAAAAAAGCCACAAACGGCACAAGCGCAAGCAAAGTATACAATTGATGAAGCAGATTCCATATCACATTCATACCATCACCCGATTCGACCTTAATGGTTCAATCGTTTGCAGCTTTGCGGCTCTCCAGCGCCTTCACAAGCAGGTACACGCTCTGATGAGAGCGCAGTTCGAGCCCTGATTCACGGGCCAGCTCCAGCATACTGCCCGTAATCGCTTCAATCTCGGTCGGACGTTCTGCTCCCAGATCCTGAAGCATAGAAGAGCGGTTGGCCGCGGTACGCGTGCATACCTCCCGGACAGTCAGCCACAGGTCATTCTCCAGCCCGATGCCGTAAGCTTCAGCAAGGCGAGTGCCTTCATTCACCAGCTCATGCATGAGCTCAAGGGCTCCATCCAGCTCAAGTAACGTTCCATTATGTACTTGCAGAATCGCTGTCAGCGGATTTATCGCGGCATTGATCAGCAGCTTTTGCCAAATACGGCTTTTGATGTTATTCGACAGAAAACTGCGGAATCCTGCCATTTCCAGCTCTTTTACAAGTTTTTTTTTGGCTGCCTGGCTAAGCTGGGCCTCTAGCCCATCGGTGAACGAGCCGATATGAGTTTCCCCCTGTCCGGTGTGGGAGGAGGCTCTATCCGATAACCGCAGCGCGGCCTCCGTCGTTACAGCCAGCAGCAGACGCTCCGGATGGATACTTCGGGCCAGCTTCTCGGCATGCCCGATGCCATTCTGCAGGCAGACGACCCAGGTGTCTGGCCCCATTAGCCCCCGTATGCTCTCGGCCAGCTCCAAGGTTATGGCATGCTGCTTGACAGCCAGAATGATGAAGTGGGGGCCGTCCGCCCGTCCGGCGTCCTCGGCTTCCTTTATCCCCCCTCTGACTCTAACCGTTGGATCTGATAGCAACCGTACAGACGGCTCTGCCACAAGCTCGTGCTCTCCCGCTTCGAGCAGCGAGAGTCCACGCCCGGCAATAAGGCTGGCCTGCTCCTCCCGGCGCACCGCCATCTCGACAGATACCCCCGTCCGGGCCAGTCTGACGGCGAACAAGATGCCTAACGCTCCGGCGCCAATCAACGTATAGCGGCTCACACTTGCTCCCCCTTCGCAAACAACCTATTCTGTTCTCATTATAGCTCTTACTCATCGTAGCTGTCGCCAGAGAAAAACATAGGCACGCAAAAAGCCCCGGAATGATAGACGGATACGTGCTCCGCACTCCCATTCCGAGGCTTCCCTATGATTCTGTATGCAGACCCGATTGCTTAATCGATTCGCTCCAGGTTTCCGTTCTCGTCCATCTTAAATCGCGCTTTGGCTTCGTCGTCCTCCTCGGCCAGAAACGCCAGCTTGCGGGCACGGTCCATGATCTGGATCAGCGCTTTGTAATCGTCGTTGACGACCCGGTAATCCGTCGATACAGCGTTCACCTGCCTGCTCAGCAGATCATTTTCCCCGCGCAGCTTCTCCAGCTCGTCATGCTTCTCATTGATCTCCTTCTCAAGCTGCCGAAGATGACGGACCATCTCCTGGTAGCTGCCTTTCCACTGCCGGAGAAATCGAATGACCGCGTCGATCGACAGCTCCTCCACCACACCGTCGGAACGCAGTCCTGGCGGCTCGGCTACCTCGACGGCACCGGAAACGCTTGCGAATGCATTCGAATGCTTGCGCTGCTGGCTCCGCTTTTGTCTCTGTGCCTTGGCAATCTGAATCGCCGCTTCATATTTTTTCCGTACAAAGCTATTCCAGCGGAAGCCGCAAGCTGCAGCCGTTCTGCCTATCTTTTCTCCTACTTCCTCAAAAGCGGAAAGCTGCGTGCTTCCCTCTCGAATATGACGAAGCGTAACCTCCGCCAAGATCAAGTCGTCCTCGTCGCTCCATGCGTCCTGTCTAATTGCCGTCATCCATGCAGGCCTCCTAACCCCTCGCGTTATTCATCATCTATG
The DNA here is from genome assembly GCF_038070315.1 of Paenibacillus filicis. Classification (NCBI taxonomy): domain Bacteria; kingdom Bacillati; phylum Bacillota; class Bacilli; order Caryophanales; family Paenibacillaceae; genus Paenibacillus; species Paenibacillus filicis. The sequence goes on along the minus strand of NZ_JBBPCC010000011.1, from coordinate 47,743 downwards.
ATTGAACTATAGCTGAACGTGTTGTATTACTTTAACTCTATGCTTGTGGTAGAGTTCATAGAATACTTTTCTAGTAATTTGTATTGCCATTTTTCTCAGCCTTCATACATCATTCCTCAGATTTGCGCCCATACTATAAGAAGACATCTGCAAATGACTTAAATTCGTCACCGATTGGACATTTACACGAAACCGTGCTTTCGTTATAATGTTGGATAGTAATGTTCATTTCGAAACGTGACTGTAGAGAGGGGGATGCACAATGGATCGCATGTTTCGCGTACTCGGCTTCTGGACGCTCGCTATCGGCTTAATGGCTTTGGCTGGGGATTTGATTCCGATGGCTTTGGTCTTTTTCGCTCAGACTGCCGTCTTCGTACTGCTTGGTTACTTGAAGCTGTCCGAGCGCACCTACATATTATTATTTTGGGGTTACATGATTCTCTCGTTCACTGGTGTTACGTATTGGTCATTCTTCAAGATGTCCATCTAATCGGAACGAAAATCGAAAGAACGCCAAACAGAGTGAGACGCATGATGGCATGCGGCTCACTTTTTTATTTGGATCAGCACCTTGAACAGCTCGCTCATCGAGTCGGACAACAGCAGCTGCCGGATCGCCCGGTTCCGCTTGGCCGTCTCGGAGAACGGGTCCCTGGCGTCATGATCGTGCAGGAGGCCCAAAATCCCCTGTTCCACCAGAAACTGCTTCTGTGTCTGGTACGTCACGGTTGACAGCGAAGCCCTCTCTCCCGTCTCCATCCATGCGCTGAAATTGACATGCGCCGTCATATCCTGCTCACCTGCGTCAATCAGCGGCGTATCGCTGGCCGCATGATGACGGTAGCAGAGCAGCGTCCCGTTCATCCGGTGAGCCGCGTGAAGCTCCTCCCGTACATCGCCGTAATCGATCGTCACAACGAGGCTCTGCGGCGCTAGCTTGGAGGCTAGGCTTCTGTACCAGCGAAGCGCGTCCAATCCCGCTTCAAAGCGTTGTCCCTCACGCCGCGGCAATCGTTCGGAGGTTATATAATGCTCCAGCTCGCCTCCGCTTACCGGCCTCTCCGCTTCCTCCAGCTGTCCGTCCACGACTCTCCGTCTAACGCCCAATTCCATCCACCCCTCCGGCCGGTATACGACCCGGTGTACGGGGAACGCATCCGGCAGCTCATTGGAGAACACAAGCGTCCGTCCCTGTCCAGACGAAGGTTTCCAAGCCTCAGGCGGAATAATGCGGATACGCGTTCCGTGAGCCTGCAGCGCTTCGTTCTGGAGACGCCGGTGATAAGGGCTTGTCTCGACTCCAGTATACGTGAGCCTATCGTATAAAGCCGGATTTCGCTCCTGCAGCGCCTCCAGCACCTGCCGGGCCAGCCGGCCGCTGCCGCCCCCCCATTCCACCAGATGCAGCGGGCCTTCGGCCTGATTCATCTCCCTGTCTATGTAGTGGGCCAAGCATTCGCCCAGCAGCCCTCCTAGCGATGAGGACGTATAGAAATCGCCGGTTCGCCCGAGCTTTTCCCGTTCACTGGTATAATAACCGCAACCCGGCTCATACAGACACATCTCCATATAATCGCGGAAAGAGAGCCAGCCGTCCGGGCTCTGCTCCAGACGAAGCGCTATTCGCCTAAGCAGCTCTGTATTTCCTTCCACACCTGCTGCTTGTGACATCCGATTCGCCTCCTCTTCCTATCTTCCTACAGACAAACTCTCCCTGAATCGTTATAATAATACGGTAGTTTAAACAGAAGGGAGCAGCAGCCTTGAATCCATCGCGTTTTATTCGTCAAGCGGCCGTTATCGGCTTCGCGGTACTGCTCATCTCAGGCTGTACCGACCGCAAGCAGTTAAAGGATGAATGGCTGCAGGCCGCAGCCAAGCAGGAACAGATGCAAAGCTATCAATTTGCCGGGGAAGCCGGCTTTCAGTTGGACCCGTCCTTGTTTCAAGGCGCTCAGCCATTGACCGCCGCTATGCTCTCCGCCTTCAAGGAAGGTAAGCTTACGTATCAGGGCAAAGCCTCATTGAAGGAGCCTGCGCAGGCCGAGGCGGATTTCAAGCTCTCGGCGAAAGGGTCCGATACCGGACTCGATATGCCCGTTGTACTTAAAGATAACAAATTATACCTACACCTGCCAATCATCAGCAAGGCCGACGAATATGTATCGGTGCCATTGACCGCGCAGCCCGAACGGCTGAATCAGACCGGACGGCTCTCTGCCGCTGTAAGCTCCAAGCTGCTGCAGGGGGTTGACCCGGCATGGCTGGAAGCAGGCGGCAAGGACGAGAAGCTAGCAACCGGAGAGACTGCCACCCGAATCACCCTGCAGGTTACCGATAAAAACCGGAAGCAGGTCTCTGAGTATCTAGCCCAGGCGATCCCCGCCGCTCTCGAGGAATGGACGACAAGCGGATTATTGAGCGATGCTCAGACCAAGGCATGGAAGGAAGCGCTCGGTTCGCTGCAGTTGGCTGCCCCATCTACCTTGGATATCTGGATCGACGCCCAAGGCTTCATCCGGCAGCAGAAGGGCGAGCTCCGCTTCAGCCTCAAGGAAGGCGGACCTGTGCATACCGTAACCTGGACACACCGGACGGACGCCGTGAACGAGCCTCCGGCCTTCTCCAAGGAACCACCCAAGCAGGCAAAGCCCCTCGCGGATATTCTGAAGCTTCTCCCCAAAGCACCGGGTAAATAAAGTTTCAGGGCTGCCGATCATGCGTCGGCAGCTTTTTTTGAAGTTATTGTCATGTTTTCCCTGCTCCCATGATAATCTGTACTTGAGAGGATTGGAGGGACAAATTGGTGAAGATGCGAACACGATTGCTGACCGTACTGCTGTTGGCTGCTTCCTGCCTCTCAGTCCTGCACCCTGTCGCTGCAGAGACCGCTCAGCCTAACCGCGATTTGCTGCAGCAAGGACTAACGATTTTTGAAATCGACCAGGAGCTGAAGCGGATCGAAGGACTCGAGAGCGAATTGCAGGTCCGCATAGCCAAAGCGGAGGCCGATCTCGCAGGCTCAGCCGGAGCGGTGCAGACGACACGTGAGCACGCGGCCAAGGTCGTACGCGCTTATTATATGGGAGACCGGGATTCCCTTTGGATGCTGCTGTTTTCGGCACGCTCATTTTCGGACGGGCTGGCGATCTTCGAGTATTTACAGATGATTCTCGGGAACGACAGGGTCGCTTTAACCCGGCATAAGGAAGCCTATAGCAAGCAAGCGCAATACAAGCAAGAGCTGGCTGAATCGGGGCTGGCGCTCCAAACGGCCAAGCGCCGCTTCCAGGACCAGCGGGACAAGCAGATAGCCCTCCAAGCCGAGCTCGATAAGCAGGTGGCGGCTCGGGCCCATTCTGACGCTGAAGCCGCCACACTGCAGGCGCAGATGCTCGATTTAAACCGGAAGTGGCTTGAACAGGGCCTCCCGGCCTTCAAAGCGTACTTGAACGAGCTGGCCAAGGCGATGCAGGAATTGCCCCAGGCGATGTCGCCCGGCACGTCCGGAGCCAAGAGCAAAAACCTCAGTTTATTCGATAATGGATTAAACTCAACCTTTCAGTTGACGGATAGCGAGCTTAACGATTATCTGCGCTCCAAGCACCCGATGTTCCAGCATCTCACATTCAAGTTTACGACGGGTAAAGTCATAGCTTCCGGTAGTCACGAAGGCATGGATTTGTCCGTGCAAGGCTCCTATTCGATTGCTTATAAGGAAGATCCCAAGGCTAAGCCTTTTATCCGGTTCCGCATTGAGGAGCTGAGCTTTAACGGCTTTCTGCTTCCCTCGACGACCGTAGAATCGCTGGAGAAAAGTGTGGATCTCAGCATCTATCCCGAGAAGTTGGCTCCCGTTCTTCAGGCGACCGATGTCCGGCTGGAGGAAGGTGTGCTTCGGATCGTACTGAAGCTTGTCCTGTAAGGAAAATCCATGCACACACGAGGGAGATGGATGCTTCATCATGTCTAGCCAAGTCGATTTTTTGTTCCGCCTAGCCTATGCCCTGGAGCTAAGCCCGCCCAACCAAGCCCGTACCGACGGCTTCGAGCCGATCTTGCAAGCCTTGAAGAACAGGAACATCCGATACGATCAGGACAAGGAGCTGCTAGTCTTCACCTCGGCTGACGATATGGAGGAAGCCCGGCAGCTTGCGGAGGCGTACGAAGCCTCCGCCGAGGAGCTGAAGCTGCTTCGCCTGCCGCGCTCCTTGCGGACTAGAGCCACGTTCACAGATTTCGGCTTCGTGAGCCGACTGGAGGGCATCTGCTACTTGTACGCGGAGCTTGCCGTTCTCTTCCGCCTCCAGGAGGCTTCTGAGGAGCCTGTCAGACCCGTACGCAGCTTCAACCCGGCTTCCGCCGTAGCACAACTCGGAGAGCATATGCTGGGCGACTGGCGGGATGCAGACGGGTCCCCCGTATTCGCACTCGAAGCACAGCATGACGAACTGGCGGAAGGCATCGCCAGAGCCTACGGATGCCGGGTCGAGTGGCTGTACCGGCCCTAAGCCGCAGCCGCCCAGCACAAATCAAAGCCGTACGACGCGATTGCTGGCGTCGTACGGCTTTTTGGTGCAACCCATCAAGATAATGCCTGTGCTTATAGCAAATCCGCAGCCAGCTGAGCCAGATGGGAACGCTCTCCGCGCTCCAGCATGATATGCCCGCTAATGCTCTGCTCCTTGAACCGCTCCACAACGTACGTCAGACCGTTGCTTGAAGCGTCCAGATACGGATGATCGATCTGCTCCGGATCGCCTAGCAGTACGATCTTACTACCCTCTCCCACCCGGGAGACGATCGTCTTGACTTCGTGCTTGGACAGATTCTGCGCTTCGTCGATAATGATAAACTGACCAGGAATCGACCGTCCGCGGATATACGTGAGGGCCTCCACCTGGATACTGCCCAGACCGGCCAATATTTTGTCAATATCGCCAGTTTTCTTCGTATCGAATAAATATTCGAGGTTATCGTAGACCGGCTGCATCCAGGGGCGGAGCTTCTCTTCCTTCTCCCCTGGCAAGTACCCGATATCCTTGCCCATCGGCACGACGGGTCTGGCGATCAGCAGTTTCTTGTACTTGCGCTCATCCTCCACCTTCATCAAACCGGCCGCAAGCGTCAGCAGCGTCTTGCCGGTGCCGGCCTTGCCCGTCAGCGTAACCAGCGGTATATCATCGTTAAGCAGCAGCTCCAGTGCCATCCGCTGCTGGGCGTTGCGGGCGGCGATGCCCCAGACGGGGTCATTGCTCAGATATAGCGGCTCCAGCTTCTTCCCGTCCGCATTCACCTTGAGCAGCGCGGACTTGCTGGTGCCCATCTCGTCCTTGAGGATGACGAACTCATGGGGATGCAGCGGATAGGTCAGGTTCAGGGAACTAACGCTTAGGGACCTGTATGAGTAAAATTCGTCGATAATGGCCGGATGCACGTGCAGGTTCAGGTGGCCGGAATAAATCTCATCCGCTACATTCACGACCCGGTCTGTCAAATAATCCTGTGCCGTAATCCCGAGCACATCGGCTTTGATCCGGACCAGCATATCCTTGCTGACCAGGATGACAGGGCGCGGAACGGACTTTTCTTTTTCTTCCAAGTGGTAGTTTAGCGCCACCGCCAATATGCGGTTGTCGTTGGTTGCCTCTGCGAATACCTCCTGCAGCTTCGCAAAGCTCTTATGATTCAGCTCAACCTTCAAGCGGCCCCCATTGGGCAGCTCGATACCTTCATATAAAAATCCGCCTTCCCTGAGCGAGTCCAGCATACGGGAAATTTGGCGGGAATTGCGCCCGAGCTCGTCTGCATTCCGCTTCTTGAGATCAATTTCCTCCAAGACCACCGCGGGGATGACCACTTCATTATCATCAAAGGCATAAATCGCATTGGGATCCTGCAGCAGCACATTGGTGTCCAATACATATATTTTTTTCATGCGAGTCCCTCCCAGGGTTTGGTGTTTGGCTCAAAGCGCATTACATAGTAAATAGCCTGTAAGGACAAACTAGCCAAAGCTGATACCGCAAAGAAAGGAATGATGATCCATGATGAAGTTTGTCTCGGTAATCTTGTTGTTGTCAGCCGCTCTTGCAGGCTGCAGTTCCCCGGGGAAACCCGGCGCCGCCCCTTCCCAAACCCAGGATGTCAACAGACAGGTGAGGGTTCAGCAAACGGCCCCCCAGAAGAAAGAAATTACAGATAAGCAAGCGGTCGCTCAGCGTCTGGAACAAATCGCGGCTACGGTTCCCAATGTGGAAAGTGCCAACTGCGTCGTATTCGGAAACACAGCCATTGTTGGCATCAATGTGCCTCATGACCTGGACCGCGCCAAAGTCGGTACCGTCAAGCTCTCAGTTGCCGAGGCGCTCAAGAAAGACCCCTACGGCGTAGATGCTTTTGTGACTGCCGATATGGATCTCGGCCAGCGCCTGCATAAAATCCGGGATCAGATGCAAAGCGGCCGGGGCCTTAACGGCATGGCTGAGGAAATGGCAGCCATCATCGGCAGAATCATCCCGCAGATGCCAAGGGATGTGGATCCGATAGAGAATCCGCCGGCCCAGGCTGAGCCTCAGCTTCCGAATCGTTCGCTGTAAGCTGTCCCGCCCTGTACTTGCTGCGGTGCCAAGATAAGGTAATCAAAAAGCCTAGAAACGTTAATCGGCTCTAGGCTTTTCTCATGGCGCTGAACACCTGCGTGTCCAGCTTATCCGCGGCACGCTTGTCATACGTCTTCTCATATTCAGGTTGAACCGAAATACGCGCCCCGTAAAACATCGCATCGCGTACTTCCGTTATATTGATATCAAAGCAAACTAGCTTAAAGGGTACTTCCTCAAGCGCTTCGGCGACTAGGCGGGCTTTGCCATAGATGGCATGGACCGAACCAGCGCCAACATAAGTCAAGGTCACAAGCGGATTGACCTTGATATTCGTTCCAATACGCGAACGCTGATCCACGGCAAAGCGAATCGTGGAAGCGTCCTTGGCAAACAACCAGGAGACCGCGTTCATCGTCGGCGAGCCGTGCTCATGATCAATCGTGCTGAGCAGCGTCAACGCCTCTTGCTGCAGGTGCTCAATCAGTTGGTCGGATAAAGCTGTGACCGTTTCTGCCATAAGGTCCCCTCCCGTGATAGAAATCACTGTTGCACCTCGATTATACCATAGGGTAGATGGAACAGCTACTGACGGCAAACCAACTTAACACTCCCTTCACGTCCATATGATTTATATTATCTAAACATGAAGGGAGATATGTCATTCATTATATTTGGGATTGGAAATAATATCGGTCAGCAATTGCTCGGCCAGCTCCCGGTCATAGCGGACCTTCGCGAGCTCTCCCTCCTGCTTATATTCAATGATGCAAACGTCTTCATCGCATGCGTAGCTGAATTGCTCCAGCTTGTGATCCTCACGAAGAATCAATTCGAAAAAATCCTTTGTCTCTTTAGCAGCCCCGTCTTCCGGGCGGGCTTCCGACACCATGCTGATTTGCAGCCAGTTGAATATCGCATCTTGCAGCTTCATGATCCGCCTCAATCCTCCCTCAACATCATCACCCTGCGTCCTTCAGACAGCCACCTGCGTATCGCAGCATACCATGCCTCAGCTCCCGGCTCCTCCTTGGCAAGCTTCAGCTTGTCCTCAGCCTCCAGCGGTGACATTAGACCGGAGAGGTAAGCGCCCGCACAGTGGGATATTTCCCAGGCTCCGTGAGCCAGCAAATCGCCAGCAGAATGGCTATCCGGCTCTGATATGGCCTTGGGCAGCTTACCCTCAGCATAGAGCACAATATCAACAGCATCGCCCAGCGCAAATGGCAGTTCATCCGTTCCACAGGCTTCCGCCTCCGCATCAGACAGCAGCAGATGCGCCTTGAACGGCAGCAGCAGCCGGGGATGGACGCCTTGCAGTGAGCGGCTGAACCGCATGCGCAGTTCCTCAGGCTCCAGTTGAAAGCGTTCGCTTCCGAAAATAACCGCCGGCCCTTCCAAGCTTACAGGCACCAGCCAATACGTCGTCATAAGGCTTTCCTCCCGGGACTTGGCCTATTTCCGTTGTTGCCGTTCCTGGACGAAATAACGGATTCTAACCATTAGCATCAGCCCTACGGCGACCGACAGACTTATAATGATGGGCAAACCCGCCAATTGAAAAAACAGCAGCATAACCGATCCGAGCGCCAGCATCAAATAAATGATGGCATCTTTCAGCAGCGGCAGCTTGCGGGAGCGGAATACTTTGTTGTACACATAAGTAATCAGCACAAAAATAAGGATATATGCGATCCATGGATACTCGCGGAACCAGTCCGTCATAGCAAGGAACACCTCCCCTAAGTCAGTTCATTGTAATTTCTGGATACGACACGCTCATGCTGCAAACTCCGCATATTGCGAAGAAAGCTCTGATCGCTCAGAGCTTTCTCCGTTTCTATGCATGAACTTACGCGTTGGCTTCAGCCGTCTTACGATGCTTCTCAGCACGCTCGCGCTCGCTCTTATTCAAGATTTTTTTCCGCAGACGAATCGACTTCGGTGTAATCTCACAGTATTCGTCATCGTTCAGGTACTCAAGTGCCTGCTCCATGGAGTGGATGCGAGGAGTCTTCAATCTGACCGTTTCTTCTTTGGTAGCGGAACGAACGTTGGTCAGTTGCTTTTCCTTACAGATATTGACGATGATATCGGTATCGCGGTTATGCTCGCCAACGATCATACCCTCGTACACTTCAGTACCTGGCTCGAGGAACAGGATACCACGGTCCTCAACAGACAACATGCCATAGAAGGTGGACGAACCGGTTTCGCTGGAAACCAGCACACCCTCATGACGGCCGCCTAGACCGCTGCCCAGGAATGGGCCGTAGCTGTCGAAGGCATGATTCATGACGCCGTAGCCGCGCGTCAGCGTCAGGAAGTAAGTGCGGTAACCGATCAGGCCGCGGGCTGGAATCAGGAACTCCAGACGTACGTTGCCATTACCGTTGTTGATCATATTGACCATCTCGGCCTTGCGGGTTCCCAGACTTTCCATAACGGCACCCATGCTGTCCTCCGGCACATCAATAACCATGCGCTCGATCGGCTCCATCTTCTGGCCGTCAATCTGCTTGATGATAACCTCAGGCTTGGAAACCTGCAGCTCGAAGCCTTCGCGGCGCATGTTCTCGATCAGGATCCCGAGATGCAGCTCTCCGCGGCCAGACACGATGAATGCATCCGGGCTGTCGGTTTCGTCTACGCGAAGCGATACATCGGTCTCCAGTTCCTTGAACAGACGCTCACGCAGCTTGCGGGAAGTTACGAATTTGCCTTCGCGGCCGGCAAACGGGCTGTTGTTAACGACAAACGTCATCTGCAGCGTAGGCTCGTCGATTTTCAGAACGGGGAGTGCCTCTGGGTTCGCCGGATCAGCAAGCGTTTCGCCGATATTGATGTCCTTGATACCGGAAATCGCGACGATATCGCCCGCTCCCGCTTCTTCGATCTCCAAACGCTTCAGACCTTGGAAGCCGAACAGCTTCTCAACTCTTGCCTGCTTCACTTGCCCTTCGCGGTTGATGACGGCGATTGGCTGGCCTTGGCGCACGATTCCGCGGTTGACACGGCCGATCGCGATACGGCCCAGGTATTCATTATAATCCATCAGCGTAACGAGGAATTGCAGCGGCTCCTCAACGTTCTCCGTCGGTGCCGGGATATGATTAACAATCGTCTCATACAGCGCCTGCATGTTGTGTTCCTGCTTGTCGGGGTCTGGCTCCAGACCGGATGTACCCATCAGTGCGGAAGCATAAGCGACAGGGAATTCCAGCTGGTCGTCATCGGCGCCGAGCTCGATGAACAAATCCAATACTTCATCGACCACTTCGCTTGGACGTGCATTCGGACGGTCGATTTTATTCACGACAACGATCGGCGTCAGATGCGCCTCGAGTGCTTTGCGAAGTACGAACTTCGTCTGCGGCATCGTACCTTCGAAGGCATCGACGACCAGGAGTACGCCGTCAACCATCTTCATAATCCGTTCTACTTCGCCGCCAAAGTCGGCATGGCCCGGCGTATCCATGATATTAATCAGATATTCCTTGTAATTAATCGCAGTGTTTTTCGCCAAAATCGTAATGCCGCGCTCCCGCTCCAAATCATTGGAGTCCATGGCGCGCTCCTGTACGGCTTCGTTGTCGCGGAATGTTCCGGACTGTTGGAGCAGCTTATCGACGAGCGTTGTTTTACCATGGTCGACGTGAGCGATGATGGCAATATTGCGGATCTTTTCTCTTGCATGCATAAGTGTACAAAATCCTCTCTTCTGGTTTGGCTGTCCAGCCCGTTCATCAAAGAAGCGCCGACCACCGAAGCGCCGACGCTAGCATTCGAATTTATTATACGTGCGTTTGGATCAAAAGGCAAGGAAGAAGCCCGCATTTTACGTCGAATTTTGGATGAAACGCTTACTCTCACAAGCCTTGGCAGTTATTCCAGCCATCTCCGCAAATCCGCAGCGGCTACGCATGTCTGGGGGTGATCAGCTTCTTGATCAGCCCGCTGGTGATCACAATGACCGTCGCCACAAGGGGCACGATGAAATGGGGCGTGTCGCCCAGCAGCAGATGCGAGACCTTCGTATCGGCCAGAAACATCTCGCCTGCGGTGTAGCCCAGAATACCGGCTCCCAGAAAGACGAGCAGCGGAAACCTCTTCAGCAGCTTCACGACCAGATTGCTGCCCCAGATGATAATCGGGATGCTGAGCCCGATGCCCAGAATAATAATCCCGATCTCCCCCTTGGCCTTTGCAGCAATGGCCAGCACGTTATCGAGACTCATCACGAGGTCCGCGAGGATGATGGTGCCAATCGCCTTGCCGAGCGTCGATGCTTCCTTCACGTCCGCATGGCCCTCGTCATCGACCAGCAGCTTGATGGCAATCCACAGGAGCAGCAGCGAGCCGACTCCTTGGATATAAGGAATGTTAAGCACATAGACCGCTACAATCGTCAGCACGACACGCAAGCCGATCGCGCCGAACGCCCCCCACCAGATGGCCTGCTTTCGCTGGGCCGCCGGGAGGTTTTTACTGGCGAGCGCGATGACAACCGCATTATCTCCGCTCAGCACGATATTAATCAGCATAATCTCGAAAAACAGCAGCAGACCTTCCCAGAACATGTGCAGCCCTCCGTATGATCAGCTTTTAGAAAAACGAGGCGAAGCGATCCTCTTTAACTTGTCCCCTCTCAATCCAGATCGATTCCGTGCGTGCAGCCGCATCCGCAATCGCCTCATCCAGCCAAGGCATATTCGCCTCAATGCTGCGAATGACATTCAGATTCGGATTCGTGCTCGGACTCGGCGGCAGGAACAGCGTACAGCAATCCTCATAGGGCAGAATGGACAGCTCGAAGGTGTCGATATTCTCCGCGATGCGGATAATTTCTTTCTTCTCCATAAAGACCAGCGGCCGGAGAACAGGCAACTGGACGGCCCGGCCAATTGCATCCAGGCTGGACAAGGTCTGGCTGGCCACCTGGCCCAGGCTGTCTCCAGTTACGATGGCACCGGCACCAGAGGCTTCGGCCAGCTTCTCGGTGATCCGGTACATCGCCCGGCGGAGCAGCGTAATCAGCAGATTATCCGAATAGGCGGCATGAATGCGCGTCTGCACCTCCGTGAAGGGCACCATATGCAGCCGCACCGATCCGCCGAACGCCGTAAGCTTCTCCGCAAGATCGCGAACCTTCTGCTGCGATTTCTCGCTGGTGTAGGGGTAACTGTGGAAATGAACAGCCTCCACCCGCAGGCCTTGCCGCATCGCCAGATAACCCGCCACCGGGCTGTCGATGCCGCCGGACAGCATCAGCATGCCCCGTCCGTTGGAGCCGTACGGAAAGCCGCCCGCTCCCTCGTCCGTCCGGGCATAGAGCCACGCTCCCTGTTCGCGTAGCTCTACCTTCAGCTCGACCTCTGGCTGATGCACGTCCACCCGAAGTCCAGGCATCGCCCGCAGCACGGCGCCTCCGACGATCCGGTTCATCTCCTGGGAATCATGAGGAAACCGTTTGTTCACCCTCCGAACGGTAACCTTGAAGGTAGCCGGAGATGGCTCCAGCTCCTGCATCATCTCGGCTGCGGCCTCCTGGATATGCTGCGATTCGAGTTCAACGGTAACCGCGGGGCTGATCGAGGCGAGGCCGAATATGCGGCGCAGCGGCTCAAGCGCCTCCTCGTAGGGTGTCCCGTTCAGATGCAGGACAATCCGTCCAAATTCCCGGTCATAACCGATCGAAGGAAACGGGCGCAAGGCCCGCTTAACCTGCTCGTACACCGTTTTCTCAAACCGATGCCGGTTCTTTCCCTTTAATACCAGTTCTCCATAGCGGAGTATAGCCATCGTAGCTGTTTCTTTCATCTTCTTCTCCCTCTCCTGCCTGATGGCGCCGCTTGCGGACTTAGTCTGGCGATGACCTCGGTAAGCGCCATGCGGAATTTCTCCGCTGTGTCCAGCGGGTCCTGGTCAGCGGAGTAGCTGACCCTGATCCCGCCGAGCGCTTCCTCCGCGCTATAGCCCATCGCCAGCAGCACCCGGCTCGGCTTCTCGACCGAGGACGAACAGGCGGAGCGTGCGGACACGCAGATGCCCTGCTGCTCGAAGGCATGCACGAGCACCTCGGATTTCATTCCCGGATAAACGAAATGAACGATGTGGGGCGCTATCTGCTCTCCACCCGTGGCCTCGCCGGTAACTGTTCCCGAACCCGACAATCGAAGCTGCGGGAATTGGGAGATCGCCTCGACCAGACCCGTCCGCAGCGCGGCTGTGCGCTCCGCAAAGGCAGCCTGCTGCCCGACGGCCAGCCGGATGGCCTTGGCCATACCCACGATCGCCGGCACATTCTCCGTGCCGGAGCGCCAGCCGAATTCCTGGCCGCCTCCGAACAACAGAGGCTCCAGCTCCAGGCCGGAGCGCACATAGAGCAGCCCCACCCCTTTCGGGCCTCCGAGCTTATGAGCCGCGCCTGTCAGCAAGTCGGCGCCGAGCTCGGAAGGAATAACCGGCAGCTTTCCGACGGCTTGTACCGCATCGATGTGGAACAATGTCTTAGGCCGGCCGCGCAGCAGCTCACCTACGGCTTGTACCGGCTGCACGCTCCCCATCTCATTATTTACCATCATCAGGCTCACGAGAATCGTATCGTCCGACAATGCGGCACTCAGCGCATCCAGATCGATGTGGCCAGTCCGGGAGACAGGGACATAGGTGACGTGAAAGCCTTCCTTCTCCAACTGGCAGAACGTTTCGTGTACAGAGGAATGCTCGATTGCGCTTGTAATGATATGCTGCCCACGATGACGGTGCTTATAAACAGCCCCGCGTATGGCTGCATTGTTACTCTCCGTACCGCCGGAAGTGAACCGGATCTCCTCCGGCCGGCAGCGCAATGCTTCTGCAATCGTCTCCCTGCTGCGCCGCAGGAGCATCTCGCTCTCGACACCCAGCCGGTGAAGGGAGGACGGATTTCCATAATGATCTCGCATCACCTGAGTCATCGTATCGATGACATCAGGATGCATCGGCGTGGTCGCCGCATAATCCATATATAACAATTTATTGAACCTCGCTTCCAAACAGTACTGATCTAACGAAAAACAAGACCAATCCTCTCCTTCCACAGCGGGAAGGAGGGGGATTGGCCCGTTGAGTATTAATAGGTTAAGAAATCTGTCTGCAGCTGCTGCACCTTGCGCACATACTGCTGGGTCTCCGTAGGAAGCCATTGGAGCTTGTCGTTCAACTGCTGATCGGTGCTGATTCCAAGCCGGTCAAGCCTGCCCGGGCCTGCATTGTAGGCAGCCAGTGCCACCGATTGATTGCCGTTGTACCTCATCAGCAGATTGGATAAATAACGCGTTCCCCCTGCGATGTTCTGTGCCGGGTCGTACGGATTCGTCACACCGAGTCCCGCTCCCGTCTCGTCCATCAGCTGCATCAGCCCCTTGGCCCCTGCGCGTGATACCGCATTGGAGTTAAACGCTGACTCGGCCTGGATCACGGCCTTAATGAGACTGGAGTCCACCCCGTAGGTTTGGCTTGCTTCTTGAATCAGGCTTTCATACTCGGTTGGCTTGCTCGGCTCCAGGAAGGAAGGCCGGTACGCCCCCCATGCAGCGGTTGGCGAGCTGCCAGGCGAAGCAGCTGTCGCAGGCGAGCGATGTTGAGCAGCCTGCTGCTGTGCCGCCTGCGTTGCGAGCAACTTGTCCAGCACGTTGACAAATTCCTCTGTTGCTGCCCCTGTCTGGCCTTCTGACTCACCAGATACAGCGGGATGGGTCTTGCTGCCGACTCGGGATTGTAGCTGGCTTAGCACCTTCGGGTCGGTCGTATCCACCTTGATGGTCATGAAACGCGATTCCCCTTGTGTCCATAATTTACATAGCTCTATTGTACACGCTTTTGCGTTTGTCATCCACCCTGAAATGCAAAAGCAGGCAGGCCGCAGCTCGCGGTCTGCCTGTGTCGCCTGATTGTCCAGTCAAGCTGTCCGGGTGAGAGAGGCTGGTCAGGAATAGAACGGCAGCAGAATCAGATAGCCGCCCAGCGCCAGCAAGCCGATCACGAGCGCCCAAGCCCCCAGCTTCCGCTGTCCCTGCCAGTAAGCGAATACGGCCAGCACGGATCCAGCGGCCGCCAGAGCAGCCGGATAAATAAACAGTGCAAGTGCCGAGAGAAGCAGGGCGACATAGCCCGGCCACTGGGCCGCTGACGAATACTGTTCCAGCTGAGACCGTCCTTCGCCTGCCCTGAGCAGCTCCCCCTTCTTCCGCTTTCGCTGCGAATCGTTCCGCTCGTCAGACTCCCGCCATACGGGAGTCTGATAGCCTGCGAAGCCGGCTTCTGCAGCAAATTCCTCTTTCCCGCGTCCACCCGTCTCACGATGGAGCTGCTGCAGCTTATAACGGTGCAAAGCCGCCTCCGAACGTGTCATACCGGGCGAGCTTGACGCTTGTCCTCCGAGCTTTCGCTTCATTCCAAGACCCTCCTTGTGAAGAGTTAGTTGGATTTTTTCTTCGGCTCGAAGGTGTGGCAACAGGTGTTTTGAATACTGGCCGCCTTGTCCTGGTGTTCGGTGAATTCAGATGCAAACTCAGAATCGAAAGCAACCTTCGCATGCTGATCCACATCAATCATAATGGCATTGGCGTTGCAGTTGTTCCCTTGAGCCCAAAAGGCACAATTGGCCACGCTGCATTTTACATCTGGCATTGTCATCACCCCCGTCAACAGCTTGCCCGCTCCATTCAGGGGGTATTCCTGCCAGCGACACGCAGACAGAACCGCAATTCTTACCTGCAAAGGGGCTTAGCCTTCTGCTTGCCTTTGACTCGCACTCTTGCGAATATGATGGTGTAAAATAACAAACATCGCATGAGACCACAGCAGCGGAGAGGCAGGGGGTCCCCAGCGGTTCACCCAGTCCTCATATCCGCTCCGATTAACCAGCGCATCCGGGACCTGCTCCGGCATCCTGCCGAGTTCGTCTGCTTTGGATACGATCCAGCCGAGTGTCTCCTCCGCCGTCTCCCACTGACCTTGAGCCCATGCTGTCCAGCCGTACCATGCGGTAAGCAGCAGCCACTCTCCGCCCCCGTAATACGAATCGCCGGCATACCTTCTGACGCCACCTTGGGCGGTCCGCAGATCAGCCCCGATCCGCTCGATCGTAGCCTGCATGGCAGGATGCTCCGGCTCGAACACATGAAAGGGCTCGCACAGCCAGAGCAGGCTCGCATCCACACCGTCGAGACCGAATTCGTACTCTACCCGGCCCTCAGGATACAGCGGACGAAGCGACTTGACGAAGTAACCGTCCGGATGTATCGCATGCTGAAGCAGAAATTCACGGATATGCTCGCATAGGGCTGGCGTTTTTCCAGAGCCGCTTAGTTCAGCAATAGCCTGCAACCCTCCGTATATACAGGCAAGCGTAGCAGGATGAACAAATTCGCTATACTCTTCCCAGCAATCGAAATTCGTATATTCCCAGAACGCTTCCAGGTATGCATAGACAGCATCCACCGCACTGCGGAAGGATGCTGGGATAGAGCTATGACCGGTCATCCGCAGATGAGTAGATAAGCCCCACAGCCAAGTACCGTAACCGTCAAGCTGGAAATGTCCCCACTCGGAGTCTGCATCATCCCGCCCGTCCAACTGGTAACGCGTATGTAAGAAATCCCGCCGCTCGATATATTCCCCTCTCGACTTGCGGCTGATCAGATCCTCAATCTGCGCACGCTTGCGCTCGATAATCCGGCAGACCCATTCATGGAACAGTGCTGCGCTCTCATGGCGGCCTGACAAGTCCATACTGTAAGCGGTGAAGCTTCCATCTCGCAGCCATCCGTATCCATAATGAGCGAATAAGGGTGAAGCCGTGTAACCTCCCCTTACATGCTGATTCCATGCGATCAGGCGGACGCTCTCCTCCGCCAGCTGCTCTGCTGTCCATGCCTTTGCCATGGCTTGCTGCACATCCTTTCCCTATGAAAAAAGAGATGCTGGTTAGACAGCACCTCTATCTTAAGTGTATGGATCATGGGATGATTTATACAAAAATGCGTGAGAACGCGGCAGCTAAGCTAGACTTTCTCACCTTGCATCCGTTTTTGCGTAATATAATCGGTCTCGTAATAAGCCAAATCTTCACGAAGCGTCTCGAAAATTTTGGAGAGCTCGATTGTCAGATCGCGCACTTCGCGGTTCGGTTTTTTACGGAAACGAATCGCGTCCTGACCGGTGTACGCATAGCGGCCGTCTTCGGAGTAGCATTCGTTCTTCGGATAGAAGAAGCTGTTGACCGAGCTGTGGTAAACGTCGTAAAGCACTTTTTCGGAATAATCAAGGTTGAAATTGGGACGGCGCAGAGCAACCCCCAGCTTCTCGTAAGAAACCTCGGAGAAAACCAGCAGATGCCTGGTATCGGAGAGATATCCTTTATAAAACTCTTCCATAGCGGTGTCATTTTCGGAATTCAGGAGCTGTAAGGAGCTTCCATTTAAAAACTGTTCCATTTTGGCGATGGCTTCGCTCAGTTTCGCTCTTGTCGATTCGCATAGGTTTTTAACATGTACTACAGCCATGGCTGAATAGACCTCCTCAACATTTAAAACCAACATGATTATAAAAACAAACAGTAATATCAATATCGTACCATAAATCACGTCTAAAAGTAACATGAAAAAAACATTTGCGCTGCTTGTTCATCTATTGGGTAACTTTGCTGCTGATGTACCGCACCGGACAAGGGCATAGTAGCCTTATCCCATCTACCTTTGGCAGGAGGCTATATGACTTATGTGGAAATATGCACTTTCCGTTCTTGTTGTGCTGGCAGGCGCGCTGCTGCTTTTCCCCAAAGGCGACCAACAGACCGTTCCGCAGGCACTTTCGCCGCAGGCTGAACTCCGTATGAAGGAAGCGACTATGACTCAGGATCTGGAGCGCACCGATGAGCTCTGCAGGCTGCAATGCAGCTACGAGCTGCGCCGCGTAGCCGGCGCCATCGGACAAGACGGTGATTCGACGGCACCCAAGCAGCTGTCAGCGCTCAAGCAGGATCATCCGCATATGGAGTGGCTGGCCGCTGTGAAGCGCGGACAACCCATACTCCCGGGTGAAGCCGTCGGAGAGCTAACAGAGCCGGTCAGAACACAGACCCAGTCCCAGATTGACCAGGCCAAGCTGCGTCTAGATGCCGGACAAGCTTATCAATCACCGCCGCTGGATGTGAATGGCCACCGGTATTTCGTGCTCGGCGAGCCAGCCGATGATGGAAGCCGTGGGGTTCTTGCCGTCGTCCAGCAGCATATTCTCAGCCAGGTAGCCGATCACCAGCGCAAGAACCTCCGCCTTGTCCCTTATCCGGCCGAAGGGAGATACAAGATCGAATCCGTCGATACCGATACTCTCCGCGATGTGCATGTGGATCATCCGGAAGAGAATGAAGGCACGAGCCACTATCACAAAAATCAGGTGGTCGTCAAATTCAACCAAGAGCCTACGGAAGCTCAATTCTCGCAGATCCGCGATGAAATCGGCGGCGGCTCGATGCATAAGCTCGGCTACACGTACGTGTTTGAATCCGACAAGCTGGAGGCTCAGGCACTTATGGCGTATTTCCGCAAATGGAATGTCTCTTACGCCGAGCCTCATTACTTGTATTTGACCAACTCTTCCGTTACTCCCGCTCCTTCTGGCCCTGGAGACCACACGGATAACCAAGTGTTTCAGCCCAATGACGCGCTGTACCGGCGGTACCAGTGGAACCTGCCTCAGATCGAGACGGAGGCTGGCTGGAGCATTACGAAGGGCTCGGAAAATGTAATCGTGGGGGTTGTCGATACGGGAGCTGATCTGACCCATCCGGATCTGAAGGATCAGTTGATCAGCGGCTATAATGTCGTGAATCGCGATGCCCAGCCGCAGGATGATGTCGGTCACGGCACACATGTAGCCGGGGTCATCGGCGCGCTCGTGAACAATAATCTCGGCGTAGCCGGAATGAGCTGGTACAACCGGATTATGCCGGTGAAGGTCCTCGACGCCACCGGAGCCGGCAGCACCTACTCGGTAGCTCAGGGCATTATCTGGGCGACCGATCATGGAGCCAAGGTCATCAATATGAGCCTGGGCAACTATGCCGATGCCGAATTTCTGCATGACGCCATCCGCTATGCATTCGACCGCGACGTAGTCATGATCGCCGCCAGCGGCAATGACAACTCCGAGCGGCCGGGCTATCCCGCAGCTTATCCCGAGGTGTTCGCCGTCGCTGCGGTGGATGCCAATAAGACTAAGGCGTCCTTCTCCAACTACGGAGACTATATTGATGTCTCGGCGCCGGGCGTCAGCATCGCCAGCACGTACCCGCATAACCAGTATGCGGCTCTGTCGGGCACCTCGATGGCCAGTCCCCACGTCACGGCACTGGCCGCTCTGATCCGGTCCGCGAACCCGGGGCTGAAAAATACCGAGGTTATGCAGTTGATGCGCGATACCGCTACCGACCTCGGTTCCCCCGGGAAAGATAAATACTTCGGCTACGGGCTGATCGACGTGGCCCGCGCCCTACAGGCCGCCCAGCCCAAAGCAGCAGGCCAGACCGGCCGGCAGCAAGAAGCGTCCTCCCCCGGCCAAGCCCGTCTGGGCTCATCCTCATCATGGTCCGACTGGGTGCGCAGCCTGTTCGGCTCCTAAAAGCCTGCTGCCGGCAAACACAAAGAACCCGCCTCATGAGGCGGGTTCTTTGTCAAGTTGCATAGCATGCACCCGTTGCCGGATGGCTGAAAGAAAGCTTGCCGTAAGCCGGGTTCTGTGCGTCCAGTGGTCATAACGGGGGCCACCCTGCCACCATGGAAGCGACAATCATCTATCTAGGCCAGACATTGCTGCCTGGCTCAAGCGACCAACCCGAACGCGCCCCGGGCCGAGGCTGCCCCTCAAGGGAGCTAGCGTTCCATTAGGTCTTGCTCCAGATGGGGTTTACCAGGAACCATGTCACCATGGCTCCTCGTGGTCTCTTACACCACGGTTCCATCCTTACCTGTGATGCCTGTGGCTTTCCCTCGCACCGAAGTGCGGAGCTTGCCGCCAGTCATCCATCGGCGGTCCATTTCTGTGGCACTAGCCTTCAACTCGCGTTGACTGGACGTTATCCAGCATCATCGCCCTATGGAGCCCGGACTTTCCTCTCGCGGCGCGAAGCCGCCAGCGATTGTCTGTCAAACTTTCTTTTGCAACAGATGCATTTGCTAGTATACAAGGATTCTTACGAAAACTCAAGTGCCTCTGTCTGGCGCAAGCGTCAGATCATGGCAGAGCCCGCTTTCTCCAGGTATTAAACGAATCGAAACGGCTCCGTTTCGACCTCGGACGCAATTGCACGGGTCGTCCACTTGCGGGCATCCAGCTTGCGCTGCAAGTAATCGGCAATTCCCTGCTTCATAATCTTCTCCACGTTATGGCCGGGATCGATCAGCGCAATACCGGCGGCCAGCGCATCATGAGCCGTATGATAATCGATATCGCCGGTGATCAGCACATCGGCTCCCGCGAACATCGCATGGCGGACATAACGGCTGCCCGAACCTCCGAGCACGGCGGCCTTGCGGACCATCCGGTCAGGGTCTCCGACTACGCGAAGCATCGGCACGTCGTAAGCAGCCTTGACCCGTTCGCATAATTCTGCCAGCGTGACCGGTGCCTGCAGCTTCCCCGCACGTCCCAAGCCGAAGGTGCGGGTTTTCAAATCCAAAGTGTACAGATCATACGCGACCTCTTCATACGGATGCGCTTTGAGCATCGCCTGGACGACGCGGCGTTCCGCGCTTTGCGGGACAATCGTCTCGATGCGGATCTCCTGAGCCTGCTCCAGCTTCCCCTGCCTGCCGAGGTAAGGCTTCGTGCCTTCCCCCGGCTTGAAGGTGCCTACGCCTTCGATATTGAAGCTGCAGTGGCTATAGTCGCCGATGCTGCCGGCTCCCGCCTCGAACATCGCCGAGCGAACCTTATCCGCGTGGTCGACCGGAACGAACACGACCAGCTTTTTCAACTTGTCTGTGTGCACCTCATCTAGCGGCTCCGTAACCTGAAGCCCAATAGCTTCAGCCATCATATCATTGATGCCTCCGTCCGCCACATCAAGATTCGTGTGCGCGATGTAGACGGCGATATCATGCTTGATCAGCTTCTCGTAGATCCGGCCCGCAGGCGTATCCGTCTGCAGATTCGCGAGCGGACGGTAGATGATCGCATGATGCGCGATAATCAGGTTAGCCCCTGCGCGGATCGCTTCCTCCACGACCTCGTCTGTCACATCGAGAGCTACCAGCGCCACTGGAATTTCTTTCTGCAGCGTACCCAGCTGCAGCCCGATCTTGTCGCCTTCCACCGCATAGGATTTGGGAGCGAGCTCCTCCATCAATTGAATGACGGCTTGTCCTTTGGCATACATGCGTTCAATACCTCCTCAATCCGTTTCATCTCCAACCGGAATTCCTGCTCTCTCAAGCGGGCCGCCTCCGTATCCGAACGGCTCATCTGCATACAGACATGCTCCAGCTTGTCCAGCTCCAGACGCCATTTGGCCTGCCAGACCGTGGGAGCTTCCCGGACCAGATGCGGCCCGAACTTCTGCAGCTCCTCCCGGTCAAGCGTGATGCCTTCGGCCAAGCTCAGAGGCTCATACAGCCGCTCTCCGGCACGCGTTCCCGTCTCCTCTGCCTGGGCGGAAGAGACCGCTGTCAAGATCTCATAGATTTTCCCGTCTTCCTCCAGAATTCGCTCCGACACAAGCTCCCAGCCATGAGCCAACAGCCAGCGACGCACGGCGTCCTCTGCCACATTAGGTTGAAGCACGAGACGGCTTACGCCAGCCAGCTTCTCCTGACCCGCCTCGAGAATCGAGGCAATGAGTGCGCCGCCCATCCCGGCTATGGTGATCACATCCACTTCACCGGGAGCAAGTACAGCCAGCCCGTCCCCGAGACGGACCTCGATCCGCTCCTTAAGCCCTGCAGCGCGCACCTGCCGGGAAGCCGCCTCATACGGACCGGCGTTGACCTCGCCCGCAACCCCGCTCGTAATGATGCCTTGCTGGGCCAAGTAAGAAGGAAGCAGGGCATGGTCGGACCCTATGTCCGCCAGCCGGCTTCCCTTCGGCACTTCTTGTGCAATCCATTCCAATCTTTTCGATAACCGTATCATGATAATACCCACACCGTCCATTTTTTGCGCCAAGCGAACAGCACGATAGCCTGTACGCACATTTTGCCGAGCAGCAGCCATTGGATAGCCTGCACTCCGTACTTCTCGGCATACAGCATACCATACAATTCCGGCATGTACCAAACGATCAGCCCGAGTAGGAAAAATACGAGTCCGATCTGTTTGCTTCGCTCATGCACCATCCAGGACATCCAGCAGAACAATACAGCCAGCGGTGCC
The DNA here is from genome assembly GCF_038070315.1 of Paenibacillus filicis. Classification (NCBI taxonomy): domain Bacteria; kingdom Bacillati; phylum Bacillota; class Bacilli; order Caryophanales; family Paenibacillaceae; genus Paenibacillus; species Paenibacillus filicis. The sequence goes on along the minus strand of NZ_JBBPCC010000011.1, from coordinate 25,724 downwards.
CAACTGAGCTCCAGCGTAATCCAATCTATCGTATCAAGCTGATGATGCAGCAGCCATCCGTAGCAGAAGACGAGGGCGACCCACCCGCATAGCTGGAAGAGCGCGAACCTGGCTGCAAGCCCCGTTATGATCCAGATCAGGCTGGTCAGAAATACATACCCCACGGCGATCACCGGCGCTTCCGCTCCATGCAGCTTCATCAGATACACGCCTATGAATAGCAGGAACAAAGAGGCCATCCCCAGCAGAATTTGTGCCGCCATCGGCTCCTTTTCCCGCTTCGATCCGCCCCAGATGTATAAAGCCCCAAGAATGATAAACGAAATACCCATTTGCAATGGTAATTCAAAAGCGTTAAAATTAAGAGCAGCAAAGGATAAAGCGCTAGCCAACACCAAAATCAAAACCCATATTTTCCAATTGCTGTTCTTTATACTTGAAGAGGATAGACCTAGAATAGTTGGCTTGGAATCGCCTGCCGCCTTCGAGTCGGCATCTACATAAATATTCAGCAGGAAGTCGCAATATTGCTCCGGCAGCAGCCGGCTGCGGCGCCAATGCTCAATTTCACGGATAAGCAGTTTCTTTTTTTCATCCATATCCAACAATTTCCCCCAAGCCCTGTCATGTACTTTCTAATCATTATCGGCGGCAGGGACATAAAAAATTAGACCTTGCTGCGCATGATCGCAGAAGGTCCAATGGATGGTTCGAGAGAAAACAGGCAACGCTCTATTCCAGGAAGTCCTTCAACCGCTTGCTGCGGCTGGGATGACGGAGCTTCCGGAGCGCTTTGGCTTCAATCTGGCGAATCCGCTCACGGGTTACGCCGAATACCTTGCCAACTTCCTCCAGCGTTCTTGTCCGTCCGTCATCGAGACCGAAACGCAGGCGGAGCACGTTCTCTTCCCGTTCCGTCAGCGTATCCAGCACGTCCTCGAGCTGCTCCTTCAGCAATTCGTAGGCAGCCGCATCAGCGGGAGCGAGCGCCTCCTGATCCTCGATAAAGTCTCCCAGATGCGAATCGTCTTCTTCGCCGATCGGCGTCTCCAGCGATACCGGCTCTTGGGCGATCTTCATAATCTCACGCACTTTATCCGTGCTGAGATCCATTTCCTTAGCGATTTCCTCCGGCGTAGGTTCGCGTCCAAGCTCCTGCAGCAGCTGTCTGGATACCCGGATGAGCTTGTTGATCGTTTCTACCATATGTACCGGAATCCGAATCGTTCTTGCCTGATCCGCGATGGCCCGTGTGATCGCCTGACGAATCCACCAGGTCGCATACGTACTGAATTTGAAGCCTTTGTCGTGGTCGAATTTCTCGACCGCCTTGATGAGACCCATATTGCCTTCCTGAATCAGGTCCAGGAATAACATACCGCGTCCTACATAACGCTTCGCGATGCTGACGACCAGACGAAGATTCGCTTCTGCCAGGCGGCGCTTGGCTTCTTCATCGCCCTGCTCGATCCGCTTGGCGAGCCCGATCTCATCCTCTGCGGAGAGCAGCGGTACCCGGCCGATTTCCTTCAAGTACATCCGGACCGGGTCATTGATCTTGATCCCCGGCGGCAAGGAAAGGTCATCGTCGAAGTGGAACTCGTCATGCTCTCGCTCGAGCCGTCCTCCGCCGAGTTCTTCTTCCTCATCGGATTCGTTGCCGACATCGATGCCCATCTCCTGAAGCTGCTCGAAAAACTCATCGATTTGCTCCGGGTCCTGGTCGAATGGCGCCAGCTTCTCCATGATCTCTTTGTACGTAATGGCCGAACGCTTCTTGCCTTGCTCAATCAATTGGTCTTTCACTTGCTCCAACGTCAACTCTGTCTCTATCTCAGTACGTTGATCGTTCGCCATAATACAACTCCCTCCTCCTTGGAAACTCCCGAAAACCCGTCACAACTGTCAGGATGACTTCAATTGCTTTTCCAAGGATATGATTTCACTAAGTAGCTGCACAGCTCTCGGGATATCTCCCTCCCGTTCCGCCTGCTTAACCCATTCTCTCTTTTGTTCCAGTTCCTGCATCAGCGGGTACTTCTTGATTTCGCGGATATAATCATCGATGACGGCTTCATTCACACCGCCGCGATGATCTATTAAGGTCAAGGAGCTTGCCAAGCTCTCGAGCTTGTCATCTTGAAGCGTCCCGATGAACATGCTTACATTGGGTTCATAGCCTTGCCCGTAATAAGCATACAGCCCTGCTGCAATAGCGGTATGGACATCGAGGATAAACCCGTCGCCCAGCCGGCGCTCCACATACTGCGCCACATCCCGATCCAGCATCATAACCGCTAGCAGCTGCCGCTCTGCGAATTGGTAGGCTGGTATGATCTTCGGAGTCTTCTCGCGCGGTTTGGCATCATTCCTAACATTATTCCACGGATTGGGCTTATTATCCCCGCCACTGTCGCTTTTTTCCGCCTGCAGCCTGATCTCGTTGACCGTCTGCATAGCGGTTTCAAAGGAATAACGAAACTCGGACGTGATATCCTTCACATAGTGCTCCCGCTCAATCGGCGACACGAGTCCTGCTATCATCCTCAGCGCCTGCTGAATGTATCGTAGCCTCTCCCCATCCTCCTGCATCCTGTAATTTCTGCGATAATAAAGCAGTTTATATTTGATCGACGGTACGGCGGCCTCAACAACCTCTCGTACGAATCGCTCAGAACCATGTTTGGCGATAAACTCATCCGGATCAAGTCCGCCCGGCAGCACCGCTACCCGGACCTGGCAGCCCGCATTTTCCAGAATCGGGATGCTCTTGTACGCTGCCGTCTGACCTGCACCATCGCCGTCATACGCTATGATCACCCGTTCCGCAAGGCGCCTTATCGCTTCCGCATGCTCTTGCGTAAGCGCCGTCCCCATCGTGGCCACTCCATTATGCACGCCTGCATCCCAAGATCGCATAACATCCATATAACCTTCGAAGAGCACGAGCTCCTGCGTTTTGCGGATTTGCGGTCTCGCCGCATGAAGATTGTATAAGATCCGGCTTTTATGAAACAGCATCGACTCCGGACTGTTCATATACTTGGGCTGGCCTTGACCCATGATCCGGCCACCGAAGGCAATCGTCTGCCCCTTCCAATCCTTAATCGGAAACATGACACGGTCGCGAAATTTGTCGACATAGCCGCTGCCATCCTGCTTGGCCGAAATCAATCCTCCCTGCTCCATAAGGGTCAGCGGAAATTGATTCTTGTCCAGCAGCTTGACCAGCGTATCCCACCGGTCAGGCGCATAGCCGATGCCGAAGGCCTCCATCAGCTTGTCGTCGATCCCGCGCTGCTTCAAATATTCCTTAGCAACCTTACCCTGCTCTGTATTGTGCAGGATGTACTGATACAGCTTATCCGCCAGCTCATAACCGGCCTGCAGCCTGGCGCGCTCGGGATTTTCCCTCGGCTCGCTCCGCTCCGTGCCGTCTCCGCCCAGACTCACCGACAGCTTCGCTTCCTCGGCCAGCTTACGCAGCGCCTGGCCGAAGGACAAGCCCTCGATCTCCGATATAAACCGGATCGCGCTCCCGCCGGCCCCGCAACCGAAGCAATGAAAAGTCTGACGCTCGGGCGATACGGTAAAGGACGGCGTTTTCTCGGAATGGAATGGACAAAGTCCCTTGAGATACCGGCCCTGTTTCGTTAAATGAACGTGCCTGCCGACGACTTCCACAATGTCATGAGCCTTAAGTACGGCATCGATGACATCATCGGGTATGCGTCCGTTACTCATTCTTATCCACCTTCATTCCAATAACACGTATAACTATTCGCTGTTTCGTTTAATTCTCCTGCAACCGGGTCAAAAGTTTTGTCAAAGATTGTAGAAATTCCTCCCGGTCTACGGCCGTCATGGCCTTAGGACCCTTCGTATGCTTGCCGCCGCGCCTGAGTCTCGCCTGCTCGTGACGTCTGTCCAGCAGAAAATCAATCGTTCGTTCCGTAAACAGCTGGCCCCGGTTCGAGATGGCGTAGGCTTTCTTGCCCAGCGCCAGAGCGGCAAGTCCGAAGTCCTGCGTGATTAGCACATCGCCAGGACGAATCCGGTTGGCGATGTACAGATCCACGGACTGGTCGGAACGGTCGACCTGCACGGTTTCGACGCCCTCTTCCGGCTGAAGTCGGTGATCGAACGAGGCGACCATCACCACACCGAGCTTAAAGGCCGCAGCTGCGCTCCGGATCTCGGCTTTCACAGGACAAGCATCAGCATCTACAATTAGTTTATACGTCATTTGGATACCACCGGATGTAGGACTTTGACACTGTGATCATGATCATAGAAGCTGCCGTCCCTAATATTAATACGATGAAATTACAAAAAATCCTGCTTTCCGCTTCAAACAAATGAACAACTTGTCGCTTTATCGGGAACGGAATAAATCAATGATCAGGCTGGCCGTCTCCTCCACAGCCCGGTTGGATACATCGATGACCTCGCAGCCGATCCGCTTCATAATCTTATCGGCGAATTCCAGCTCCTTGTTGATGCGTTCCGTATTCGCATAAGTGGCGTTGCCCGGCAAGCCTAGCGCCTTCAATCGTTCCGTCCGGATCGCATTCAGCTTGAGCGGGTCGATGCGGAGGCCCACAATCTTGTTGCGGGATACGGTGAATAGCTGCTCGGGCGGCGCAATCTCAGGTACGAGCGGAACATTCGCTACCTTGAACGTCTTGTGGGCCAGATACATCGAGAGCGGAGTTTTGGAAGTACGGGATACACCCACGAGCACGATGTCCGCCTGCAGTACGCCGTTGAAGTCCCGGCCGTCGTCATACTTGACCGCAAACTCCACCGCCTCGACCTTCTTGAAATAATCCTCGTCCAGCCTATGGATCATCCCGGGCTCATGGCGGGCTTCCTGGTTCAGCGTATGCTCCAGCAGCCGGATGATCGGGCCCAGCAGGTCGATATACGTGACGCCTGTACGCTCACACTCCTGAATCAGGTAGTCCCTCAGCTCAGGCAGTACCAGCGTAAATACGATGGCGCCGCTCCGTTCCACGACATGTCGGATCAATCGGTCGATGTCGGATGTATCATGCAGGAACGGCACGCGCCTGATTTCCACATGCTGCGGATCGAATTGCACGGCGGCGGCGCGGACGGCGGCTTCTCCTGTGTCTCCGGCGGAATCCGATGCCACGAAAATAACCGGCTTAGCTTTCGTACCCATCTGGCACACGCCCCTCTTCTAAAATAACTATGCGTTAAACCCTCATTGTCATGTACGAGAATTTGCTTCTGGATGTTTCATCCAGGCAACAAAAAATCCCGCTACCCAAAGCCCTGCCCTATCCTGACAGACTCCGTAACGAGAAATTCAAAAAAACGTATCCTTGTATAATAACAGTATAGCAAAAGCCAGTCAATTTATTCCTAGCCCCTCTTCCACAGCCTTCAGGGTCTGCTAGATGCCATAACGTTCCATCTGATCGATGAAATCACGTGATTTCATCCGGAGGCCGACATGCGTATCGAAATAAGTGCGAAGCACCAGCTTCAGCAGCTCTTTGGTCGGCGCCTTCACGTCAATAGAGCCGAGCCGCTTGACATCGGCTTGTCCGAGTACACGGAGCAGCTTGAGCGCACCCGGCGTAAGCGGGATCGCTTGCGGGTCCCGAAGCTTGCACCGCTCGCACAGTATGCCGCCAAGCCCGACGCTCAGCGCAACCGCTTCCGCTTGGGAGCCGCACACGACACACTGATTCAGCTCAGGCATATATCCTGCCTGCATCAGCATCTTCATCTCGTACATATGGACGATAATCTGAATATCCTTGCCTTGCTGGAGCGCCTGGAAGCTTCCTTTCAGCTGCTCGTACAGGTAAGGATGCCCCTCTTGGTCTCCGAACATTTTATCGGTCAGCTCGGCGAGATACGACGCATACGCCGCGAGATGGAGATCTTCCCGCAGCGGATGAAACGCTTCTACAATCTCGGCCAGGCTCATGGACCCCAGACCGCTCTGACCGGATTTGAAAAAAGAAAAGTCGCCCAACGTAAACAGTTGAACGGCTGACCCGAAGCGGCTTTTCACTTTTTTGGCGCCGCGGGCGACTACACTCATCTTGCCGTATTCTCTGGTGAAGATCGTCACGATCTTATTGCCTTCCCCGTGATCCATGCTTCGAATGATAATGCCTTGCAGTCTGTACTGCATCGTTCCCCTCTTTCCTGCTCCCCCGGGGCAAGTTCTATGGGAGGCCCGCTACTGGATCCAGTCCGTTTCCTCCGCAAATCCCCGGGATTCCTCAGGCTCTGCAGTTTCCGCATCGTCGCCGTTCGATTCTTTATAAAGCAGGTAAGCATCCACGTCGCCGGTCATTGAAAAATACTTCCACGAAAAGTCTTTCATGGTACATCCTCCCCTGAATGGCCTGTATTTTATATACACTACCTGTTTATAGGTTTAGGATGATACGAAGCTCATCGAAGTATGCGGCACAAAAACTGGCATGTATGACTCTCTTTACCCTGCTCGGTCAAGCTTGAAACGTCGAATCGCGCCTATTCGTGGCGGAAGCCCAGATCCTTCAGCACGCGCTCTTGATTGCGCCAGTCCTTCTTCACCTTTACCCATAACTCCAAAAACGTCTTGGAGCCAAGCAGGGCCTCGATATCGGCGCGGGATTTCTTGCCGACTTCCTTCAGCAGCGCACCGCTCTTTCCGATAATAATGCCCTTCTGGGAATCGCGCTCCACATAGATGACCGCCGAAATATGCACTACGCCGTTATCCTGCACCTTCATATCCTCGATGCCCACGGCGATGGAATGCGGAATTTCCTCACGGGTCAGATGCAGGATCTTCTCCCGGATCAGCTCCGCACAGACGAACTGCTCGGGATGGTCCGTAATCTGATCCGCCGGGTAATATTGCGGCCCTTCGGGCAAATACTTGACGACCTGCTCCAGCAGCGTATTGACATTATTGCCGTTCATAGCGGAGATCGGCACGATCTCAGCGAACGGATAGAGCTCCTTGTAGGTGGTGATAATCGGCAGAAGAGCTTCAGGATGCACCTGATCGATCTTGTTCATGACGAGGATGACCGGCGTCTTGACCTTCTTGAGCTGCTCGATGATATAGCGGTCGCCGCCTCCGATGCCATCGACGACGTCGATCAGGAACAGAATCGCCTCAACTTCCTTCAGCGCGCTTTCCGCCGCCTTCATCATGTATTCGCCCAGCTTGGACTGGGACTTATGAATGCCCGGCGTATCGAGAAACACAATCTGGGAATGATCAGTGGTATACACACCGTGAATTTTATTGCGGGTCGTCTGAGGCTTATCGGACATGATCGCGATTTTCTGGCCGATGACCTGATTCATAAGTGTCGATTTGCCGACGTTCGGCCGCCCGATAATGGCGACGAAGCCGGATTTGAATGGCGCTTTGCGCGTATTGCCTGTTGAAGATGATGCCATTAGTTACGTTGTCCTCCGTCCAAATCATGTGATGTAAAAGCGCCAGGCAGCAATGCCCCTACGGTTGTTTGCGCCAGCTCCCCCTGCAAGTTCGCCAGATAGACGGGCATATCGGGGGCACATAGCTCGATCAGCACCTGCCGGCAGACGCCGCAGGGCGAGATGGGCTGGGCGGTGTCGCCGATGACCGCCAGCGCCTTGAAGCTGCGCGGTGCGGCGCCATCTGCGATCGCGCGGTGCAGGGCCGTGCGCTCCGCACAGTTCGTCGGGCCGAAGGCGGCATTCTCCACATTGCATCCGAGATGCACATGTCCCTCCGAATCCAGCAGGGCGCTGCCTACTTTGAAGTGGGAGTAAGGCGTATAGGCTCTCTCCCGGGCCTGCCTAGCCAGTTCAATCAATTCGCGGGCTTCCATCGTGTGTCACGTCCTTTTCCGCGATTAATTCGCATATAAATAAAAACTGAACACGGTAATCAAAGTACCTATCAGCGCCCCCAGCAGCAATGACCCGAAGGGACGCCTGCGCTTGTCATATAGAGCAGCCGTCAGCACACCCGCCAGCAGATAGCCGAGCAGCGATACGAGCGTATCGACCGCACGGTAAGCGATCAGAGTCGCAACCGCGAAGGCGATGGCGCTGAGCAGGCTAGGCTTCACCCAGGTTCCTTTGTCGGTAAACCGGGTTTGGATCACGATCACGCTAAGAATAACCAAGGATAGCAAAATCCATACCATACCGGCCGTAAAGCCATGCCCTTCCATCATACGCCCCAGCCGGATCATCCGGTCCACCGGCTCGTAGAACACGATGAGCCCCGTCACAACGGCAAAAGCTGCAGTCACCAGTACCGCGGCTGCAGCTACGTCCTTGGCGATCTTGGCCAGGGGATGAATGTCCGGCATAGCCAAATCGACTGCCTTCTCAATCGCAGTATTCATAAGCTCCGCCACGATGACCAGCGTCACCGCCAGCAGAATAAACAGCACATCTGTCTTAGACAGTCCAAAGAGCAGAGCCAGCACCAACGCAGCGAACGCAGCGAAGAAATGAAACTTCATGTTGCGCTGCGTCGAGAGCGCATACTTCACACCTTCGTAGGCATACCGGAAGCTGCGCTGCCACTTGGCAGGCTGTCTCAACGCGTTAGGCCTGCCTGCTGCAGAATCAGCTCCTGCTTGCCGAACATTGCTTTCTCCTCGTCCTCTTCCTGGTGATCATAACCGATCAGATGCAGGAAACCGTGAACGAACAGGAAACCCAATTCCCGGTCGACCGAATGGCCGTATTCCTCAGCCTGTGCTACGGCGCGCTGCACGGAAATGATAATGTCGCCGAGCGGCTCTTCGTAGCTCTCTTCCTCATCATCCTCTTCCAAGGCGATATCCGAAGCTTCAGCCCCGTCGAGCTCGGCTCCTTCGGAAGCATCGACGAATTCGAACTCCTCTTCATCGTACTCCTCATCGCCGTATATAATCTCAATCTCGTCCTCGCCCATCTCCTGCATCGAGAAGGACAACACGTCCGTAGCCTTATCCAGACCCCGGTACTGCTTATTCAGCTCCTGAATAGCCGCATCGTCTACGAATGTCAGCGCCACCTCACCATGCGGCACATCCTCCGCTTGACCGGCGAGCCTCAGCAGCTCCTCCAGCTTGACGATCAGCTCCGGTGAAATTTCGATTTCAGATTGTTCGCTGCTCCATGACAGACGCAAACTCATAGGGACACCTCATCCATTTGGTTATGTTTTCTTCTCATCCGGCTGCTTGACCGTAGCTTCTGCCGGATACTCGATCCGGGAATGGAAAATGCCTAGCAGCGTTTCGTTCAGCGTACGGGCGATTTGATCCAGTTCCTTGATCGTCAAATCGCATTCATTGAATTGGCCGTCATCGAGACGACTTTTAATAATTTTGCGCACCATCGAATCGATCTGCTCGACCGTCGGGTTGCGTAGGGAACGGACAGCCGCTTCCACGCAATCGGCGATGCCGACGATAGCCGCCTCTTTGGTCTGGGAATTGGGCCCGGGGTAGCGGTATTCCTGCTCCTCCGGAGGTTCCTCTCCTCGTTCCTCGGCCTGCTTGCGGGCTTTATGATAGAAATATTGAAGCAGCGTCGTGCCATGATGCTGCTCTGCAATATCGCGGATCGGCTTCGGAATATTGAATTCCTTCAGCATCTCCGAACCGTCCCGGGCATGGGCCACGATGATCGACTTGCTGAGCGCCGGGTCAATCTTATCATGCGGATTTTCGATATTCGTCTGATTCTCGATGAAATAGCTAGGTCGCTTCGTCTTGCCGATATCGTGATAATACGCCCCGACCCGGCAGAGCAGCCCGTTGGCTCCGATCGCCTCCGCCGCCGCCTCCGACAAATTACCGACCATTACGCTGTGATGATAAGTACCCGGCGTCTCCGTCAGCAGCTTGCGCAGCAGCGGATGGTTCGGATTGGACAGCTCGACGAGCTTCAGCGGCGACAGAATGCCGAAGGCGACTTCAAAGAACGGCAGCAGTCCAATGACGAATACCGCCGTGAGCAGACCGCTGCCCAGAGCGAATGATGCCGCAAAAATCGCATCCCGCTTCGTCTCCTGCTCCTCGAACAGCACCATAGAGGCAACCAGCATGACGGCCAGCAGCGAGACCATGATGCCCGCCTTGAGGATGGAGGAGCGCTGGCTGGCGCGCTGTATGGAGAAGGTCGCGGCAAACGACGTGCCCAGCGTCATCAGCCCATACCGGAAATCGAACACCTGGACATGATCCGAGTTGAAAATAATGCTGGCCGTCACCCCGAACAGAACCGCAGCGACAAAAGCAAGCTGAGGACTAAGTAAAATCGTAATCAGCATAGCTCCGATCGCTGTAGGCGCGAGATACCCGATAAACGGGTAATCCAGCCCCTGCATCATCGAGAATACTTTCATGAACGTCACGGTGACGAACAAAATCAACAAGAGCATAACCAGCTGGGCATTATTGTGATTGACCGGCAAATCGCTTTGCCTCACATACATATACAGCAGCAAGCAGCACAACACTACGAATATGAAAAGTCCAAGATGAGGCCCGTAGCTTCGCTCGTCTTTCAGCAGCTCCAGCTGAGCCAGACGCTGGTACAAATCTTCGGTGATTTGCTCCCCCTTATGCACGAGCACGTCATTCTTGTTGATATATACCGGCTTCACATTGTCTCTGGCATGTCCCTTCGCTTCGTCGGTGCCTTTCTGGTCATAGAACTTGTTGGGCGTCAGTGACGCTCTGACCAGCTCCTGCACGAGCTCGCGGACATTGTTTTTGGTTAAAGTCGAAGCATTGACCAGCTCTGCCACCTTGGCGCGTCCGACCTGGGCATCGAGCAATTGATCGGTCATCAGACGCGATACGATATCGCGGGAAACAGGCTCCATCGCGGTAAGATCGTCCTTCGTCAGACGGGGAAGCTTGTAGAACGATTCCTCGGGAATCCGGTACTGCTGATCCTCGAAGGCCTTCCGCATCTCGTCAAGCAGCTCCGGACTGTATTGCCCGCTGCTCTCGAATAGCTTGAGCTGACGGCTTAGATGATCTTTGAAGATCGTCGGGATGACGGTCCTGTAAATACTGACCTTGTCGGTCAGCGACACCTCGGCGTCGGCATTAATCTGCTGCAGCTTCTCAAACATCAGATCAATCGCCGTCTCGTTCTTCAGCGAGACGATCTTGTAGACGGGCTGAACCCGGGCAACCGCCTCTTCCTTAGCTTTCTCGGTCGCTATCTCATTGAGGATGGCCCGCGGTGCGGGAATATCTTTCTCGGCCAGCGAGTTCAATTGAATATCATAGGTCTGCGGAACAATCCGGTGCAGCAAGGTCACATATAGAAAGACCGCCAGCGCCAAAAATAGAAGAAAGCGCACGATGGCGCTGTATCTCCAGCCGGCAAGCCGGTATTGAAATTTGCCCTGAATGGAAACGCGGTTGTTCATGATGAAAGGTCAGCCCTTTCTCAGCCTTCTTTGTCTTCATTGTAGGCTACAATGATTTTTTGCACGAGTGAATGACGGACGACATCCTGCTCTGCAAATGTAATGAACCCAAGTTCTTCGATTTTGCCCAGAATGCGTTGCGCTTCCACAAGTCCGGAAGATTTCCCGCGCGGCAAATCGATCTGCGTCACGTCTCCCGTAATCACCATCTTCGAGCCGAAGCCGAGCCGTGTCAGAAACATCTTCATCTGTTCGGGCGTCGTATTCTGCGCTTCATCGAGAATGATGAAAGAATCGTCCAGCGTTCTTCCGCGCATATAGGCAAGAGGGGCGATCTCGATCAGCCCTCGCTCCAGCGACTTGACGACCTGATCCGGGCCCAGGACATCGTTAAGAGCATCATACAACGGACGCAAATAAGGGTCAACTTTTTCCTGCAGGTCGCCCGGCAGAAACCCGAGGCTCTCGCCTGCCTCCACGGCAGGGCGGGTCAGGACGATCCGCTTGACCTTGGCTTCCTTCAGCGCCGCTACGGCCAGCACGACCGCAAGATACGTCTTGCCGGTACCCGCAGGTCCGATTCCGAAGACGATATCCTTCTTCTTGATCTCGTTCACATACTGCTTCTGGCCGATCGTCTTGACGCGAATAGGCTTGCCCTTATGGGTGACCGCAATCTCCCCCTTGAACAGGTCAAGCAGTTGATCGGCCTTCATATCCCGCGACAAGTCAAGCGCGTAATTCACGTCCCGTTCCGTCAGCACATACTGGTTGCGGATCAACTCAAGCAGTACCGTGAACAGATGCTCCAGACGGGCCGCTTCGGCGCCGGAGCCCTGAATGACAATCGATTCCTCACGGGTAAAGATCGAGGCCTGCACTTCCTCCTCAATCAGATGCAGGAATTTATCCTGTGGCCCGAAGAGCGCCTGGCCCTCGGACGGGTTTTTCAATGATATTTTCACCGTTGTCGCTTGTTCCATCAAATTCTCCTTAGCATGAAGGGTTATGGCACAATCGGCTGTTCCACTGCGATCGGCTCCTCGACTTCCAAAAGCACTTCCATATAAACTTTACCATTCTCAGCCTTCTCATGCAAAATTTTTTCCGAGATAACCCTTGCCCCTTTGCCCGCTTCAGACAAAATAGACGACTTCGCCTGTTCCATGCCGATGGCCGCAGCCTCCTTGGGATCGACCGGATGCTCCTGAATTTGGACCTCCATGATCTTTTCCTTCAGCCAGCCGAGCGGCAGCGCATAGTTGCGCCAGCTGAGCGTCTTGCGTTCCTGCAGCGTCTCCGTCTGCTCGAACGGTATTTTCCCGTAACCCGTCAGTTGAACGCCGCGGCTTCCCAGCACGAGATAGGAGCGCGTCTTGCTCTCGCCCGTATATACTTTGTATTGCCTCGACAGAGGCACCTCGATCGTCGGCTTGTACCAGACGATGCCTTTGACCTCACCGCTCGCCACCACCGTCTGGGTATGCGTCTCGTCGCCCAGAATGCCGGAGATCAGAATGTCTCCCTTGCGCACATACGTATTTGGCTTCACGAGCGGTCGCCCCTTCTCGGCGAATAGCTCCGTTACCAGCGCGTTCTTCGAGGCGACCAGATGGCGCGGATTCATCAGCGGGGGCTTCACGGGAATTTTGGCCTCCACGACCTTGACCAGGACATGGGTGCCGCGTACCTCCACGCCGATCCAAGCCGCCTCCGGCAGCCTGCTCTGCAGGCCTCTGGACAGTTCAGAGGGCTCGCGCAGCCGGAACTTCCACTGCATCCGGAATACGCCTTCTTCTCTGGCCGCCTGTAGGATACGGTCCGCCTGGATCGTCTCGTTGCCTTCCACCTTGACCTGCCAGACGAGCGAGGACAGCAGGTAGATACCGATGACAAAGCCGAGCAGCCCGGCTGCGAAAAACTTGCGCTTCTCCAGCTTGTCCAGCCAGAACGGAAGCCCCTCCTTGCGGCGGATGCGCAGCCTGGAGCCTGTCCCCCTGAGCAGCGGGCGAATCCGGAAAAAGTCGCGGACGGTTACATAAAAGGTTATCCGGTTCTCGTCCAGATAACGAATGTCCCAGACGGACATTCGCTTCTCCGACAGCAGATTGACCACACGCTCGGGCCGGCCGCCCGAAACCTCAACGAGCACAAAACCCCGCAGGCGCTGAATGAACGATTGCTTCAAGCTCTTCTTCCCCTTTCCGGACTACAGCATATATTGAACATCGCGGATCGTTCCTTCGATCATGACCTCATCGGGCATGATGGCCCGGATCGCCAGATTGGAGCCGGTTACCTCCAGCCTGCCTTTGGGCAGAGCCAGCTTCAAAGATTCGCTTGAAAAATGAATGACGCCGCGGTGATTTTCAATGTACAATTGCAAGTTCCCGATCATCGTGATCCGGGGCAAGTCCAAGGCGACATCTTGAGGCAAGTCGAGCAGCTTTGCCGTAAACTGATTGATCTTGCGAGTCAGACTGCGCATACCTCACCTCCTCCGGCAGCTTGCGATATCGTTCGCCGCACGCATACAGGGCGCTTACATGGAAAGATCCGTGTGCGCATACGGCAGCAAATCTCGGGCTATTTACACGATATGCCGTGAATCGGAATTTATGCCAAACGCAAATAAGGCGCCGCCCTGCGAATAATCGCGAGGACGGCGCTGGGCCGTGCTGGAGCAGATTTACGGTTCCAGGCTTGCTTATTTGCGCCGGTAAGGCCGCTTAGCCCGGGGAGGGCCTAGAATCTCGGCCCATATGACGCCGCGGGCCACATCCTCAGGCCTCAGGCTGCCCAGAGGGCTAGAGGGGCTAGCAGAGCCGGCAGGCGCGTCTGACGCGGGCCTGGAGGAAGCCTGAACGCCTTCGCGCGCATAGCGCGGAGTGATTGGAACGGCAGCGGCCGAAGGGCCGGCGGGCTCGTCCATCCGGTCGTAGACCGATGTCTCCCGGGAGCCGGACGGGCTTTGGTATTCCTGGCCGGAAGACCGCACAGGACGTCCCGGAGCAGGCTCAGCCTCGGCTGAAGCCCTGCGAGCCGCAGGCGGTTCACCTTTTGACGGCCAGCCCATACCGCCTCCTCCGAACGGTGGCATCGAGTTCGGCCGGCCACCGGGACTATTGGGCCGCTGGGCATTCCCGGTACGGCCGCCGCCCTTCTTGAGCAAGGAACTCAGCACGAAAAATGCGATTGCGACAAATACCCAATTATTCAGCAGAAATTCAATCAGTCTCATCCGTGCTCACCGCCTTTCTCGGTCATGGCAGAGAGGCCTTAGCTTTCGTCGCCCGGCTTATTCCCGGTATCGCCCGTTCTGCCCAGGCTGGAGCGCATCTGGGTATCCGCTTCAATATTCTGCAGGTTCATATAATCCATTACGCCCAGCTTCCCGTCACGCAGCGCCTCGGCCATCGCCAGCGGCACCTGGGATTCGGATTCGACAACCTTTGCCTTCATCTCGACGACCTTCGCCTTCATCTCCTGCTCTTGGGCAACCGCCATTGCACGGCGCTCCTCCGCCTTCGCCTGGGCGATCCGTTTGTCCGCCTCGGCCTGCTCAGTCTGCAGGTGAGCCCCGATGTTCTTGCCTACGTCAACGTCCGCGATATCGATGGATAAAATTTCGAAGGCCGTTCCGGCATCCAGTCCTTTGCCCAGTACGGTCCGTGAGATCATATCCGGGTTCTCCAATACGTCCTTATGCGAGTTGCTGGAACCGACCGTTGTAACAATCCCCTCGCCGACACGGGCGATGATCGTCTCTTCGCCGGCGCCGCCGACGAGCCGGTCGATATTGGCACGCACGGTAACCCGGGCAATAACCTTGACCTCGATCCCGTCCTTGGCTACCGCAGACACAGTTGGCGTCTCAATGACGCGCGGGTTAACACTCATCTGTACAGCCTGCAGCACGTCACGGCCCGCCAGATCGATAGCGGCTGCGCGTTCGAATTCGAGGTGAATATTGGCGCGATGCGCGGCGATCAGCGCATTGACGACGCGATCGACGTTACCGCCCGCCAGAAAGTGACTTTCCAGCTGGTTGACCGATACATCCAGACCGGCCTTCGTTGCCTTGATCATCGGATTGACGATCCGGCTCGGGATAACCCGGCGCAGACGCATGGCGACCAGCGTGATGATACTAATCCTTACGCCGGAGGCTAGAGCTGCCACCCACAGCATAACCGGGACGAAGGTAAAAAAGACTGACAGCGCGATGATCACGACGATAACTAGAAACAATATAGAGATTAAACCGGTATCCATCATAAACAAAATTCCTCCTTTTCTTCATTGAACCTTTACGTTTTACACCAAGGGGTCTTTCCTGGGCTTGACGACGATCCGCGAGCCCTCCACCGAATGAATGACAACCTCGGTTCCCGCCGCCACAAACTCACCGTCTGTGACGACATCCAGACGCTCCTCGCCGAACGATGCCGTTCCCGAGGGGCGCAGAGGGGTGATAGCCAGCCCTGTTTGTCCGACGAGTTCGAAACGGGTAACCGTAGATACATAGCCCTTATCGGCAGACAGACTTTCACGCAGGATGAACTTGTTCCACACTCCGCGGCGCTTGAAGATGCGGACAAAGATAGCGACGACGATAATGGCCAGCACGAACGCGATGCCCAGGTTAGCCATGCCCAGCTTCATATTATGTGCAGACAGTACGACTCCGCCGAATAAGCACAAGGCGCCAAGCACGCCCAAAATCCCGAAGCTGGTGACGAACATTTCAATCACAAGCAGCAGAATGCCCGCTATAAATAATGCGATCTCCTCCACCCCGGCAAACCCGGCCAAATAATGGCCGAAAAAGTATAGGCCGAAGCCCAGCACGCCGATAATACCCGCAATGCCGAACCCGGGAACGAATAGCTCAATGGCCACACCGGCAATCCCGATCAGCAGCAGGACGACCGATACCCAGGGCTGCGTTACCCAGCGGGATACCTGCTCGGCAAGGCTCGGCTTCAATTCCACGAGCGGATGACCCTCGCCACCGATAAACGCATAGACGGCCTGCCTGTCGGCGGCCAAGGTTTCCGCATACCCGACCTTCACCGCTTCGCCGGCTGTCAGCGTGAGAATATCCCCTGCCGCTATCTCCCGGCTGATCTGAGGCAAGGATATCCCCTGCCGCTTATCCACCATCGCCTGGGCGATCAGAGGATCGCGGCCCCGCAGCTCAGCTGCCGCCTTCATATGGCCTGCCCAGTAGGAAATGACCTTGCCCTGCTCTACTTCATGCCCCTCTGCATCCACGACGGCGGCCGCTCCCATGGAGCTTCCCGGCTCCATCGCGATACGCTCTGCGTTCAGGGCGATGTAAGTGCCCGCCGAGATGGCTTTGCCCCGCACATAAGCGATCGTGGGAATCTGGCTTTCCTTCACCAATTGCCCGATATGCTCCGCGGATTCCAGACTGCCTCCAAGCGTATTGATCTCCAGGATGATGTGCATCGCGCCCAGATCATACGCTTGCTGGAAGGAGCGCTGCAGAAATCGCTCAAGACCGCTCTCGATGGTCTGCTGTACCGGAATTACCACCACCGGGGCCGCCATCGGCGGAGATGACGCAGTCGCCGCAGCATTCCCTCCCACTGGACCAAGTAGTGTCCACAGCATCAGAAGCAAGGGAAGAATAAGCCATACCCGGCCTCCCTGGACGTTAAAGCGCTCCCAACGAACGGATAACATCGCTTCACCTCCTTTATTCAACTTCATTTGCCTTCTGCAAGAAATCATTGCCCTTTCCTCATAGAATGGCCTATATGCCTATGTAATACGCAGCGGGCGGCAATACGATTCATTTTGCCGAAAACAAAGAAAAACACCCCGGCTGGAGTGTTTCTCATGATCGTTAAGTAAGCAATTGCTGAACAAACTGATTGACGATTTTGCCGTCAGCTCGTCCTTTGACCTTTGGCATCAATGCGCCCATGACTTTTCCTAAATCCGCTTTTGAAGAAGCCCCCACTTCTTGGATGGTCTGCTGTACAATGGCTTTTACTTCTTCATCGGAAAGCTGTTGCGGTAAGTAATCCATCAATATGACGATCTCAGCCCTGAGGCTCTCAGCCAGATCTTCACGACCGGCCTTTTCAAATTCTTGGAGGGAATCTTTACGCTGTTTGACCTCACGATTCAGAACATCAAGAACTTCTTGTTCCTCCAAGGGTTTTCGCTGATCTATCTCAATGTTCTTGATAGCGGCACGAACCATACGGATAACGGAGAGTTTAAACTTGTCTTGACTCTTCATCGCGAGCTTCATGTCATCGTTCAATCTGTCGCTTAAGCTCATCGATTAAGCCCCCTAGAACTTTCTCTTACGAGCAGCCTCAGACTTCTTCTTGCGTTTGACGCTAGGCTTCTCATAATGCTTACGTTTCTTAACCTCCGCCAACACGCCATCTTTAGCGATGGAACGCTTAAAGCGGCGGAGTGCAGCATCTATCGTTTCGTTCTTACGAACTCGAGTTTCTGACACCAGTTTTCCCTCCCTCCGAACAGACCGTCCAAGACGATAAAAGACATTCATCACACCTCATTATAGGGCAACAGCTTATGGTGTGTCAACCTAATCTGAGAACTACTTCGGACATCGTCCGTCAAGACCTGTTTAAGCGATCGGCAAGCCTAGTTTATGACCGCCAAGAAGGTGATAATGCAGATGGAACACTTCCTGCCCGCTGTCTGGACCGCAGTTATTTACCAGCCGGTAGCCGGACTCGGCAACGCCGCGCTCCACCGCGATTTGACGAGCAGCCCGGTGAATATCGGCGATCAGCGGAAGATCTTCTTCCTCTACCCCGTTCATATCGGAGATATGCTTCTTGGGAATGATGACCACATGCACAGGTGCCGCCGGTCTGATGTCCAGAAATCCGACGACCCGCTCGTCTTCAAAAACTTTGGTGGAAGGAATGGTTCCCTCTACGATTTTGCAAAAAATACAATCCAAGCCTGTTCCCTCCTCTGCGTTTTCTAGCAATCATTACCTCTATGATACATGAACTCAGGCAAAAAGGAAAACGCGCGCGATACAAGCTTTTTGTAATTAGACTTATAGTCTAATATGTCGTATCATTTCTAGGCGGATTCGCCTATAATAGACTTATAAGCAAGGTGAAGCCAGGCAGACAAGGAGGCCATTCCGTGACTCGGTTCATGCGCGCAGCCACACGCAAGAAGCGTGAGCATCTGCTGGAAACAGCTCTCAGACTGTTTATCGAGCGGGGGTACGAGCAGGTTTCTGTCGACGATATCATCGCAGCGACAGGTACGTCCAAAGGGACCTTTTACCATTATTTCAAGGGAAAAGACGAGATCCTGCAGGACTGGCCCCGGCAGCAAACGGATATTATCCGCGCATGGTCGGAGCGGAAGCCGACCCAGGTGCCTTCCTTGGAGCATCACATCAACCGCCTGTTTCTGGAGCTTGCCGCCCACGCCGCGCCCTCGGCCCGCTTTATCCGCAGTTGGATTGCGTTGTCTATGCAGAACGACAGTCTACAATCAGCGATGGATCGCCTTCGCCAAACGTTGGACGAAGCCGTACTTCGCTGGCTGCCAGAGCCGGGCAAGGCTGGAGCGCTGGTCACCGCCTACTTCGGAGCCTTGATGCTCTGGTGCTCACAGGATGACGGAAGCGATCTAATCGAAAGAATGCAGGTTCAATTGACCTGGGTGTGGACGGGAATCCGTCATGAGGGCACCCGGATGACAACAGAATCCGACCATCAAGAGAAAGGGGATTATCACATGAAAGTAGCTATCGTCGGAGGCGGACTTGCAGGCTTGACTGCGGCCGCCTATTTGTCTGAGCAGAAGGGTATTCAGGGCGTTTTGTTCGAACGGAGCCCGCAGCTTGGAGGGCGTGCCTTTACTTATGAGAAAGCGGGCTTTACCTTGAATTACGGGGCTCATGCCGTCTACGGCATCGACCGCCACAAGCTGACCGTGATGGAGCGCGAGCTCGGACTTTCCTTCAGCTCCAAGCAGGTCGACAAGCGCAAGGTCATGTACGCGAAGAACGGACAGCTAACTCCAGCACCGCTCGATTTTGTCAATCTGATGCGGACCGAGCTGCTGAACCCGATGCAAAAAGTACGCTTCGTAGCCGAAATTACAGCCATTATCGCCAATATTCATCAGCTCCGCAACTATCCGACCCTCGGCGACTACCTGGCCGAATCGGACGCAGATGAAGATGTTAAGGAATTGTGGGAGCATCTGGTCTGTTCCAACTTCTTTATCGCTCCGGAAGAGGCGCGTAAGGTACCGGGGCCGGTAATCAGCGACTATTACCACAACCTGTTCCTGTCGAGCCGTCCGGTTAACTACGTACTCGGAAGCTGGGCTGTGATCACGAACCAGCTCAAGCAAAAAATCGAACAGTCCGGAAATTGGCAGATCGCACTTCAGGAAGGCGTGGAAAGCATCCGCTATGCGGACCGGCAATATGTGATTCGCACGAAAAACCGCGAGGAAGCGTTCGATCGCGTCATCTTCGCCATGCCGGTGCAGCAGGTATGTAAGCTGCTCAAGGAAACGCCTTGGGAGCCGTTCCTCGCTCCATACGAGCATAATACCTCTACCGAGGTCATGGTCTACGATATCGGACTGAAGCAGGTCGTCGCACGACCGTTCAGCTATATCAGCGACATGGACAACAAGCTGTTTATCAGCGATGTATCGGCGACTGACCATACGCTTGTGCCCGAAGGCGGACAACTGCTCCAGGGCATCGCCTATCTCAGCGATTCCTTCACAGATGAGGCGGAACGCAAGGCTTATCTGGATACGAAGACCAAGCAGATGGAGGCTTTGTTCGACGAATACTATCCTGGCTGGCGCGACGTGACGGAAGTCAAGCGCGTCTCCAAGAAAGCGATGGTCGCCAGCGTCAAGAACATCGCCGGCAACCGCCTGCTTCCGACACGGGTGGAAAGCGTCCCGTTCTTCTTCTGTGGCGACGGATGTAATGGCAAGGGAGAGCTCGCCGAGCGTGCCTTCTCTACAGCCCGTCAAGCTGCCCAGGCCGTGATCGAAGAGCTGGCCGTTCACGCATAAACGGGAAATGCGAAATCAAAGAAGCTTCCATGCCTGAGATCAGGCTGGAAGCTTCTTTGTTATGTGCTTGAAGCTGGTGCCGGTCAACACAACTCTACAGACCAGCCAAAGGTCACAGCTTTAGGTGAACCGTTTATCGTACGTGGGCTTTCGCTCCGTGCATCGGCAATCCGATATCCAGTAGCCACGCAGTCCCTGTATCAAGCAAAGCGCTCCCACAGACCCGACAGCCTCCCGAGCTGCTGCTTGAGCCATCCAAACCAGCCCCTGGAAGATGGTGCTGCGCTATCCGAAGGGATGGCCGTAGAGCTCATCACCGTCTCCGGCTTGACGGAGGCGATAGAAACGGCGGCGGCTGACTTCTTGCCGTCGCTGCGGATTTGAACCGTCCGGCTGGCGCCGTCCCAGCCGACAGCTCCGCCGAACGCTTCGCTGGCAAAGCGGGCCGGCACCATAGTCGAGCCGCCGATGAGCTGCGCCGGCACTTCCAATATCTGTGACCGACCGCCTACGAAGGCCTCACGGCTGCCGGCCGTCACGGAGACGGTCGTAGGACCCTTTTTAGCGGTCGCCGTCCGGGTCGATGCATTCCATTCTACGGTCGCACCCATCGCTTCGAAGATAGCACGGATCGGCGCAAGCGTATTGCCTTCCCGGATCACCGGGGGCTGCTCGAAGGCTACATCCTTGCCATCCAGCGTAATCGCGATCCCGGATTCGATCGAGAAGGTCTTGACCGCCGCCTGCTTCCCGGCCTCATTGTAGACGACGATACCCAGCGTGGACCCGGCCGGAACATCGCCCGCCTTCACCTGCACCCCATAGGGAGGAGCCGTTTGCGTGCCGATCAGCTTGCCGTTGAGCAAATACTCCACTTTGCCGATATAAATATCTGGAATCTTGATGAACGGCGTAATCGTCGCCTGCTTATAAAACACCGCGTCCGAGGTCAACGGAACAAATCCGGCATGATCGGCGGGCCTAACCCCCTGCTCCACCTTGGTCAAGTAATACGGCGGGGCAATCAGCTTTTGGTACAAGCCCATCATCGCCTCGTTGTCTCGAAGCAAATAGTTGTTCTTGCTCTCTGTCATCTCCAGGTTGACGTTGAAGTAGGTAACCGACTTGAGCCGTGGGTATTTGTAAGGCATGATGCCGTACAATCGCTGCAGATTCAGCGTTCCGTAGGCCGTGAACGACTCCTTCGGCACGTTGGCGTAATGGGATACCGCCGTCTCACTGATCATAAGCGGCTTGCGGTCGGCATAGGTGCTGTACAAATAATCGAGACGCTCGACCGGACTCGTCCCCTGCATATTGCCCTGATTCGGATCGCCGTTCTCGTAAGGCTCACTATACAGACTCACGCCAACCCAGTCGACATAATCGTCGCCAGGATAATAAGCATCCATGGAGTACATCGGCACATCGCCTGGACTCCAGACCATCGCGACATTAGGAGCCTCTTGCGCCATGATGTCATGTACCATCCGGAAGTTGCGAATGTACTTATCCGAATCGCCGTGCCACGGCACCCAGTTCCCATTCATCTCGCTGGCATACCTTAGGAAGATCGGCAAGCCCGCAGCCTTGGCTTCCTTGGCCCATTGGCGGACGGCCGCATCCGTCACGGCATCAAGCCCGTTCATCGGCTCCCAGGCAATCTGCAAGCCTGCACCCGCCTGCTTGGCCCGGTCCGCATATGCCTTGGGGAACGGCTTGCCCACCTGGGAGTAGGCCAGATACAAAGCATGCTTCTTCCCGTAGATCGACTCGGAGCGGTCGAAATAATTGAGCATCTTGGGATCCCGCTCCGTATACATCCCGATATACATCCCGTAATCCGGCTCGAACTTGGACAGCTTGCCATGGGCTGGAAGACCCCGCTTGCGCAGAGCCTCCGTATCGGAGGTGGAGATATAGGCCTCCACGGTTGTCCGGATCTGCTCCGCCCTCTGCAGATCGACGGCCCCCCAATCCTTGCCGTCCTTCAACCAGTATTCATTCTCCCGCTCGTAGTAGACGATCGCTTGCTCGTAATCTCCGGCGGAGTCGAAATACGTATTCAATCTGCCGCTGAACAATGCCGCGTTCTGCCAGTCGCCTGCGGCAGCGTAATGATCAACCAGAAACTTCCAATGCGGCACCGCAGCCGCCGGATTGCCGGCATTAACCGCCTTGTCCGCGGCCTGCCAGCGGTCCCAGATCGCGTCCGCGTGTGCCACAGGCGCAGGGGACAGCAGCAAACCCGCTCCCAGCGCAAGCGCCAGCACAGATGCCGAGGCTGCCCGAAGCCGCCGTCCTGTCGGCAACCGTGTAGATGCGCCAGGTTGACTCCCGGCTCCACCGGACTTAGGAGCTTGCTTCCGTGTCCGTCTTGCATGATGCATTCTGTCATTCTCCCCTCATGCGGCAGTACCGTCATGTCCCACTCATTATATCATGAAGTATGCGCGTCACGGTAAGGTTATACCTTACCTGGAGCAGCCGTTGACAAGAAGCAGCCGGGGCCGGAACACACCGCCCCTGTAACGTCTTACATCGTCTCCAGCTCGACTCGGCTTCCCCTGCCCCCAGGCTCGGCGGGATGCACGACCAGCCTGCGCGGCAGTCTGGCCCGCAGCTCCGGCACGTGACTGATGACCCCAACAGTCAGCTTATCCATATGCAGCTTCTCCAGTGCGGTGACCACCGCATCGAGCAGCTCGGGATCCAGCGTGCCGAAGCCCTCGTCCAGGAAGAAAAACTCGAGCGGATACTCGCCCTTGAGCTGGATCTGAGTAGACAAAGCGAGTGCCAGCGACAGGGATGTCAGGAAGGTCTCCCCGCCGGATAGCGTAGTCACCGGACGGCGCGTACCGCCATTGGCATCATCCCGGATGACGAAGCCGCCGCCTGAGTCGACCTCGATGGCATATTTGCGGCGCGTCAGCTGTCCCAGCCGCTCGGAAGCCGCACGGCTTACATGCATCAGCTGCTCCTCCGCCAAAAACTCGACGAACGCATTCCCGCGAAGAACGCTCTGCAGCTTGCCGAGCAGCGTCAGCTCCTGCTGCAGACCGGATCGCTGTCTGTCCAGCTCCTGCCAGCGGTCATGCTTTCTCCTCAGTTCCTCGCAGTCCCTCTCGGACCTGGCGCCATGCTGCAAGGCTTCTTCATCGCGCTGCTTGCAGGCCGCCAGCTCCTGCTCGGTCTGCTCCCATTCTTCATCAGAAACCTGACGTCCCGCAAGGGTCGCTTCCAGCTCCCGGAGTCGCGCGGCTACCTGATGCTCCTGCTTGCCATGTGCCTCTACAGCTTGCTGCCAGGCGCTCCTCTGCTCCTCTGAGACGAGCGCTTCCTCCACATCCGCAGCCGAGGCAAACCCGGCCTCTGCGGCCTGCTCCTGCCATTCCGCCTCAGTCGCAGTCTCAAGCGCGTGTGCAGACTGCTCTGCTTGCGTGGCCGCAGCAGCCTGGGCAGCTGTGGTCTGCGCGGCTGCGACCGCAAGCTCGCGGCGCTTGCTCGCAGAGCCGGCATCCTCCCGCAGCCGCTGCAGCTCAGCGTTAGCTTCAGCCGCCAAACGCCCGGGCTCCTGCTCCCCAACCAGGCCCAGCAGGCGCTCCGCCTGCTGCCGGATTTGTCCCTCCAGCGTTTCCTGCTCAGCGCTCAGCCGAACCGACTGCTTCTCCAGCCCGGACTGTTCCTGCTGAAGCTGCTGGAGACGCGTGTCCTTGTCCTGGAGAAAAGACACGCTTTTCTCCAGGCGCTGGCGTATGTCTTCCGCGGCTTCCTCCTGCCGTCTTCCCTGCTCAGCTAGCTCAGGGACCTGGGCAGGCTCCCACTCGCCGAAGGTCTGCTGCCAGACTGCATGCTGAGCTGCAAGAGCCTGCTTCCACTCACCGGCCTTCCGGTCCTCCGCCTCGATGGATAGCTGCAAGGAATGCAAGCGAGTCTCCAGCTCCTGCCGCTTGCGCTCGCCTTGACGGACCTGCTGCTGCAGCTCCTGCCAGCCTTGCTCCAGCGAATCGGCCGATCGTTCCAGCCGCCGGAGCCCTTCGGAGCAGAGTTCCACAGCAGCCGTCAGTGCTCCGGCGAACTCAGGACTCAAGTGTTCAGCCAGCGGAGATGCCTCGAACGTGTTAAGAAAGGCTCGATAAGACCCCGAATCAAGCTGACCGGACAACAGGCTTGCTCCAGCTTGGCTGGCGTCTTCGCTGCTACCGTGATTGCCGCCCTGATGTGCGGCCAGCGAATGTGGATGTCGATCCCCAGATAGCCCGTCCAGACCGTCAGTCCCCTGGCCTACCAACCTGTCCGCGAGCAGCTCTTGGCCTGCAGCAGCCTGCTGGGCTGCCTCTCGCAGCTCTGACAGACCGGATCCATCCACAGCCTGACCGAACGTAGACGTATACTGGCGCTCCAGCGAATCGAGCCTCTGCAGCAGCCGGCGCACGGCGAACCGCTCCTCCCGCATCTGCTGGCGGCTGCCCTCGAGACCATCCTCTGTTACGGCCCTCACTTCAGCCGTAATGCCGATTCCACCGCCAGCTGCAGCTTCATCATGGTCCGCTCTAGTCACAGGCTCAGTTGCCTCGTCGGCCAGACTGGCAGCAGCTTGCCCGGCATCCTCATGCCGATGTCCGGCCAGCGCAGGGTGCTCCGCCGACCCGCAGACCGGGCACAGCTCCCCGTCCTTCAGCTGCGCAGCCAGCACGCCTGCCATCGCCTGGCGCTCCGCCGCCAGCTCGCTCCGGCGCCGCAGCTCCGCCTCGCGGGCCTCGGCCTGCTCCAGCTCCTGCAGCCTCGCCTCCACAGCATCCGCCGACCGGCGCATAGCTGCCGCCGTCGCCATCCACGCTGCGGCCCGGTCGTCCCAGACCCGCTCCTGCACCGCCTGCTCCTGCAGCAAGCGGCTCTCCCGCGCGGCCTCCTGCCGCTGCCGATCCGCATCCGCCTGCCGCTCGGCGGCCAGCGCCTCCGTGCGCTCCAGCTCGCGGGCGGCCTGCAGCGCATCCTGCAGCCGCCTGCGCGCGGCAGCGGGCGTCTCCACCCGCGCCAGCTCGGCCTTGAGCTGCGCCTGCCGCTGCTGCGCCTTCTCGCGCAGCTCGCGCTCGCGCGCTTCCTCGGCGCGCTGCGCTTCCAGTGCTGCGCCTGCGCGCCCAGCCTCCGCGGCTAGAGCCGCCAACCGCTCGCGGGCCGTAGCCAGCTCCGCCGCAAGCTCGGCCGC